>NZ_PUIA01000081.1 GCF_002967715.1 Blastopirellula marina
GTAAACAAAGCCGAAACTATCCAAGAAAGAAACAACCCCCTAGCTGCGGCCCACCCAACGTGAAGACTGCCACTGCAAAGCAAATCGCCCGAGCTAGAGAGTTCTTGTAGAATCGTTACCAGCGTTGGGTGGCACCCCGGCACGCCCGAATCAAGAGCGACTGGCGGGCTGATGCGTGTAATTTATTTGGTAGGCGCTTCCGTTTAAAAGTACGCCTGGGTAATTTTCTGGGAAAAAGTTTCGCTGGGGAATCGTCGGCACGAAATGTCAACATTCCCTGGGTGAAAGTGAACGCGTGCGTGTATCATTGGCCTCTGGCCAGTGCGAATCAGGTACTCGCCGGCCGACGAGGTGAGGTATTGTACTGAGTGACTCAGGGAGACGATTTCATCTTGCAGGGACTCATCGAACAGAAGTTCCGAGGTGTATCGTCTGAAGATGGAAGCCGCATCGCACTGGCCAGAGGCACACGGCGATTGGGATGTCGTGTGAAAACCGTAGCGAACGGATGCCAACTTAGTCAGCAAAGTTGGTACTGTTGACAAGCTGAAATGATAAGAACATCCGCAACTGGACTAACGGACCGATGAGCACTTATTCGATTGCGTTGAGACTGCGCCGCGTTACTTGCGAGGATGCCTACATTGCCGTGCCGGTGACAGAAGCAATCCTCCGGCCGAATCCCGACGGCAGCATGGGGATTGACTCGGAAGCACTCATGGCCGAAGCACTGCGCATTGGAGAAGACAGCCGTGTGGAGTGGCAGGTAGAGACCATCAGCACCGAGCCCCATCCCATCCAGCAGGCCGCCCCCGCGGACCGCGATTCGTTTGACGCTCATTATGATGATTAGTGACGAAACACCTCTCACCCATGATGCATCGATGAGCGACGGAACTGCCTCCACTGCTGAGCCTACTGACGCGACACCCAAGCCGACGGCGCAGCCTTGGGTTACTCGGCTGGCAGTTGTCGCGTGCATTGGCATTTTCCTGGGGATTACCGCCCAGAACGATTTTGAATCGTGGGAGTCGCTCGCCAAGTTCGGTTACTTGCCGGCCGATTCGATATGGGATGGTGGCTACTGGGCGTTGGTGACGTCGGCCTTTGTGCATCTTGCGCTGTGGCACGTCGCGTTCAACGTCTATTGGCTCAGGGTACTTGGCAGCCGCCTGGAAGAGAAGATTGGTTCGCTCAAGTTTCTCGCGTTCTTTGTCGTTGCCGCGATGGTCAGTTCCTCGGTTCAGCTGGCCTTTTCGGGTGACACCGGCATCGGGGCGTCTGGCGTTGTCTACGCGATCTTCGGGTTCATGTGGCCGACGCGTTATCGATACCCGCGATTCAACGAAGTTTTGGATGAACGCACCATTCAAATATTTGTCGTCTGGTTGGGCTTCTGCGTTGTGGCGACGCATCTCAAGATTTGGAATGTTGGCAATGCGGCCCATATTTCCGGACTGCTGTTTGGTGGGGCGGTCGCAGGCGCTTTCGTGCTGCCCTACAAGCCACGTCTCATGCTGGCTGGCCTGGTGACGCTGGTCGGCCTCTCGATCGTTCCTCTGTTTTGGTGCCCGTGGAACGTCACGTGGCTGAGCCACCAGGCCTACAGCGCCCATGCGGCCGAACAATACGATGCGGCACTAGAGCGGTACAATCAAATTATTCGCCTCGATCCTGAAAATGCCTGGGCGCACCTCAACCGTAGTTACGTTTACGAGGCGCTAGGCAAATTGGACGAAGCGCAAGCCGATTTAGAACGGGCACGCGAAATCGATCCGTCGATCGAAAAGGCGGAGTAACTCGGTCGAATCACAAGTGATCTCACGGTACCCATGACACAAACCCAGTGGCTGGTTGACTACATCGCGAAGGCGTTTGCCGGTGTGAGCTTAGATGGGGGCATCGATATTCATGCTGCCCAGTCGATGGACGACTACGGCAATCCGGAAGAAGACCAGCTTTCCAAGACGGCCGAACGCATCGATTGGCGACGCGTGAAGATGGCGACACTTCAGCCGCGATTCTGGGGGATCACGTTTCTGGACGCCCAAGGGTTTCGTTTCTATGCCCCGGCCATCATGACCGAATTATTGATTCAGGGAGACGAAACCTACAACTTGTCGGCTTGGTTTCTCTCTGGACTCGCGGTATCGCCGACAGGCGAGATGAAAGAGGTCCCATTCGACGAACTGTTTAATTCGGCTCAGCGAGCGGCTATCATTCGATACTTGAAGCACGTCGTCCATAATGATCCGTCGCTGGGGAAAGAGGCCGCGGAACAGCGACTTCACGAGATTCAGACCCGGACCGGTAAGGGATGATCATGCCGGGTGCCACGCCGAGTCTGCTTGAGCCTGGCACCCTGAAAGTGAAATGACAAATGAGTGAACAGGTCGCGAGGGGCACACTGAAGGCTATCGACATGCGTTGGATCGGTTGCGTAATTCTGTTGGCGATTGCCGGATGCAACGGGCAACCTTTCCTCGGCAAGTCGGCACCGAACAGCTATCGATTTGTGGTTGCCAACGACGAACTTTACGCGGTGCGTCATGGTGGATCGTATGGGACGGAATCAGGCGTGCTAACCACCGCCGACAAGGGGGACACCTGGACCGAGATGGACGCTCCCCATAGGACCATATCGCTAGCCGGGCGTGATAGTCAGCTGGTTGCGTTGACGTCGAAGGCCGAGTTGTTCACGCGCGATGCCAATGGAACGAGTTGGACACGGCTTTGGTCCGATCCGAGTCTGCGCCATACGTACGACCTCAGTTGTGCTCTGAGTGGCGACATCTACCTGGCCACACCTGACGGAATTGTCGAGGTTTCGCGTGATGGATCCACGAGCCGCAAGCACGCTTCGCCCAACGGCGCGATGTGTGTCCGCTCGTTCTTTGCGGACGATCATCACCTTGTTGTTTCCTGCAATCCTTTCCAAGTCGCCGTTTTAGATACCAACACGAAAGAGTTCATCGGCTGGAACGAGGGATTCTTGAAGTTACGTGATGATGGCATGTATGGCCCGGCGAAAGTGAAAATGCATGGCACACGCTTCCTGGCGAGTCGCAGCGATGGAGTCTACGTTGCCGATGGACTGTTGCAACCGTGGCAACTTTTGAACGACGAAATCCGGCACGAAGGTTTGAGCGGGGAGTTTTGCCGCGACCTCGAAACGTTCGACTCCCACGAGAAATGGCTGGTCGCCACGGGCAGTGGCATTCACCTGATGCAGGGCGGAACGAAACAAGAAACGGTCTTCGAAGATGTTGACGACGACCACAACCTGATCCTAGAGGTTACACCGTTCCGATCGCAGTATTTCGTGTCGTTTGCTCGACTCAAGAACGCAATTGGCGTACGATTGGCCGAGGATGCAAGCGAGTGGACGACCTTGCGTCTTAACGCGAAACAATCCGAGACTGAAAGCGAAGCCGCGGATACCAGCCCCTAGGCGAACCAACAATGAACCGCAACTTGCCCAATCGCCCGTTGAACCTGCTGCTCTTTGGGCTGGCCGTACTGCTGATGGGCTGCGGCGTGAAGCCTGCCTCGCCCCCGCCGGCTGCTACAAGCCCTGCCAGTGACGCGACGGTTGCCCAGGTTTGTGCGACCACGGCCGTTATGTTCGACGTGAAACCTGGCCAGGTGAAGCCAGAGACGTCTCTGGCTGACCTCGAGGCGGACCAACTCGATTACGTCGAACTGGTGATGACACTGGAGGAGAAGTTCAATGTCATGATCGACGACGAAGTCATCGAGGACGTGACCGGCACGTCCGACTGGCAGCAGGGTATGAAGAACCTTACCATGGCCAAGCTGGCCAGTGCCATCGAGCAGCAGCAGGCACAGTCTGGCGAAAACGCCAATGCCGAACCATCGAAAAAGTAACATGCAAGTCCCGGCGCAGATCGATGACGCAGATGTTGTTGCGTTTGTGAAGCTTGATCCCACGATTCACCACGACACGGGAGCATGTCGAATGTTCGCCGATGGCGTGCGGCAGACGTACTTTCATGGCTTGGCTATTGCAACCTATGACTTAGATTCCTTCTATCTGTTTTTCTGCGATGCCCAGTGGGAAACGGAAAACGACTTGTTTCACGACTCGGTCGCCGAGGCGATGAAGGACGCGCTGCGTATGTACTGCGTTGCGAAGTCGCATTGGACCTTTCTATTTGAGGACCTGCGTCCCATTGGTAACGCCGCCGCGGAATGATGGATCGGCAGTCTATCGGAAACTGGGGTTAACGTTGCACTTAAGAGCTATCAATTTTCTTCGAAATGGATGACTTTGCGTTCTGGGAAAGATATGCTTCAGGGGTATTGGCCGGCAGTTGTGGAATTGGACAGACCCCATTTTGTAATCAACAGAGGAGCACCTATGAAGTTTTCTCGTTTCGTACGAAGCATTGCGATCGCGTTGATCGCCCTGGCAGGCGGCGTTGCCTCGCTTCAGGCAGCTGACAAACCGAACATCCTGGTGATTTGGGGAGATGACATTGGTATCCCGCAAATCAGTTTGTATTCGCACGGGATGATGGGCTATCAGACGCCCAACATCGACCGCATCGCCAAGGAGGGGTGCTACTTCACCGATGCGTACGGCCAACAAAGCTGCACCGCCGGTCGCGCCAGTTTCATCCTCGGGCAAGAGCCCTTCCGCACCGGCCTGCTGACGATCGGTATGCCAGGAGACCCGCACGGGATCACCGAGTGGATGCCGACTCTGGCCGATGCCCTCAAGACACAAGGGTACGCCACCGGTCAGTTCGGCAAGAATCACCTGGGTGATCGCGACGAGCACCTGCCCACCAACCATGGTTTCGACGAGTTCTTCGGCAACCTGTACCACTTGAATGCGGAAGAAGAACCGGAAGGTTATTTCTATCCCAAAGACCCAGAGTTCAAGAAGAAGTACGGTCCGCGCGGTGTGATCAAATCGAGCGCCGACGGCAAGATCGAAGACACCGGTCCGCTGACCTCCAAGCGTATGGAAACGGTCGACGAAGAATTCCTGGCAGCCGGCAAAGACTTCATCCAGCGGCAGGTGAAAGCCGACAAGCCGTTCTTCATGTGGTTCAACTCGACGCGTATGCACGTCTTCACCCACTTGAAGAAGGAATCGTACGGCAAGACAGGCAAAGGGATTCACGCCGACGGCATGGTCGAACATGACGGCCACGTGGGTCAACTGCTCGATCTGCTGGACGAACTGAAGATTGCCGACAACACGATCGTCGTCTACAGCACCGATAACGGGGCCGAACTGGCCTTGTGGCCTGATGGCGCGATGACGCCGTTTCATGGCGAAAAGGGAACAACCTGGGAAGGTGGCTTCCGCGTGCCAATGATGATCCGTTGGCCGGGCAAAATTAAGGCCGGTACGATTAACAACGAGATCATCTCGAATATCGACTGGTTCCCAACCTTGTGTGCCGCCGCCGGCGTGACCGACATTAAAGAAAAGCTGGCCAAAGGGACCACGCTGAACGACAAAGAGTTCAAGGTCCATCTCGACGGGTACAACTTCCTGCCGAACCTGACCGGTGAAGCGGAGAAAGGACCGCGCGAACAGTTGTTCTACTTCGACCAAGGGGGGAACCTGAACGCGATCCGCTGGCAAGACTGGAAGGTCAGCTTTGCCGTGAGTTCCGAAGGGAACATCGCCACGGCAACTCGCGAAACGCCTGCTTGGGCTGGCATTACCAACCTGCGAATGGATCCTTACGAGCGCGCCGCGCATGATGGTGGTGCCTATTTGACCTGGTATGCCCAGCAGATGTGGATCCTGGTTCCTATCCAGCAGCAGATCAAGAATTTCTTCTCAGACTTCAACGACTACCCTTACCAGACAGGCTCTTCTTTGAACGCCGGCAATATCAACTATGGCTTGCTTCAGCAGCAAGACGCGTTGCAGCGGCTGAAGAATCTGGAAAGCATGCGGACCAGATAAGAAGCCTGCAAGCTTTTGCCTTGGAAGCTGATGAACAACGAAGATCGTGCCTGGTACCTGGGCACGATCTTTTTTTGTGCTGGCAGATCTGCAGACCAAGTAACCCTTGGAACTTCCCAGAAGGGTTGTTAACAATGGGTATGCATCGAGGGCTCGGCGCGATTGATCCTGACGTCAGAGTTCCCTCCTCGCCCCTATCATTCCCTTGGTTATTGCGTGGCAGCGATGGTTTGTGAACACTTGGTAGAACTTGAACGAGCCCTTCTCGCCGCGGAGGTACCCATTACGTATCGTGGGCAAGCGTGGTCGCAGAACTGCCGCGAGTGGGTCTACTTCGATTGCTGGCTCGATCCCACCGCGATTCGTGCTGAGTTTGCCTTGTCCCCATGCGTTGAGGAGCACGCACACTTGGGCACGCACGATGGGAAAGAGGCGGGATTTGTCTGCACGCTATGTCATGATGGTATCATGGGAGTGCACCAAACCGACAAGGCAGGCAGAAGGATCTTTCCCTAGGATGTCCTATCCCAAGCGGTTGTCGCTGAACGAATTCCTTACGTGATGAATCGAAAGGTGTCATGGGATTCAAGCTGCCAGACATTCATGAGATAAGCATTGACGTTGCTGGCCGGCGTTTCGACGGTTCCTGGTACATCATCCTTCACGACATGGTGGTGAACTACAACGGCCATGCGGCCAGCACACCGCAGCGTGCCTCCGATGCCGAGGAGGTCGCTCTGAGTATGCTTCGCGATTTGGTGGCGAAGCACTACATGCCGCTGGAATCGATACCGCCCGACATTCCGCCTGCGATTCGTATTGCCGCGCATCAGTACGTTAACTCGAATGATGATGAATCAGTAACCGCTGATTTCGTGGCCTCCTTTGGCCCGTCGGTCGCCTCGTCCGCCGTGCATCGGCAGCTATCCTGGCTCTGCGTCAACGCCCTTTCGATGATCGTCCCTGCGTGGCAACACATGTGTGACAGCAATGTGGCGGAAGAGACTTTCCATGCCCTTCGCAAGTGGCTGCAAGCCCCGCGGCATGAGGTCGATTGGCAAACCGCGACGTCCCCGGCCGTTGCGCTACGAGATGGCGTGCGGGTCGGCGACTGTGACGCGTGCCGGCTGGAACCGATCGCCGACGCCGTTGCCAGTGCTGCCCGCTATTTACAATCGGCCGATTCGGCCGACGCATCGGCATGCCTGCTCTCGGTCAGCTATGCGTACGATGAAGGGTGCCATACGCGTGACGCGCCAGACCGATTCGAGAAGTGGCTTGTATTTGATGTCCTGCAGACTTCGCTTGAATGCTTGCCTGTTCACGAAGTGATGTAATCATGGAGCGCATCGAGCAACCTAAATCGCTCGGCCAAGGAGGCACACACAATGTCCGATCCGCAAGTGACAAGTGGCTGTTACCAGTTGGAAGTGATGATCGCCGCGCCACCACAGCGAGTTTGGCAGGCGATCGCCGCCGAGTCTTCTGCCTGGTGGCCGATCGATTTCGTCACCTCCGAGCGGACGCAGCGATTTGTGATCGAGCCCACGCTGGGAGGTCGCGTCTTCGAAGATTTCGGCGGGGGCGATGGCCTGGTGTGGTACACGGTCATCGGCGTGGAAGCCGGCCGCGAGTTGATCCTGGCCGGTCATTTGCTGCCGCCCTTCGGTGGACCAGCGACAACGGCCCTGCGAATCACGCTTTCAGCACACCAGCAAGGGACACTGGTGAAGATACGCGATGACCGGTTTGGGGTGCTGGAAGGAGACTCGCCGGTGGAAGGGTGGCGGATTGTCTTCGATGGTGGTTTGCGATGTTATCTGGAAGCGAGCGAAGCTAATCGCTAAAACGCTGCGCATCACAAGTGTGCGACTTTCTTCGTCCCAATAGGACAACATGGGTACTGCGTGAAAAGAGGATGCCCCCTTTTCAGGATTCTCGTTTCTAATTGCTTGCCGACGAAGAAATCAAATTGAGTCTTCGTTCCCTTTTATTCCCCAGCGAACTCGCGCCACCACAAATGGGATCCAGATGACAAGACCGATAATCAGGGTCACCTTTCGGTTCTCGTCTGCAACGGTGCCAACGTCATTACCACTGGAATTGAATGACATGGGCGGAAGCATACGATAATGCAGCAAATTACTAACGGCGGGGGTCGCCAGTTGATCAAGTAAAATAATCGCCGCTGCTACCACCATAAAGGCTATGCCATAGGAAATCATGAACGACCGTGGCGACACGGCAAGAATCAGAATTAAGGCAATGCCACAAGCCGCACACATTACGACAAATCCGGCTTCGGAATCACTCACGACGCATGCCAACGTTATCGCAATGCAGGCGATATACACGCACAATTCCCTGATGGATAGCTGGAAATTATTCATCGGTACCACCTAAGGAAATTCGTTCCACCTGCTCATACCTACCGCTTGTTATGCGAGCCATCGCACCCTGGCGGCTTGTTGGTCAATCCGCAGACGCAGTCGTTCATCCCTTTGCCGTCTAAGATTCGGGGGGCGAACTTTTCGATGCGGGCCGTGCGGGTCTTCGCTTGTTTCGCTTCGGCGAAGTGCATCACGTAAGCACGTTGGCGTCCTGGCGTGAGGGATTCAAATGCTCGTTTAAGTTTCGGGTCTTCCTTGAGCTTGGCGGTTAGCTCCGCTGGGAATTCGTCGGGGCCTTTCTTCGCTTCGATTTGCTGGCCGGAGCGTTCGACCTCGATGGCCTGCTCGATAAGGAATTTCAGTTGAGACTTTAGCCCTGTGACTTGTTTGGCGTCGGTAAAGCGGACGACACGGAAGGTTCGGCTGTTCTCGCCGGGGGCGGTCAGCAGGTTCTCTGGGTCTTTCAGTAAGGGGCCTTTAAAGAAGCTCAGTACGCAGTCCTTTTTGAACGCCGCGATCATCACGACGTTCTTGCCGTCGAGCGTGTAGCAGGGAGCCCGCCACTTCCACTGTTCACTTAGCTTCGTCGAGAGGACGAGCTTACGCAATTGCGACAGGACATCTTGCCACGGGGAATGTTGCTGAATGTAGTCGTCGACGTTGGGGTTCATATGTTTACCTTGGAAATCAATTCTTATCGCTAAGAATGCCACCTACTGGGAACCTACGCTATCACGGTGGTAGTTACCACGCCAGAGACAGGCCATGCCGCCAGTTTGGCAAATCTGGGGAAAAACCAGACAACGAACTCCTTTTTACCTCGATAACGTGAGTGGGCAGAGAAACATCCATCATGCAAAGGATCGAGGCATATGTCAGTCAAGTTGAAGGAGCCACTCATCCAACCGGTGTGGCCTCCGAAGGGATACGCAAAGAAGGTGATGGTCACCGAGTCGGACGACTGGTGGATACTGGCCGCGATGCACGGGTTTAGCGATCCGTGGGACATCATCGTCTTCAACTTTGGGACACGCAATCCGGACGAGGTGAACTGGTGCCTGTATCACGTACTGGGTTGTCGTAAGAAGTCGAAGGATGGCAAGAATTACGACTTCGGCAAGCCTTGCACGGGCACCCAGTACATTTACATTCCACCGGCCGGCTGGACACCACCCACGACCGCCGATGAAGATGCCTGGGAACGCTGCCGGGCGACGATCAATTCCTCGTCGGTAAAGAGCCTGAACCTGTCGCTGTTCGCCTATCGGCTTTCGATCAGTGGCCCCGATTTCAGCAAGATCGGTTACCTGCTTAATACGAAACGAATCACGGCACGCCTCGATCCGACACACCCGCACGCGGCCGAGTATGTTCCCGAAGACGATGAGATTATTCTCAAATCCCTGCCGAGCGATCAACTCGACCGGAGTTTTATCGTTCACGAAGCGGTGCATGCCAGCTTCGACTACCGATACAGCCAAGGCGTTCGCACCTATCAACTGGACGAAGAATGCTTCGCTTACGTCGTGCAGATGCTCTACCTCCAGAAGTTTTACGGCACGAGTTGGCCGGTAGCCTTGAATGGCAACTACGATGCGAAAGACACCTGGATAGCTGCCTGGGACGTAGCCAATGCGGTTCGTGGTCCGGGGAATGTGCCCGTGGCATTGACCGATAATTTGATGAAAGTTTACAAGAAGTCGAAGGCTGGTAAGGGGGTGGCTACGCTTGACCGACCTGGCCATAACGGGATTCGCTAGCGATCGCTGTTCAATTGGCGATGTCTGTTAAACTCTGCACGCCCAAGCAGACTTGGGCGTGGCACCTGGGGGGGATTTTTGTTGTAACCAATCGCACGTTTCGGCATCTGACTGGGGACTCACGTGATGTTAGCCCCCAGAAAGATGCATGAATCAGCAAGACCCCTCGAAGTTCTTCGATCAGGAAAAAGCGGCCGGGTACGACCAGCGGTGGGCCGGCATGGCACCGATCAACGATGCGCAGCACCTGCTATTGAAGGCCGTTCTTTCGCCACTGGGGCCAATCGCGCGCGTGTTATGCGTGGGCGCTGGCACCGGAGCGGAACTGTTAGCACTAGCGGCCGCGTTCCCCGAGTGGACGTTTACGGTGGTCGAACCAGCACCAGGCATGATGGCCGTGTGCCGTCAGCGGGCCGAAGCCGCCGGCATCACGTCGCGCTGCACGTTCCATGAAGGATATCTCGATAGCCTTCAGCCAAGCCAGCCGTTCGACGCCGCGACCAGCATTCTCGTTTCGCACTTCCTGGTCGATCGCGAAAAGCGAAAGCGCTACTTCGCAGAAATCGCCCAGCGGCTTCGTCCCGGCGGGCTGCTGGTCAACGCCGACCTGGCCGCCAACATGCAGAGCCCCGAGTACGAGCGACTCGTACAGCACTGGGTTTCGCTGCATAGCCTGGTGGGCCTCGAAACGAAGACCGATCACCTGGGCCGCGAGGTCGCGCTGCTTTCGAATAAAGAGATGCAACAGCTACTGATCGATAGCGGACTGACCCGCCCTACCCTGTACTTTCAGACGCTGCTGATCCGCACGTGGGTCTCTGAGGTCGCGGCGTAACGAGCACCACAAAGGAATCATCCACAATGAGCGAAGACGTTCAAGAGTTTTGGAACTCGCGTTTTGGACGCGAAGAGTATATCTACGGAACGACGCCGAACACGTTCTTAGCGTCGTCGATCCATCACTTCCCACCGCAGACGAAAGTACTGTGCCTGGCCGAAGGAGAAGGACGCAACGCGCTGCTGCTCTGCCAGCAAGGGTACCAAGTGCACGCGGTCGATCTTTCTACCGAAGGGAAAGCGAAAGCCGAGCGACTGGCGGCGCAGCACCAAGTTTCGCTGACGTACGAAATTAGCGACCTGAACGATTACGACTACGGCGAGAACCGCTGGGATGCGATCGTTTCGATCTTCGCCCACATCGATTCTGCCTCACGGGCGAATATCTATCCGAAAGCGATCGCCTCGCTGAAAGAGGGTGGCATCTTCCTGCTCGAGTCGTACCATCCGCGGCAGCTGGAATATGGAACCGGTGGGCCGAAGGATGTCGATATGCTGGTCACGCTAGAAAATCTGCGTGCGCAGCTTGGCAGCCTGCAGGTGTTGCACGAAGCAGAACTGGAACGGGATGTTACCGAGGGGACCTTTCATACTGGCAGTGCGTTTGTGACGCAGTTGATTGTGCGAAAGGGGGAATAAGGTAACCTGGTATCGTTTGCACGCCCAAGAAGACTTGGGAGTGGCACCCTGTTTGTGGTTGGCTTACTCGGTGAGGTTTGTCGCTCGTAGTCGCAGTGCGTTACTGATGACGCTGACAGAGCTGAAACTCATCGCGGCGGCGGCGAACATGGGGTTCAGTAGGGCGTGCATGCCGAAGATGGGGACCAGGATGCCGGCCGCGATCGGCACGCCCAGGCTGTTGTAGGCCAGTGCGAAGAACAGGTTCTGCTTGATGTTTCGCATGACGCGGCGGCTTAGGCGGAATGCTTTTACGACCCCTTCCAGATCGCCTCCCATCAAGGTGATCGACGCGCTTTCGATGGCGACATCGGTACCGGTTCCCATGGCAATGCCGACATCCGCGGCGGCCAGAGCCGGGGCGTCGTTGATGCCGTCGCCGGCCATCGCGACTCTGGCCCCTTCGTCACGCAGCTTCTGGATGCGGTCGTGCTTGTCTTGCGGCGAGAGATCGGCCTGGTAGTCGTCGATGTTTAGCTTCTTGGCGATCGCCTCGGCTACCTGGGGGTTGTCGCCGGTCATCATGATCACGCGAATGCCCATGTCGTGCAGCGACTGGATCGCCCCGGCGGTGGTCGCTTTCAGGGGATCGCTGACGATCAGCGCCCCAGCATACTTGCCATCGACACCCAGGTAGACCTTCGTTCCTTCGGTGGAGCCAGTCGCTTTAAACTCGATGCCGTGATCTTTCAGCAGCGAGGGCTTGCCGCAGACGATCTTCTTGCCATCGACCACGGCCTGGACGCCCTGTCCGGTGGTGGAATCGAAAGTGGACGTATCGGCCAGCTTCATATCGCGATCTTTGGCCGCGTTGACAATCGAGCGGGCAATGGGGTGCTCACTGTTCTGTTCGACGGCGGCGGCATACTTCAACAATTCTTCTTCGCTGAAACCTTCCGCAGGTTCCAGGGAGGTGAGCTTCGGCTTTCCTTCGGTAAGCGTGCCGGTCTTGTCGACCACGATGGTATCGACCTGCTGTAATGTTTCGAGCCCGGCGGCTTCTTTCACCAGGACACCGGCCTTGGCACCTCGTCCGACGCCGACCATGATCGACATCGGTGTGGCCAGCCCGAGCGCACAGGGGCACGCGACAATCAGTACGGCCACCGCATTCAACAGGGCGTACGCCAGCTTCGGTTCTTCCGGCGACCAGAAAGCCCACACCACGAACGTGACAATCGAGATCGCAACTATCGCAGGCACGAAATAACCAGAGACCGTATCGGCCAGACGCTGAATGGGGGCTCGGCTGCGCTGGGCCTGACCCACCATCTGCACGATCTGCGAGAGAACCGAGTCTTCGCCGACATGGGTGGCCTTGATGCGGAGGGTACCACTTTGGTTGACGGTGCCGCCGATGACGCTGTCCCCTTGGGCCTTTTTGACCGGGTTTGCTTCACCGGTGAGCATTGACTCGTCGACGGTCGAACTACCGGAGATCACCTCGCCATCGACAGGTATCTTATCGCCCGGCACCACTTTCAGTTCTTGTCCCTGCTGCACTTCGCTCAAGGGGACTTCGCGTTCCTGACCATCTTCGATGATACGAGCCGTGGGGGGGGCCAGGTTGATCAGTTCGCGAATCGCACTGCCCGTCTTCTTGCGAGCCCGCAGTTCAATGACCTGCCCCAGCAGGACCAGCGTAACGATCATCGCCGCGGCCTCGAAGTAAACAGGGACTTCACCCCCATGCTGGAAGGCATCGGGTATGAAGCCAGGGAATAGCGTCGCGACGAGGCTATACAGGTACGCCGCCGAGACACCCAGCGAGATCAACGTAAACATGTTCAGGTTCATCGTCATCAGCGACTTCGCACCGCGTACGAAGAATGGCCACCCGCACCACAAGACGACCGGGGTTGCCAGCACCAACTGAATCCACCGCGAAACGTCAGCCGGGATGCCCAGTTCGATTCCCAGCATCGGCAGCATGGCCATCGCAAAGATGGGCACGGTAAGCGCGGCCCCTACCCAGAAGCGAATCGTCATCCAGGTCAGTTCGGGATCGTCTTCTTCTGCGTCGGTCGTGATGGTCTCAGGCTCGAGGTCCATGCCGCACTTGGGACAACTGCCAGGGTGATCTTGCCGCACCTCGGGATGCATCGGGCAAGTATAAATGGTCTTTGTCTGCGGCCCGGTCGGCTGGTTGCGTTCGAGCGCCATGCCACATTTGGGGCAATCGGCGGGGACATCGCTTTCGACGCCATCGCACATCGGACAGATATACTTCGCCGACGACTTCGCGCGCGGCTTCTTGGTAGCCGAATGACCTTCGTGACCGTGGCAGCAGTCATGCCTGGCTGGCGGCTCGCCGAGGGTAACCAACTGCATCGGTGCCGCTTCAGATGAACCGCCGGCCTCAAACTTCTTCAGACAATGCTCGCAGCAAAAGTAGAAGGTTTGCTCATCGCGAGTCGTTTTCCAGGGTGTCGACTCTTGAACTGTCATTCCGCAAATGGGATCGATTGCCATTTTCTTGCCTTTGCCGTTAAGCACTCCCCTGTCGAAGGAGGTCTGCCATTACGCGCATTGAATATCGTTACTGCAAAGAGTGCAAATGGTATTCCTATAAACACTTACTTTCGATGCCGCAGAGTGATTAAGGATTCGTACGGCTGGCAATTCTTCCCAGGAGGAATCGCATGCATAACCTCCATTTGATTTGTCATGGTTCCGATGGCGTCATAAGCTACCATGCACGCGAGCGAGAATTCATTTTCATCAAAAATTTTCTTTGCCTTTTCGATTCCTCCTTTGCTAAACTTCCCAACAGAGGCCCATGGATGGTGTCCTTGAAAGAAGTGGCAGCTATTTTGCGGGACAACATTGGAGGGATTCGTGATTCCACAGGCTGGGCAGTCTCAGACGATGGCTGTCCGGCGGTGACTTCCTTTTCTCATCTAATCGTCACCCGGCTGAAGCTCGGATTCGGCTTGCCATGGGTGGTGTGGAGGAACGTGACCCATGTTGAAGCGATTCGGATTTTTCGAGGAGAGCAGTCGACGCGAAGCTCTACAAGACTTGCGTGAACTGCAAATGATGGGGCCTCTCGATGAAGAGGACCTGGTGGTGCAATATCTTAGCGAAGGCACCCTGCTGTTTGAAGCAAACAGCGACGCGTTCGACCGGTTGAAAGAAGATAGTGTCATGATCGGTTCGCCAGACGTCTACAGCGATGGCGAATGGTGTTGGTCTGGGGATGTCATCTATTACATCCGTCACTATCACATTGCCGTTGAATCCCAGTTCTTTGATTGGATGCAGCGGAACAATTGGAAGTGCCCCAAGATCGTAAGCGCGGAAGCACTGGTTCAGTCGAACTGGCAAACCTGAGTGCTTCCCCTTTCCTAGTGCCTGGGCCGCATTGCCGATTTAGAACAAGGTGTAAACAAACGGTGCCAAACCACTGCCAGCCAGCAGGCCCACCACGCCGATGGCCAGTAGGGTGAGGATCATCGGAATGAGCCACCATTTCTTGTTCTCTTGCAGATAAAGCACAAACTCGCGCACGATACCGGGATCGCCCTGTTCGGCCTGCGAAGCGAACTGATCGTGGTCGTCAGGCTCGTTGGTTTTCGGATCTTGGTTCATGGGAATTTTAGAACTGCTTGAAGTATCGATCGGTGCTGGTCGGTTTGGTCGGCCGCTGGACCCAATACGAGTCGCGGTCGTCCTCTTTCAATTGTAACGGATCGTGCCCCAGAAGACGCATGACGATTCCCACCGGCAAAAAGACGCCGAAATAGGTGACCAACAGCAGCACGTGACTCACCACGAATGCGATTGGAAAGGTAACGACCTGCCACGTGCGAATGATCGGCAACCGCGTCGCCGGCACCAGGTAATAGGCCACGCACACCAAAACGGCCAGCACGGCCACGGCGATCGCCAACAGTGGACTGACACCCCGGCAAGCAGCCGCGACGATCAGCAGCAGCGCCGTCAGCGAAAGGCCAAACCAACGCTGCATCGAGGCCGAGGGCTTCGCTTTGATATCGACCAGTACCATTAGTCCGGCTCCAGGTTGGTAAGGTATGCCTTGCTGTCGACACGGGCCGCATTAGGCTGCTGGTTGTGATAGAAGATCCAGTTGCCCACCACCAGCACGTCCATGTGGGTAGCCAGAAAACAGCGGTACGCATCGGCAGCCGTACCGACGATCGGTTCGCCACGGACGTTGAAGCTGGTATTGATCAGCGCCGGACAGCCTGTCAGCTGATAGAACGCCGTCAGCAACTGATGGAACCGTGGATGCCGCTGCCGGGAAACGGTTTGCACGCGGGCCGAATAGTCGATATGCGTGATGGCCGGCAGATCGCTACGGATCTCGCGAACACGGTCAACCAGTTGCGTGTCGGCACGGTCGTTCTTGTTTTCGTCGTTGGCGCTCGTCCGGCGACTGGGCTGCACGTCGTAAGTGAACAGCATGTAAGGACTGGCCCGTTCGGCTGGCGTCGTGAAGCGATCAGGAAAGACGAAACACTCGGCCGCGTGTTCTTCCATCACGCTGGGGGCGAAAGGTCGAAAGGACTCGCGGAACTTGATCTTCAAGTTCATCGTCGTTTGCATCTCGCGATTGCGAGGGTCTCCCAAAATACTCCGGGAACCGAGCGCACGCGGGCCGAACTCCATGCGGCCCTGTACCCAGCCGATGACGTTGCCGCCGTCGATCAGCTCGGCCACTTTCTGCATCAACTGGTCATCGTCTTCGATCTTGGTCGCCACGGCACCACCGGCGATCAGCCGCTCGACCTCTGCGTCCTGGTCGACGGCCGGGCCGAGTAGCGAGCCTTGCTGTTGATCGCCGACGTATTGGGTCGCATCTTCGCGGGACACTTCCCGCTTGCCACCGAGCAGTTGGTGCCAAATCAACAAGGCCACCCCCAAGGAACCGCCGGCATCCCCTGCGGCGGGCTGAATCCAGATGCGTTTAAAAGGCCCTTCCCGCAGCAGCCGACCATTGGCGACACAGTTAAGCGCTACGCCTCCGGCCATGCATAAGTTCTCTTCGCCGGTCTGCTGATGCACATGCCTGGCCATCCGCAGCACGACTTCTTCGGTTACCTGCTGAACGCTGGCGGCCAGGTCGAGGTCGATCTGGCGAGTCGGCTGCTCGGCCCCGCGCGGCTCGGCTCCAAACAGCCTGGCAAAATGGCGGTTGGTCATTCGCAAGGTATCGAGAAAGCCGAAGTACTTCATGTTCAAGCGGTAGCTGCCGTCTTCCTTTAATTGGATGAGGTGCTCGAGGATGGTGTCGGCGTACTTGGGTGTTCCGTACGGAGCCAAGCCCATCAGCTTGTATTCGCCAGAGTTGACGCGGAAGCCGCAGAAGTAAGTGAATGCGGAATAGAGCAGCCCCAGCGAATGCGGGAACTTAAGCTCGGCGCGAAGGTCGATCTTGCTACCCTGTCCGACGCCCCAACTGGTGGTGGTCCACTCGCCAACGCCGTCGATTGTAAGGATCGCGGCACTTTCAAACGGGCTGGGAAAGAACGCGCTGGCCGCGTGCGACTCGTGGTGTTCGCTGAAGACGATGCGTTTCTTATACACGCCTCCCAACTGACGACGAATCTCGCGTGGCAAGTAAAGCTTGGTGCGCAGCCATACCGGCATGGCACTGGCGAAGCTGGCATACCCGCGCGGGGCGCACGTCAGGTAGGTTTCCAACAGGCGTTCGAACTTGAGCAGTGGCTTTTCGTAGTAGCCGACATAGTCGATATCGCTCAGGCGGATACCGGCATGGTCGAGACAGGCCTGCAAGGCGAGTTCCGGGAAACCTGCATCGTGCTTACGACGGCTGAAGCGTTCCTCGCTGGCTGCCGCGCGGATCTCGCCATCTTTGATCAGTGCAACGGCCGAATCGTGATAGTAGGCCGAAATCCCGAGAATCCAGGTCATGGCACCTCAACTTGTTCTGGCTGCTTGGCTGCGTTTGCGTCACACAAGAGCGGCGTGAGCCCTGCGGCCCACGCTTCGGCCACCAACTGGTGACCATGGGCGGTCAAGTGAATCGCATCACCCAGCACCTCTTCACTGCACGGTACCGCGGCGGCCGTGTCGATCAAGCGTACCTCGTGCTTCTGGGCCCGTTGGCGAATTTCGCTGGTTAGCCATTTACCCAGTTCCGCATTATGGGCAATCTGCTCTGGCGTTTCGCCGAGGTACTTGTCGAGCGAATCACACTCACTGCCGGCGGCCATGACCTGCGTTGAAATCACCGGCGTGGCACCGCTTTCGCGAATGGCCTCGATCATCGCGGTCATCGTTTCGCGGAACCGCTCGGCTGACTCCGGCACGATCTGGGTCGATACGGACGGAGGCGGAGCGAACTGCGGATTAGGGGGCGGAAACAAACGGTAACGAAATACTCCGTACAACGTGCTATGGGCGAGCGTCCGTTCCATCCAGCCGGGAGCTTGCGGAAGAGGTTGGTCCTGCTCTTCCGAGATCAACAGAGGAATATCGTTCCATCCCAGGTAAAGCACCACGATGTCTGGCTTCAGCGGCGCAACTTGTGTTTTGAAACGCCCGAGACACTGCGCCAGTGTAAAGCTGGGGACGCCAGCGTTGATGACTTCGACTGGCTGGTCGCAGCCAGCTTGCTGAAGCTGCTGCGAGAGGATCGCTCCCAACTGCCCGCTGGCGCTATCCTTGCCAGGGACCACGTAGCCGAACACGCTCGATCCCCCCATCACCACAATCCGCTGGGTGCCTGGGGTCTTGGCGACTTTAATCTCAGGGCCGCGAAAGCCGAGCGAGTTGACGTCGATGTCGTAAGTCGAGGACTTCAGCCGCAACCCAGGTCGTAGGGTCTTGCCGGTGACGGGATCGGGGACGAAGAAGACGGCACCGGTGGCGTAACAGTTGGCAGTCCATCCACGCATGCCAACGTATACCCGCAAGGCGATTTCGCCAGCGACGACGCCCAGTAGCGTGCCCAATAGACATGCGATCAGACCGAACCATCTTCGACGGCGTTTACGCTTGTTACTGGGATCGGTCATTTCAACTGCTACTGAAGAGAGGCGAAGCGGAAACCTGCGGAGCTTACTACAAGTAGGTTCGGCTGATGGGGCAAATGCGAATCAGCAAGAGCTACGGTTGACTGACAAAGATAATCTCCGTACTTACCACGCTGCCATCTTCCGTCTGGACGGTCATGTACCACAGTTTGGCGTTTTCAGGCGGCTTAGGTGCAAGAATGATATCTTCTTTCACCGTAGCATCGGCCGATTTCCAGTCGTGCGCGTTGACGGCCTTGTCGTCGGTAGTCCAGTGGATGGCCGCTTTGGCAACCGTAGCCGTGTCGTAGCGCAGCTGGACGTGGTCTCCTTTGACCTGGGGATGGTCGACCATCGGCATTGGCTCGCCGCGTTTGAGCCATTGATCCATGAAGTGCCCGATTTGTGGCGGGTTCCAGCCCGCGGGATGGCTGTGGGGCATCTTCACGGTGATCGAAAGTTGTTTGTGTACTTCGTCAGGCACTGCCTGGTAGCTCTTCATGTAGCTGTCCAGCGGGTACGCGAAGTCGTTCGTTCCGTTAACAAACAGAATCGGCATCGAAACGGTCGGCAGATACTGCTTCGGGTCCCACAGCGTAATCCACCGCTCCTTGTGCTCAGGCGTCATCCGGGCGAAGTTATCCAACCACTTGCTGTTTTCGGTCAGAAATCCGCAGCCGTAAACGGGAACCGCCGCATGAAAACGTGAGTCGACACCCGCCACGATGCACGTCAGGTAACCACCCCAACTGATGCCAGTCACACCGGTTCGATTTTTATCGATCTCTGGAAAGCTACGAATCAAAGAATGCGCGAGGATCGCGTTTGCGACCGCGTGGTATTGCCATTGCTGATGTACTTGATCGCCGATGCGTCCGAACTTGTGCTGGTCTCCCTGCGACGGTCCGCCATCTGGCAGACGCGTTCGGTTCTTTTGATCGTGAGGGTTTTGGCCTTCGATCGGCTTCGAGCCAGCAAGATCCATCGCAATCGCCGCATAGCCGCGACGAGCCCATAGCTCCGCCCACTCGCGAAAAGCGGTCCCCCCACCGCCATGGATACAAACGATCGCTGGCAGATTTCTATCTAAAGATTTGTCTCCCAATACGCTGCCAGGTGTCGCATAATAGGCAAAGACACTGGTTGGGTGTCCCTCGAACTCTTCTCCGGTGAATGTCAGGGACCGCACCGGGGAATCGGCGTCGACCCACTTAAACTCCGGCGGCTGAGAAAGTTTCGCCAGGTCCCACGGCTGCGTCTGGGGAAGATTGGCCGACGGCTGGATAGGGTCTGCCGCGGCAATCGACGCGGACAGCAAGACGAGTGGCAGGAACCAGGGAATCAGACGGCGGTGAGGCAACAGCATGGGACAAGCTCGATGAAGGTGGGAAGCAATTGGGTAGACGAGCATTTTAGCAAGACCATGCCTGCGGAGCGAACGAATCCCCTCTTCAGGCGAATATCGTTAATGTGAATTCTGTTTCCCTTACCCATGCTCATTTAATAGGCATGTCCGGCAGCATCGGCATAATATTCGGGTAGCCCTATTTCGACACAAAACACTACCATAAAACGTTTTACGGATTTCAAACCGCCAATTCCCTGCCCGTTTTGGCACGGCAAGTGCTTTCTTATGACTTGTCCCTTTGGGAGGACTCAGGCAACACTTCGACTCGTCGCGTCACGACGACCTTTCCTCCCCCGGCGGTTTCATCTGGCCCCACTGGATTTCTCATTAGGAGAAGAATGACGTGCAAGGGCAAACACAAACTCAAATAGTATCCGAGCCCAACCTCATCGCGGATTATGATGTGGGCGAGTTCTACGACGAAATGTTCTCTCCTGGCGGTTCCCCACGTACGAACTGCCAGTTGCTTTATCAACACATTCAAGAGCTAACCTCGAACGATCTTCGCAAACGAAAGACGGCGGCCGAGCGGTCGATGATTCGTTTGGGGATTACGTTCAACGTCTACGGCGAAGAGGAAGGGACCGAACGGATCATTCCTTTCGATATCCTTCCCCGCATCATCCAAGGGGAACAGTGGTCGTGGATCTCGAAAGGACTGAAGCAGCGCATTATCGCGCTGAACATGTTCATCGACGACATCTACAACGAGCAGAAGATCCTCAAAGACGGCATCATCCCCGAACACGTGGTTAAGTCGGCCAGTAGTTTCCGGCCGCAGTGCGTGGGCATGAAGCCGCCTAACGGGATTTGGTGCCACATCACCGGTACCGACCTGGTCCGCGACTCGGACGGTGAGTTCTACGTGCTAGAGGACAACCTGCGTTGCCCTTCCGGCGTTTCGTATGTGCTTCAGAACCGTCAGCTGATGAAACAGACCTTCCCCGGCCTGTTCGAGGCCCAATTTGTCCGCCCAGTCGACGATTATTGCAGCCAGTTGTTGGACGCACTCAACTCGCTGGCCCCCGAGCATGTCGAGAAGCCGGTCGTAGCCGTTCTTTCGCCTGGCATTTATAACTCGGCCTACTTTGAACACTCGTTCCTCGCCCAGCAGATGGGGGTCGACCTGGTGGAAGGGCGTGACCTGGTCGTTCGCGATCGCCGCGTTTATGCCCGTACAACCAAAGGCCTAATGGCTGTCGATGTCATCTACCGACGTATCGACGACGACTTCATCGACCCGCACGTCTTCCGCAAGGATTCGATGCTGGGCGTCCCAGGCATCATCGACGCCTACCGCGCCGGAAACGTCGCGTTGGCCAATGCACCTGGTACCGGAATCGCCGACGACAAGGTGATCTACGCCTACGTTCCGGACATGATCAAGTACTACCTGAGTGAAGACGCCATCCTGCCAAACGTACCCACCTACGTTTGCTGGGACGATGCTCAGCGTGATCACGTGATCAAGAACATTGCGGATATGGTCGTGAAGCCGGCCAACGAATCAGGCGGCTACGGCATGCTGATCGGTCCGCGTGCGTCCAAGGAAGAGCACGATAAGTTCGTCGAACTGATCAAGGCCAATCCACGGAATTACATCGCACAGCCGACCCTCGCCTTGTCGCGGGCACCGGTCATCATCGACGACCATTTAGAGGGTAGGCACGTCGATCTGCGACCGTTTATCATCTATGGACGAGACATCTATGTGTTGCCTGGCGGACTGACTCGTGTGGCCCTGCGAAAGGGATCGCTCGTGGTTAACTCGTCCCAGGGGGGCGGAAGTAAAGACACCTGGGTCGTGTAGGGATTGAAAGGTTCTTCATGTTAAGTCGCGTAGCCGACTCCATCTATTGGACCAGCCGTTACATCGAACGCGCTGAGGCGGTTGCCCGTTTCATCGCGGTGAACTTGAACATCAGCATGGACCTGTCCACGGCCGGCAACCAGCAATGGATGCCGCTGGTGACGACCACTGGCGATGATGAGAAGTTCTCGGAGATTTACGGCGAGGCCAGCAAACGAAACGTGATCGAGTTCCTGACTTTCGATCGGAACAACCCGAACTCGATCCTTTCCTGCCTGATCAACGCCCGCGAGAATGCCCGCAGCATCCGCGAACGCATCTCCGCCGAAATGTGGGAGCACATTAACCGCTTCTACTTGATGGTGAAAGATGTCGGGGATGCCGAAGGAATTCTGGACGACCTGCCGGACTTCTACGAAGCGGTTCGTAATTCCGGGCAGCAGTTCGTCGGCGTGACCGATGCCACCATGACCCATGGCGAAGGATGGCATTTCTGTCAGCTCGGCCGCTTCCTGGAGCGGGCCGACAAGATGTCTCGCATCCTGGACGTGAAGTATTACATTTTGCTTCCCAGTCCGCAGCACGTGGGAAGCGCGTTCGACGATTTGCAGTGGGCCGCCTTGCTCCGCTCGGCGAGCGCTTACGAAATGTATCGTCAACGCTTCGGCCGGATCGTGCCGCAGAATGTGGTCGATTTTTTGATGCTCGACAAGGAATTCCCTAGGGCGGTGCTGCACTGCCTGACCCGTGCCAACGAGTCGCTACACGCAATCACCGGAAGCGATATCGAAGGGTTCACGAACCTGCCGGAACAACGTCTGGGACAGCTGCGTGCGGAGTTCGCATTCACTAGTGCCAGCGATATCATCGCCCGGGGGCTGCACGAGTTTATTGACGACTTCCAGAAACGCTTGAACCTGGTCGGCGAGTCCATCGGCACCACATTCTTCAGCCTTCAGGCCGCCGCTTAAGCGGCTTTATGATAAGGGTAGCCCAGAGAAATCTCTCTCTGGGACAACCCGGTAGCAACCCTTATTTATTCGGGCTACGTTCCTGCTGCGGAGTGCTGGCGGGGTCTGGTGGCGAGCCGTTGGCTTTGGCATCTAGTGGCATCACGTCGACGCCGACTTGCATCGTTCGCGTTCCCCCGCCCATGACGACCCCTTGAATGGGCGAAACGTCTTCGAAGTCTCGCCCGTGGGCCAGCGTGATGTGATCGGTACCGACCATGACTTTGTTGGTCGGGTCGAAATCGACCCAGCCAAGTTCCGTTCCACAGAAGACCGAGAACCACGCATGCGAGGCATCGGCACCGACCAGGCGAGGCTTGCCCGGCGGCGGCAGGGTTCGCAGGTATCCACTGACATAGCGAGCCGGCAGCCCGAGCGCCCTGAGGGCACCGATGCCGACGTGGGCGAAGTCCTGGCATACACCGTGACGCTGACGAACTACCTCTTCCAGCGGCGTGAAGATGTTGGTCGCCCCGGAGTCGTACTTGTAATCGGCGTAAATGCGGGTCGTCAGTTCCAAGGCCGCTTCGACGATGGGTCGGTTGCGGGTGAATGCTGCCTTGCCGTATTCACTCAGGATCGGCAGTAAGCGAATGTGCCGCGAGGGAAACAGAAACTGACGAACTTCCAAGGGAAACTCACGACGCTTGCCCAGCTGAGCGAGCTCTTCCCAAGACGGGGAGGTGGTAATCGGCACAGGCGTCTTTACCACGACGCGGCTGGTAGCCGTGATGGTCATTCCGCTGTGCGGCTCGCTCAAGGCGAAGTAATGCACCTGGTTTCCGAAGTAATCAGTCCGCGAAACAACCGACCTCGGCTTGGGTTCGACCGTGAGGGCAAAGTCTTCGACGCTTTGGCGATGCGTGGTCGGGACGCGCAGGTGCAATAAATTATGGGCTACCGAGGCAGGCTCGGAGTAGTGATAGGCCGTCTTATGTTGCACTTGATATCGCACGGTTGGTCAAAGCTTCATCAACTAGGGGCGGATCTCGACCAGATGTGACTGGGGCATCGCGTGAACCAGATACCGCTGCGAAACGACATCCGACAACTTCGGCAGCAGCGATTCGATTTCCTGCAGCAGCATATGCAGTGATTCGCCGGCCGACAAGGCGTCGGGGGCTCGGACACGCGTAACATCGAACATCCGCACTTCGTGCAGCAGCGACATCGCCAGACGCTGCTCGACCGTGTAGCCGGCATGATTAGCAACGTTGGGCAGATCGTTGACGTGCTCTAACAGTTGAGCCAACTGGCGGGCAATCGAACGCGGGTTGGTTTCGTCGGTCACCAGCAGATCGAGCACGGCCCCCAGGTGCATCTCTTCCAAGTAACGCGACCGGTAGGTGATCAAACTGTCGGAGATTTCCAGCAGCGCTTCGAGGATCGCGGCCAGGTCGCCCGAAGGAAGTACCAGGCAGTTTCGCATCAGCCGCGAGCTCTGCGTCGCCCGCTCCATACGCCGGCCCATGTCCAGGAAGTGATAGACCTGCGTTCGTGTGATGCTTTCGGAAATGATACCGGAGAACGCGGCCAGGTCGAGGACCAGGTCGTCCAGCAAAGCCAAGCAGTCGGACAGGTCCCAGTACCCGGTCACAGGGGGCTGGAAGCCTTGGTCGACCCGGTGCAGCACACGCCAGCTATCGGCCGAGACGCGGTCGCGGCTGCGCGAGGTGAGCCGGAAGATCTCGGTCACGATCGAACGCAGGCTCATCGAGTTCTGTTCGTCGAAGATGTTCGCCGCCAGGTTCCGCTCGATCGGCGGCAACTGCTTTCGCATCTCTTCCACGCCGTAGCCTGGCTCGATGATTCCCATCTCGGCCATCGTACGGATCAAGATGACCACCTCAGGCATCTCGCTGATCTGCTCTTCGCTGGTCAATCGCGAGATGGTCGTTCGCAGGATGCGGGCCGTCACGTCGGCGCGTTCCAGGTTGCGTCCCAACCAGAACAGGTTTTCAGCGATGCGGCTGGGGAGTTCGCCGCCGGTACGTTTCAGTTCGACACCATGATCGGGCTGCTTCAGCAAGCTAACACGCGCAATCGGAGTATCGGACAACACCCACGCGTCTTTGCTGCGTTCGCCAACTTGCAGCGAGGCCTCTAGCGGCTGAAGCTCTCCGCTGAGTCGAATCAGCCCGCCAGGCATGGTCTCGAAGTCGTTTTGTCCCAGCACGGCGAAGCTGCGCAGGGCAATGTGGGCGGGAGTGAGTGACTTCTTGGAATAGACCGGGCTGGTCGAGCGGACCACTTGTTCCTGAGCAACGAACAAATCCGGATCGGCCTGGATCATGCGAATCAGCTTTTCCTGATCGCCATCTTTCTGCACACGGAAGATGCCGGACCGGTTTCCACGTTTTCGGTAAGAAGGTTTGATAACCAGTTTGTCGATGTTTTCGATCACGTAAGCCAGCGAATCGGGGTCACCGCATCGCCAGGTAGCAACGCCTGGCAAAATCAGCGGTTCGCCCAGCAGATGCTGACAAAGCTGCGGCATGAAGGTCATGAAGATAGGAGACTCGACGATGCCAGACCCCAACGGGTTGAGCACCACGACATTCTTCATGCGGCAAACTTGCAGCAGTTCTGGGATACCACCGGTCGCGTGGCTGATCTCGAGGGGATCGCACTGATCGCTGTTGGGACGCCGAATAATGACATCCACCGGTAGCAGCCCACCCAAGGTCTTTAGCATGACACGATTGCCACGTACGGCCAGATCGGCCGGTTCGACCAGGGTGTAACCGAGATAACGTGCGAGGTAGGCATCCTCGAAGTAATTCGGGCTTTCGGCCCCGTTGCTGAGAATCACAACTCGCGGATTGGTAACCCGCGAACAGGCACGCAGTACAGCCTCTTTCACTTTCATAAAGTAACCAGCCAGTCGCTGGACGTTCTCTTTGTGAAAGAGACTGGGCGTCATGCGTGACTGGATGATGCGATTTTCGAGGGCGAAGCCGCTGCCGGACGGCGATTCGCTGCGATCCCCTTGGACCCACCAGCTGCCGTCGGGCGAACGAGAAAGGTCCGCGGCGTAAAAGTAGAGGTAATTGTTCCCGGGAGGATTCTGCCCATGGAAGCAGCGATAGTACCCCGGATGCCGGAACAAAACTTCTTCCGGCAGGATTCCGCTACGCAGCAAGTCTTGCGGGCCATATAGGTCCTGCAAGATCAACTGCATCAGCTTGCCGCGCTGCTTGAGCCCTTGCGAGATCTGGTTCCACTCGCTGCTGGGCAATAATACCGGCAGCGGGTCGAGTTCCCAGGGACGTGCCCGGCGGTCTTGGCCAGGGTTGCCGATGCCTGCACCGATATAGGCCATGCCGGTGCGATCGAGCAGTTTTTGCATTTGCTGCCAGCGACGCTGAAATTCGCTGGCCCCAATGTCACGAACCCCCTGAACGAAGCTCTGCCAATGGGGGCGTATCTGCGCACCGTCGTTCAGTTCGTCGTATACGTCGGAAATCGGCTTATACGGGGCGAATAGATCGGCGGACGCATCATTCTGTGCGGGGATTCTGGTCACCGAGACCTCGGGCTGTCCAAAATGAGGTGTTGCGCATTCCCTGCGCGGGGTTTACAGATGCTTGGTTTTACCCCGTCTCAAATCGAGCGTGAAGGGGAATTCACTTGAGTCCTCATCTGGCGGTAGCTCAACATAACCGGGCGTATGCCCCATTTTCTCGAATCGCCCCCCACGACGGGACTCTGCCTCGAAGGCATTTACAGGGAAAGATTCTGGATTATTCCCCCCTGGATGCCCTACGTGATAGCGACAACCTCCCAAACTTCTCTGGAACCACGAGTCGTACAGGTCGATTGTCAGGGGCTCGTCTACCGGAATGGTGGGGTGCAAGCAGCTAGGTGGCTGCCAGGCTCGATACCGCACACCGGCGACGTATTCCTGCTCGGTTCCGGTCGGATGGAGCGGAACCTTGCGTCCGTTGCACATCACGAAATGCCGGCCCGGGATCGCTCCGCGAACTTTGACCTGCATGCGTTCCAGCGAGGAGTCGACGTAACGGGCCGTAAAGCCCTGCCCCGATTCTTCGCCGAGCACGTACCAAGGTTCGATCGCTTTGCGGATTTCAACTTGGACGCCACGATGCGAAAACTCGCCAATCTTGGGGAACTTGAACTCGAAGTGCGGCAGGAACCAATACGATTCCAACTGGAATCCGGCGTCCTTCGTCTCTTCAATGACGTCCTCGAAGTCCTGATAATTGAAATGCGGCAGCATGAAACGATCGTGCAGGCTCGTATCCCAATCGACCAGGGGAACTCGGTAAGGATGTTCGGCAAAACGAGCCATCAATGCCCGCAGCAGAAGTTGCTGCGTGAGGCTCATCCGAGCGTGCGGAGGCATCTCGAAAGCACGGAACTCGAGCAAGCCGCGCCGCCCTGAACTGTTGTCAGGCGAAAACAGCTTGTCGATACAGAATTCGGCCCGATGCGTGTTGCCGGTGATATCGACCAGCAGGTTGCGGAAGACCCGGTCGACCAACCAGGGGGAGAACTGCCCCTTATCGGGGATTTGCTCGAACGCAATCTTCAGTTCATAGATGGCATCTCGGCGTCCTTCGTCGACACGTGGTGCCTGACTGGTAGGGCCGATAAAGTTGCCACTGAACAGGTAGGAAAGCGATGGATGATTGTGCCAGTACCCGATCAGGCTTCGCAAAATATCGGGTCGCTGCAAAAACGGACTTTGCGTGGGAGTCGGACCACCCAGCACCACGTGGTTACCACCACCGGTACCGGTATGGGTGCCGTCTTTGTTGAACTTTTCAGTCCCCAGGCGAGTATGGTGGGCGTCTTCGTAGACCCCGGTTGTGATGTCGACTAGTTCCTGCCAATTGTTGGCCGGGTGGACGTTCACTTCGATCACACCAGGGTCTGGCGTCACGCTCAAGTGATTGACACGATCGTCGTGGGGTGGCAAGTACCCTTCGATGATCACTGGCGAATTGAATTCAGCGGCCACCGTTTCCACGGCGGTCAGCAGTTCCAGGTAGCCTTCGATACGATCGACCGGCGGCATGAAGATATGCAGGCACCCGTTTCGAGGTTCCACACACACTGCCGTGCGGACCATCTGATTCATCGGATTCGGACCGCCGTTATCCCCCCAATCGCCAGGGCCAAAGAAGCCGTCCGACTCCAGGCTCTGGCCGCTCATCCCCTGGGGACGCGACGCGTTGCGGTAGGTATCGCCGCCGACAGTTTTCATCGACCACGGCTTGCCGGAGTCCCCTCCGACCATCGCGGGAGTACGGCGGGCCATGAATTCGGCATACGATGGAAGGGGCGTTGTTTCCGCCATGGGATCTAACGGGAAGAGAGCGGCCGCTTGCCCTTCCGTTTCGTAAACAAGCGACTTCAACGGCAGACGCAGCCCCATGGCCGAGTCGCCGGGAATGAGGAACAGTTCGTCGCTACGCACGACCCACTCGCCACTTTCCCAAGTTGGCTGGGCAGTCCACCACAAGTAGCGAATCGGCAGAACGACACCCACCGGCGATGTAATGCCTTGCTCGAAGACCTTGGCAATTCGCGCACGTTCTTCCTCGTCTTCCAGCTTCGAATCGTGGATGTCGACATTCACCGGCAGACGACGTTCCATCCAGGTGTAATAGAAAGCGTCTTCGTAGCCATAGCTGGCGTGGTTCGGTTCGACACCTAGCTGCTCGGCCAGGCGACGGGTGAACTGCATGGCCAGATCCGCATCGTGACCATAGTTCATGCCATCTTCGGCCAACAGCGACGGATCTCTCCAGATCGGTTCGCCGTCGTGCCGCCAGTAGCAGCGAAATGCCCAACGAGGTAACGATTCGCCGGGATACCACTTGCCTTGGCCGTAGTGCAGGAAGCCCCCTTCGCCGAATCGTTTGAACAGCTTTCGCATCAGCTTGTCGGCCAGGCCTCGTTTGGTGGGCCCCACGGCAGCCGTGTTCCACTCGTCCCCTTCCATGTCGTCGATGGAAACGAACGTCGGCTCGCCCCCCATGGTCATCGTGATGCCGACTCGCTCGAGGTGCTTGTCGACTTCATGACCAAGGGCTTGAATCTCGTCCCATTCTTCGTCGGTGTATGGTTTGGTCACACGCGGATCTTCGTGGAAACGCGTGATCTTCATTTCGAACTCGAATTCGACTTCCGCCTGCTCGTGAGTTCCCGAGACAGGTGCCGCGGTCATTGGCGACGGCGTGCAGGCCAGTGGAATGTGACCTTCGCCAGCGAACAGCCCCGAGGTTGGGTCGAGCCCTACCCAGCCGGCACCCGGCAGGAAGACTTCGGTCCACGCATGCAAATCGGTGAAGTCCTTTTCCGGACCGGAGGGGCCATCGAGCGATTTGATGTCAGGCGTCAACTGGCAGATGTAACCGGAAGCGAAGCGAGCGGCGAGTCCGAAATGACGCAGCATCTGCACCATCAGCCAGGCCGAGTCGCGGCACGATCCGAGACGACGCTCTAGCGTTTCTTCCGGCGACTGAACGCCGTGCTCCATACGCACGGTGTAGGCGATGTCGTTTTGCAGACGCTGGTTGATATCCACCAGAAAGTCGACGATACGCCGCGGAGTGACATCGACTCCCTTCAGGTACTCGGTCAACAGCGGGCCGTGGGGTTCCTGTTCGAGGAACGGGGCCAGGTCGGTCTTGAGGGGCTCTTTGTAGATGATCGGGAAATCTTCAGCGTCCGGCTCCAGGAAGAAGTCAAACGGGTTGATCACCGTCATCTCGGCAATCAGGTCGACGTCGACGTGGAAATGGTCGACCGGTTCGGGGAAGACGACGCGGGCGGCAAAGTTTCCGTGAGGGTCCTGCTGCCAGTTCAGGAAGTGGGGTTTGGGACTGATTCGTAGGGAGTAGCTGTGAATGGGCGTGCGGCAGTGCGGAGCCGGACGCAAACGAATGGTTTGAGCACCCACGCCGATCTTGCGATCGTACTTGTATTTGGTCGAGTGGTGCAGCGCCGTGAGAATCGCCATAGAAGCCTCAAAGATAGTCGAATCGCGGGAGAGAAATGCCAAACCGCTACGGACCAACATCCGGTCCGCACAGGGTTATTTTGGGAACAACGCACGAAAATCAGCCACCGGCGTTTTAATCGGCACGATCCATTCCTGAGGAACGCAAATGACGCGCCAATTACCGATCATTGCTAGAAACCTACCACTTAGTAAAGGTTTCGCCCGAAGGTGCTAAAAATTTGTGCACATGGGGCCTAATTCTGAGCCAAACGCCAAGCTGTTAGGTATCAGATTCGCTCGAGCCACAAGAGGCCATACGGCGGCAGCGTGAGGTCTTCGTGGGTCGCGATTTCCTGCTCGCTGATCAGATCCTGGAAGAACCGTCCGAGCCCCCCCGTGCGGACGTTATTGGCGGGGACTCGCTGTTCCTCTTCCGTAAAGTTAGCCAGAATGAGGGTTCGGCTCCCCTCGAAGTGCCTTACAAAGCCAAGAACGTGGGGGTTATCGACTGGAATCAACTCCATTTGCTGCCCGGCCAGCGATGGGAGGTTCTTTCTGAGCGAGATTAACTTCTGGATCGAGCGGAAGATTTTCCCTCGAATCGTCCCATTTTGGTCATCCACTTCCTGTTTGAAGTTTTGGAGATATTCCCACTTCATCTTGGGGCGGTGGATCCAGCGGGTATCGCCTGCCTTGGCGGGGTCCTTCACGAAATCATAATCATTGAGCATCCCCCACTCCTCACCCAGGTACAAAAGAGGGATCCCTCCGATGCTGAGGGTGATGCCATACAGCAGACACATGCGCCGGACCGACATTTCGATCAACTTCGGATCATGGAACTCGATCGCTTGCTCCAGGCCGGCAAGGGACGCCAACGTTCCCGAAATCCGCATGTCACCAGTAGTTGGGTTGTGCTGGAACGGCACCCCGCGGGCAAATGAACCGGGGAACTGCCCTGTGTAAAAGTTGTTCAAGAATTGTCGATGGTCGTAGCCATTGATTCCCAGTTGAGCCGCGTCTTCGTCGTCGAAAGTCCAGCCAATATCGTCATGGCAGCGCAGGTAGTTGACCCACGAAGTGCCGTGCGGCAATCGATGACGATGACTGAGCGACTTCTTCAACAGACGCGTGCTGCGGGTAGCCAACGATTCCCACAACAAGGCCATCAGGGTCGGGTTGTAGGAAATCTGACACTCGTCCGCCCCGATATACTTCACCACTTCGTCCGGATGCACGATCGCTTCCGACTTGAAGACCAACCCAGGCGCGGCGATCCCGGCCAGACAGTTGAAGGCCTGGATCAAGAGGTGAGCTTCCGGGCGGTTTTCGCAGTTAGTGCCCATCTGCTTCCAAATGAACGCCACGGCATCGAGCCGCAAGATGTCGACACCTGTGTTGGCGATGAAGAGCATCTCTTCAAGCATCGCTCGAAAGACGGCTGGGTTACCGTAATTCAGATCCCATTGGAAGCTGTTGAAGGTCGTCCAAACCCACTTCTGCATCCCGTCGTGCCAGGTGAAGTTCCCGCGACGCACCGTCGGGAAGATCTCGCGCAAGGTGCGTTCGTACTGGTCGGGAACAGTACGATCGGGAAAGCAGTAATAGTACTGCTGATATTCGATGTCGCCGGCCTGGGCATGCTGGGCCCAGTAGTGATCGTCTGACGTGTGATTGAAAACAAAGTCCAGGCACAAGCAGACGCCGGCTGCGCGGAATTCGTCAGCCAGTTGCCGCAGATCGTCGATCGTCCCAAGTCGGGGATCGACGCTACGGTAGTTGCTGATCGCGTACCCGCCGTCGTTATCGCCCGGACGCACTGCGAACAGCGGCATCAAGTGAACGTAGGTCAGGCCGAGATCTTTGAAGTACGGGATGCACTCGCGCAGCTTGTTGAGATTCTCGGAAAAGAGATCGACGTACAGCGCCCCGCCCACCATATGTTCCGACTGAAACCAGGTCGGATCGTTCGAGCGGTGGTCGTCCTGCTCGCGAAGTTCGGGGCTACGCTGCTTCCACCCGCGTGCCGCGGTGAACATGATTTCTTCCAGATGATAGAAGAAATCGTATCGGGTGTGATACAGCGTGAAGAGCAGGCGAAACAAACGTGGCCATTGGGCGACGAGGCGCTGTGTGAAATCACGCGCTAGTCCGCTGGCGACATCGTCCTCGGACCAGAATGCTTCCAACCGCGGCAGAAGTCGCTTGAGCGAGATCTCTGCTTCGGTTTGCAACTGGTCGGGTTGTCCATTCCTACTCGTTCCGATCATTGGGTATCGTGATGTTATCTAAGAACTGATAGTAATTGATACCCTCCAGGATACCTCGCGCATGATGCCCTTCCGCGAAATAGATCCGCGGCCAATCCCGTAGCTTCTCGAGTTCGGGGCTATAATTCCCTACAACCACTCCAAGTGTGCGCCCCTTGAGCATCCCTTCGTCGTTGCCGCTGTCGCCGGCAACCAGCACTTTTTCCGGGGAAAAACCCCATTTGTAGAGCACGTGCCGCACTGCGACACCAGGCCCCCCACGATTGGGCAAGATGTCGAGGTACATATTTCGCGAGAACACCACGCGTGCGCGAATGCCTGCTTCTCGCAACATTCGCTTGATGGTGGGAATACTTGGCGCGACGCTCGTATCGACGTCGAAGCTGATTTTGAATTCAGACTGCTGACAATCTTTCTGCACGAAGACGCCATCTACCCCTTCAAAGAGCGTGCGAATTTCGTCAGGCGTCCAGTGCAATCCGATTTGCTTGCGCCACGTCCGGTCGCTGGTAAGACTCTCGCCGTAGTACAACTCCGTTCCGACGCCGGCACAAATCAGGTCAGGACGGGGCAGATTCATCTCTTCGATCAACTCCATCGCGCTGTCGAGACGACGCCCTGTCGAGATACCGAAGCCAACATAGTCGTGCTCGCGCACCGTATCGAGCAGTTCTCGCAGCGACTCGTCGTCACCGGTCAGGGTGTTATCTAAATCAGTGATGATGAGCCGGTCGAAGTTCGGCATCCGCCGCACTTTGGTATTGTGCGCCAGGACAGGCTTCGCCGAGTGGTCAAGAATATCGTTGATGTCGCGCCAATATCGCTTGGCATGATTGGCCCACGAGTAATGCTTCGTGGCACCGGCAAGCCCCTTCTCGGCCCATTCATCCCACTGCTCAGGCTCTGTCAGCATTCGCAGCAGCGCCTTCTCGATTGCTTCGCCGTCGAGTGGATCAACCAACAAACCGTTATGGCAGTTCGCCACAATATCTCTCGGGCCGCCATCGTTGGTTGCGACAATCGGCAAGCTGGCCGCGGCCGCTTCGAGAAGTGTTAGCCCGAAGGGCTCGGTCAGCGCGGGATTGACGAAGACACCACGTCGCTGGGCTCCCCAGCGATAGATATCTGGGACATCGCTGGGCGTATGCATCTTGGGATACGAAACGTGGCCGTACAGGTCGTAGTCGTCGATCTTGCCGAGAATATGTTCGACAATCCGCCGCTGAGCGGGTGCCAGGTCTTTCAGGTTCTCGCGCGTTCCCATGATCAGTACGAGATTGGAAAGCTCCTGCAAACGCTCGCTTTCGCCGTAAACACGAACCAGCATTTCCAGGTTCTTGCGTTCGTCAGGACGCGCCATCGCAATCAGTGGCGGCTTAGTCGGCTCTCGCAAAAAACGTTCGATCTGCGGGCCTATGGCGTAATCGTCATCCATGGATGACGGTGGCGAGAAGGACTGCAGATTCACGCCCGGGGGAATGACCTCCATGCGATCCGGCACGTAGTTCTCGTACTTTTCGTACTGCAGCTCGACTTCCTGATTGGTACTGGCCACCACCATCGAGGCGGTTTCTAAAGCGACCTCTTCCGCTTCGATGCGCTGTGCCAACTTGTAGCGGCGTTCGAGGTCTTCGTACGACTTTCCTTTGGCAATCAAACGTTCCTGCTTGACGCGGCCGAGCGAGTGCCCGGTGAACACGAACGGAATGTGCAGCAGCCGGGCAAGTTGTGCCCCGGCCAACCCCGCATCGGCATAGTGGCCGTGAATGAGATCGGGCAGGCCTGCGCGGCGAAAGTGAGCGAGCGTTTGATCGACGAAGAATTCGATATACGGCCAGAGCGATTCTTTGCGGATGTATCGCTTCGGCCCGAAGGGTATCCTCACGATCTTCGCGTTCTCGCAAATTGGTTCTTCGACTTGGGCGTAATCATCAGAAACGCGGTCGTCGATTATCTGCCGCGTAAGAAGTTCAACTTCGGTGACACCGGGCTGCTTGGCCAGTTCCGCGGCCAATTCCAGGACATACTTAACTTGCCCGCCCGTATCCGCATCACGACCGAGTTCGGCATCATGAGCGCGGATTAAGCCATGTAAGCTTATCAGAGCGATCTTCATGGAGAATCATCTTTGGAGGTTGTTGGTAGTGGGAAAGTTTGTGTCGGTTACGCTCCTTCGTTGAAGACGTTTTCATAGAACGACTTGTCTCGGCAAGTTGCTCCATGGTTCTCGCATACTTTCCCTGCGAATCGAGACGCCGCTTCGCCAACCTGTCGCAGTGGGCGGCCCGATATCAGTCCGGCGAGCAGGACTGACGCGAATCCATCCCCTGCGCCGACCGTATCGACCAGGGGCTGGGGTTTGGTGACTGCAACTTCAATGCCATCGCCATCACTTGTGGCAAGAAAGGCCCCCTTCGAGCCGGATGTGATACAGAAATTGGCAACTTCATGCGCCGTACGGAATTTATCAACCGCTTTTCGAACGTCGTCACGCGTATCGCATGGTATCTGTGTGAGTCGATGGAGTTCGTCGTGGTTCAATTTCAGCCAATCGGCTCCATCCACCAACTGACTGACCCACGACTCGTCAAACCAAGGGGGCCGTACATTCAAGTCGACGAAACGCGGCAATTTGCTTTCTTGAATGATCTGACGAATGGTCGCCGCGGTTCGCTCGCTGCGATACGCGAGACTGCCGTAATAGAGATAGGAGTAGTTGCAATAGTCTTCGATGGCTGGGGGTTCGATGTAGTCCCACGCCCGATCTTTCAAAATATCGAAGACAGGTTCACTTCCTTTTAATTTCACTTCCACCGCACCGGTTGCCTTGCCGGCGACGGTTTGGATTTGCTCGGCCGACATGCCCCAGTCGTGCATGGCACTAAGGACTTGCTCTCCGGCTTCATCGTCGCCAATGGCCGATACCATGCAAGGCTGGAAGCCCATGCCATGGACATTCCAGGCAACGTTAAAAGGAGCGCCGCCGAGTACCTGGCGGCCATCTGGAAAGTGATCGAAAAGCACTTCCCCCAGAATCAACGGCGAGCGACTTGCTGTCGAATCAGACACGAATTCATATCGATCGGTTAGACGGATCATTTAGTAATTGAGTAACATTGTTTTAGCATTTTCCCGTCACAAACTCAAATCGCACGAAGGTCCATCACGTGAGCAAGGTTCTGGCTACCGACTTAGACGGCACGCTCATTCCCTTGAAAGACAACACAAAAAACAAGCAGGATCTAATCCAGCTTGAACGAGCAATCAAAGAAAACAACGTCACGCTGACCTTCGTCACCGGTAGACACTTAGAGTCGGTTCAGGATGCGATTGAACGCTACGCGTTACCTGGTCCTGACTGGGTGATCTGCGATGTGGGGACTTCCATCTACCAGCGCATGGAAGATGGTTCGTTTGAAATCGCACAGCCCTATGCCAACCATTTACAGGGCATCGTGGGTGAACTGACGACGTCAAGGTTGCGCGAGGAGTTTGCTTCCCTTGACATGCTGCGACTTCAGGAAGAAGAGAAGCAGGGACCGTTCAAGCTCAGCTTCTACTGCGATGCCAAACAACTGCGTGCCGTGCACGACCAGGTGCTGCATCAGCTGACGCATCGCGCCCTGCCTTATAGCTTGATCAGTAGTGTCGATCCCTTTAACGGTGATGGGCTGATCGATCTTTTGCCGACCGATGTCTCGAAAGCATACGCTTTGCAGTGGTGGACCGAGCATGCCGGCCTGGATAACAGGGAACTCGTCTTCTCCGGCGACTCGGGCAACGACCTGGCCGCGATGACCGCTGGTTACCGGACGATTGTGGTTGGTAATGCTTCCCCTGAATTGATGGAAACGGTTCATCAGCATTACGAAAGCCGCCTGCAAGTCGATCGGGTCTACCTGGCCGAGAAATCCGCCACGAGCGGTGTACTGGCAGGCTGCCGGCATTTTGGACTTATCTAATCGTCGATTGCCGATCGACGGGGACACGGCACGCTAGCATGGCCATCAATTGGCGTTGCGTTGCCAGCATTGGGCATCTATAAGTTGCGGCGCGTAAGTCGTTTCCTGATTTCCCCCAATGACTCCCCCGGTGAACTCGCTTTCCCAGCAGCGTCGAACTGCGCATGGCCATCTTTGGATGGTTCTAGGGATGCTGTGCCTGGGGATCTTCTCGACGGGCTGCAAAGCCATCGTCGCGACCAACAATCGCAATTGGGCACCCGATCAAGCCAAGCTTCCGATCAGCGAAGTCAACGGTGACCACATCAAGATTCATAACGTGCGCAACTGCCGTTACGCCACGTCAGACAACTACGTCGTGCAGTACTACGACAAAGATATTCGCCTGAGCGATATTCAAACGGTCGACTTCGTGGTCGTTCCGTTCAAAGACACACCGAGCGTGGCCCACACGATGCTCAGTTTCGGCCTGGCCGACGGGCAATACCTGGTTTCCTCGGTCGAAATCCGCAAAGAAGCGAACGAAGAATACTCGGCCTGGAAGGGCTTTTTCAACCAATACGAGCTGATGTACGTCATCGGCGATGAACGAGACGTGATCAATCTCAGTTCAAACTACTACAACAGCGACGTCTATCTCTACCGAACAGTGGCCAAGCCAGAGCAGGCCCAGGAACTCTTTCTCGACGTAGTGAAACGGGCCAACAAACTTGCGGCCGATCCCGAGTTCTACAACACCATCACCAACAACTGCACGACCAACATCGTCTCGCATGTCAACAAGATCGCACCCAAGAGTGTTCCGTACGACATGCGAATTCTTCTGCCAGGCTACAGCGACGAATACGCCTACTCGCTGGGACTGCTGGACACGAGCGTTCCGTTTGAACAGCTACGCAGCGAGTCGAAGATCAACCAGCTGGCCCATCGCTATCGAGACGACGAGAACTTCTCGCAGTACATCCGCCGATAGGGGCATCTGCTAGCAACGATTCTTTCGTTTTTCCTGTGGTTTTCGGCAGGAATTCATAATTCTTGATTAATCGACATTGCTCTATCCGAAATTCGAATATAGATACACCCTACTCTGCCACGAAAACGCCCTTAGACGATGGACCGTTAAGGAGGCCAATATGAGTGGTGTTACTTTTTCGGTAGCTGCCTTGTGGATGATTCTGGGGGCTTCGCCCTCAACGCCAGTGGTCCAGGATCAGGTCGACCTGATCGAAGTGAACCACTATTACGATTCCCAAGGCCGTTTGATCTTCGACCAGGTCATCTTCTATGAATGGTCGCAAAGCGATGCCCGGTTCCATGTCACCGCATGGCGTCTGCTGAAGAGCTCTTGGCAAGTTCCCCGCAAGCGATGGAGCGATGGGGCCTATACCACCACTTGGCGCGACGGTGACGTCATGCGCAGCGTGGTTGGTAAGAACATGCGCGAGACTTGGACGCAGCACGATCCGGAACTTGTCGAGCGGGATTACCTGCCTCGCGAGTATCGTCGCGGCTTGACCCCGAAGATCGAAACGGTAGCGAATACCGAGAACTAGCCACACGACAATTCGATTGGAAAGTCGAACACGATAACCACGTTCTCCTGTGCCCCCGACAGGAAACGACTGGGAGTCTCCCGGACTTTCCGCACACACTCGGTGAGAGACCTTAGCGAAGTAATCTCAAGGTCTTCACGCACACTCTCTAGAATCGCGATCGTCTTTGCCGCATGGATTTCCACGCCATGGCGAGAGCCTTGCCGAGCTTTCACGCCGCAGGCCGCCAGGTGAATGAGCCCCCTGAGCAAGTCGGCCTGCTCCCCTGCTCTGCCGTAGGCGATCCACGCCGATTCCCACGCCTCGTGGGCTTCCCAGTAAAAACCATGATTAAATAAATCGACCCCGTACCGAATCGATTGCTGGGGCGTACTTCCCTCAAAAGGGGCTTCAGGCCGAGGAAACAGGCCTGGAACGTACGCGCAGTTCGGCAGCGGCAAGGATGGTTCGTAGCGTGCAGTTTCGGCTGCCATGGTTGCGTCTTTCTCTTTTGACCATTGTAATGACGCTCAGTGCGACGTTTTGCGAACCCGCTCAGAGGAATCTATCATGTCCGCTCGGAAAATTGTCCTTACCGGCGTTACCAAGGGGCTCGGTCGCGCGATGGTCGATGGGTTTATCGCCGCGGGACATCAGGTCGCCGGATGCGGGCGATCGGCCGACAAGATCGAACAGCTAAGCGAACAGTACGGCGAACCTCATCGCTTTGACGTGGTCGATGTCACCAACTGGCACGACGTGAAGCACTGGGCCAAGTCGGTCAACGAGCACTTCGGGGTGCCCGATTTGTTGATCAATAATGCGGCCATTATCAACGAAGGCAATCCGCTGTGGCGAGTCCCGGTGGACGAGTTTTCGCAAATGATCGACATCAACATCCAAGGGGTCTTCCATGTCATCAAGGCATTCGTCCCTGCAATGATCGAGCGTGGCACCGGGGTCATCATCAACTTCAGCTCCGGTTGGGGGCGTTCGACTTCGCCGGAAGTCGGCCCTTACTGCGCGACCAAATACGCGATCGAAGGATTGACCAAGTCGCTGGCTCAAGAGTTGCCCGAGGGCATGGCCGCGATTCCCTTGGGCCCCGGCATGATCCATACCGAGATGCTGGAAAAGTGTTTTGCCGAGGGGGCCTCGAGCGCCGTGAAACCACACGACTGGGCATCGTATGCGGTGCCGTTCATTCTTTCGTTAGGGGCGGAAGAGAACGGCCAGTCGATTAGCATTGTAAAGTAGCACTAGCCATGCCCAGTGGAATCGATCATCCGGCTGCCTGGCCGGTCGAGCAGCTATTAAAGCGCTGCGAAATCAAGCGGCTACGTCGCGGCGGCCCTGGGGGACAGCATCGCAACAAAGTCGAAACGGCGGTAATCGTTCACGATACGGTCTCAGGCCAGTCAGGCGAAGGAAACGAACGACGGAGCCAGGAAGCGAACCGCCAGGTTGCCATCTTTCGCCTGCGGATCAATCTGGCCGTTAACGTGATCGAAGAAATCGATCTGTCCACAACGCCCAGCGAACTTTGGCAATCGCGGGTGCGTAGTGGAAAAGTCTCGGTCAATCCGGCTCACGACGACTTCCCAGCGATGCTGGCAGAGGCCATAACTGTGCTATGTGCCGAAGGTTGGGACGCTTCGGCGGCCGCGACGCGTCTGGGCTGCTCGACGAGTCAATTGGTCAAATTCCTGAAAGACGAGTCCGCAGCGTTCACCCTGCTGAATCGTCATCGAGACGAACTCGGCCTCAAACGGCTTAAATAGCCCATAGACTTTCTCTTGACAGGTTTGTGCGATCGGCAAACCATGAACAGTCTGAGAAGTTCAAGATTTGGAGAATCATTCGATGGCCTGCCTGACCCGACGGATCGTGATTTGCGGAACCCTTCTGCTGACCGCTATCCTCACGCAGAATAGCTTCGCGCAACAAGTGACCGCCATCGCCGGCGAGCCGTGGGGGGTTGGCCGCGTCGTGGTTACTTTTCCGCGGGCCGACATGGGTGATCCGGTCGATAGCGAAGCGTTCTCGATCTCTGACCCAGAAGGACGTATCTTCTATCCCGTCTTCAAGCCCCGGCGGTTTCTACCTTTGCTGCAGTCGCTGTTGGGTGCCGACACCATCACACCACCGCAGGAGCTAGAGGTCCTCTTCCTCTTCCGCGGCAATACCCCGTTGGAACTTACCGTTAAAACCCCTACGCCGCAGAAGTTACAGGTGGTTCCTCGGCAGCGCCGCGATGGCCCCCTGAATAACCTGACCAATCAGTGGTGGAGAACGTACAACGAAGTCGCTCGCCAGCGAACCGATTCCAGCGATCATCCCCCGGTACTTGAAACCTACCTATCGATGATGCTGTCGGACCGATTAGGACTCGCCCCGCCACCGCTGAGCGAACGATCACTGCAAGATCGATCGGCCCTCGAACCCAGCCAATCGCTGAGTCTATTGATGGGGACCGAGAAAGTTCACGATGCCATGCTCAAAGCGATCATGAACAACGAACTGACTCCACAAGGCCAATTGGGACCGGTTGTGCCCCCGATTCAATGGGCCCCGCTGGCCGTACCGCAGCCCAGCGCGGATGTCGAGATCGAGCCGATGGCAAGTTACGTTCCCGAGGAATGCTTCTACGTTCGCTTCGGTTCGCTCACCAATTACCTATGGCTGAACAAGCTGTTGGAACGCAACGGCGGCGACCTGTCGCGCATGATTTCCAACCGCCGGGTTGCGTTTCACCTGAATGAGGTGGTCCAGCGGCAGTTAGCTCTTAAGCAGTCGGAACTCGCGGAGATCTTTGGGGACAAGGTGGTCCAGGATGTGGCCCTGATTGGACGCGATACTTACACACGCGAAGGTGCCGCGCTGGGGATGTTATTTCACGCCAGGCAAAGTCCCCTGCTGGTAAACGACATCAATAAGAATCGCCAGGATGCACTTAAGAAATACAAGCGAGAAGGGGCGAAGCTGGAAACGGTAACAATCGCCGGGCAAGAGGTATCGTTTCTTTCGACCCCGGACAACACTCTTCGATCGTTCTACGTAGCTCGCGGTGATTTCCACCTGGTAACCACATCCCAAGCGATTATCGAACGATTTCTATCGCTGGAAACCAATCCCACCAGCCTGGCGAACTCGCGTGAGTTTCAATACGCGCGCGGTTTGATGCCGGTGAGTCGAGACGATACCGTTTTCGTTTACCTTTCCTCGCAGTTCTTCCGCGGCTTGTACTCGCCTCAGTACCGCGTTGAGATACGTCGTCGCTTGCAGAGCGTGATCGAAATGGAACTGCAGCAGATGGCGACCGCGGCGGCAACGCACGAAGGATTTGAAGACACTTCGGTCGAAGGGTTGATCGCCGCTGGGTTTCTGCCGCCCCACTTCGGCAAGCGTGCTGATGGAAGCCACACGATTATTTCCAACGACACCTTGGGAGATTCCATTCGCGGCGGACGTGGGCACTTCGTGCCGATTCCTGACATGGAAATCGTCGGCATGACCCAGCAAGAGACGGCCGACTTTAATCGGCTGCGTCAATTCCATATGACTCAGTGGCGACAAATGAACCCGATCGTCGTGGGGATCAACCGATTCAAACTTAACGACGAAGGACTGGAACGCATTGCGATTGACGCACGAGTTACACCGTTTCAGCGTTCGAACTACAGCCAGTTTCTCTCGTTCCTCGGCCCACCGCTGCCAACCCACATCGCGACTACGCCACAAGACGTGGTCGCTTTTCAAGCGGTGCTGGATGGACGTTTTAGCGGCGGTACTACCCACTATGCCGTGGCGGTTCAAGACTTGCCGTTCCCGCTCGAGCAGTTTACCAACAAAGGGTTCTTTAATACCCTGCGGATGATTCAGGCCACACCCGGTTATCTAACGGCATTTCCCAAACCAGGACTCCTCGATCAGATCCCCTTCATTGGCGCATCCATTACCCCTGATATCAACGGTTATTCTCAACTGCCGTTCGGGCTTTTGCGACGCGAGTACAACGGGTTCTCAACCCTTTCGTTTCATCCTGAAATTCTGGCCGATGTCACACCGAACCTGGCGATCGTCGAAGACTCGCACCCGGCACAGGTCCGCATTCACGTCGGCGATATTTCCAACGCGCAGATTACCCCCTTGGCCAATGGGTTGGCACAGTCGGTCGCCAAGCGGGGAAGTTTGGCCAATGCGGCGTTCTTCCAGGAAGTTTCCAATCAGTTGGGCATCCCCGAAAGCCAGGCCAAGGCGTTCGCCGATCAGCTTTTGAATCTTGAGTTCATCGATCCACTAGGAGGCGAATATGTTTATCAGGCAGACGATAACGGCAACGGACGCTGGGTATCAACAGCCTGGAGCGAAGACGGCAAAGACTTCCAGGCCAACGTGATGGATTGGTTCCGTGGGCTCGAGGCCCGTCTGAACGTCGACGAAAGCCTGATTGAGCTGCACGCTCAGTTCGACATGCAAAACGAAAAGCCGCAGCAAGGGCTCAAACTACCAGGCTTCAATCTCTTCGACCTGGGAGGAGCGTTTGGCGGCTCGAAGAAAAAGGAAAGCGAAGAGAAGCCGAAGACGCCGCCTCCGATCACTCCGAAGGCGGAAGAACTTCCCGAACCAATCCCACCGCCGGCCCCGTTACCGGAGCCGGCCCCAAGTGGGAAACAATTCTGAGCCTGGTTAGCTTTCCGATTCAGGCTCTAGCTCGTTGATATGATTCCACATGATCTGCAACTCCACTCGGAATCCGCCTGAGAGGATGGGGAACCGGCACCATGTTTTCGGATCGAGGTTCTCGTCATCGAGATGGAAACCAGGGGCGTAACGTTCCCGCTTCCATTGGTTGCGGCTCCATAACTGGAAGAATCGCTGGATAAAGCCTCCTAGTTCTCGCAGCGTGTAAGCGGGATAACGCTGTTTCAACTGCGTGAAGACCTCAATCGCTGTCTGCTTGTCGCGAATGGCTAGACGTTCGATCGTATCGAGCACCGTATAGGGCATCAGGTCTTGTTCGTCGGTTTGTTTCTGCTCGGCCGGTCGCAGTTCCGCGGTTGGCTGTTGCCGGTTGATCAATTCCAAAGCCGGCAGACATCCCACGCCGGCAGGCCCTTCTCCTTCCATCCAAACCAGCCACTCCCGCAGGAACGCTTTGTCGATCCCCGAGATCGGACAAAGGCCCCCGCTCGTATCGCCGTCCATGGTGGCATAGCCGACGGCGGCCTCAGAGCGGTTGCTTGTCGACAGTAGCAGGGCATTTTTCAGATTCGCTACCAGCCAGATACTCGGGGAACGTGTGCGGGCCTGAATATTCTGTAGCGCGATATCATCCTGTTCCCAGTTCAGTGGCCGACCAATCACTTCGGCACCGAGTTCCATGTACCTCTGCACCAGGTCATCGACGTCGATTCGATGGAAATTGGCACCGACCGTTTCCGCGACTTCCTTAGCGGCATTAAACGTCACCTCGCCGCTGTTACGCGTTGCTTGATAGACGCACGTGAGAAGTATTTCATTCACCTCGCTGGCGTTCAGCAAACCTTCCAGTCCATCGATATACGATAGTTTTTTGACAAACCGCTCGACCCCCAAGTCCTTCAACGCAAATTGAACCATGTAGGCACAAAGCGTCGTTACAGCAGCCGAGTCGGCTCCGCCGGATAGAGAAACGACAAATCCTTGTGAACGGCTCTTGCGGAGGTAGTCGAACAGGCCGAGGGTTACGGCCCTGGTGAATTCTTCTTCCTTCAAGTAGTCGGAGCTCTCCCAGGCATCGAGCGACAATTGCCGGACTTCCGGCTCGCAGTGAGGCAACGCAAAGTCGGCTTCGACCACCTGATCGCGTGCCGCGTCGAAGTTCAGGACGAACGCATCGCTCTTGGCGCGATTCATCCGGTTCACATCGACATCGACAACCGCAGTTGTCACGACCGAGTCTTGAAAGCTGAAACGTGGTGCTTCGGCGAGCAGACGTCCACAGGAAGCTACCATTGCACCGCCATCGTAGATCGCTCGTCCAGATTCGTTCCCGAGTAGGTTCGCATAGACGTAGGCCGCGTGAAACGCACGCGATCCTTCCAGCACGAAGCGTCGCCGCACCTCTTGTTTCTCGAATGCGAAATGGCTGGCACTGGGATTCAAGATCAGGTCGACCCCCAATTCGGCCAAGCGACCGCCTGGACGACTGGCGACCCAGGCATCTTCGCAGATTTCCAGGCCCATCATCACGCCCTCGAAATTGAAGACAAGATCCCCCAACGGAATCTTGAGGTCCCCTTCTTCGTAGAACGAACGCTTTCCCGTCGGCCACGGCTTGAACCAGCGAGGTTCGTAGTGAATGCCATCTCCCGCAAGATTCTTCTTGGGTACCATTCCCAGCAGATGCCCGTTGGCGGCAATTGCGGCGACATTAAAGACCAGCCCGCGGTACGATATCGGTAGCCCGAAACAGGCCACCAGTCCCTCGGTAGCTGGCACCAGCTCTTGCAGCTTTTCCCAAGCCATCCGCCGCATTCCCGCTGAAAGGAACGCGTCTTCGCAGCCGTAACCGGTAATACAGAGTTCCGGCAGGCAGACCACCGAGGCCCCTTCAGATCGGGCCTTATCCAGGGCCTGAAGGATGTTCCTGGTGTTCCCCTCCCAATCCAAGGGGGTTTGATTGAGAACTGCGGCCGCGACTTTGATGTTGAGCACGATGATGGTCCCCCGGTGTTTGGTCTTACCTCCATCAAACTACCCGATGCAATGCATTGGGTCTATCGGTCACCACAGAGACACCAACACAACGGAAAAGGATCGCCTCTATCAGCCATAGCCGATCTCATCCAGGTCTTCTTCGGTCATGCCAAAGTGATGCCCCAGTTCGTGCAGAATGGTAATCCGAATCTGCTCGCGAAGCCCCTCGGTGGTGATCTTTCCGTTGAGATACCGAGTTTGCGACAAGATCCCTTCCCGAAAGATCTGGATCGCATCGGAAGGAACCGGTGGCCCCTCGATCGATCGATTGGTTAACGGAATCCCCGTGTACAATCCGCAAAGCTGTCGCCGGCTGTGCAGGCCCAGCTTTCGCACCAGATCATCGGACGGATAGTCCTCGACAATCATAGGAACCTTGTCCAGAAGAGTCGTAATCGCCTGGGACAAGTTCGCAAGAACGGCCTCTAGATTGAGATCGAAATAATCCCGAGATTGTGCGTCCATGGGTCTGCCTATCGTGGGTGTGCCGATGCCTCAATTATCGGTTGGGGGCCTGGTATTTCTACCCCGCTAAAAAGTTCTGCCAAACTTTGCCCCTAAGTCGTGTAAGATTCGCCTAAGAAGCACGAAGGGAGTAATGGCAAATCGCTTGCAAACGGCTTACTCACGGAGACAATAAGGGCATGATTCAACGCTTTTCAATTGCCAAACTGTTTTTGCTGATCACCCTGGCGGCTGTGGCATCCTTAACGGTACGCCAGGCATTTATGGGTGCCGATTGGGCCAAGGCTGTCTCCCTTGTGGTCTTCGCGGCCATACTATGGATCGTAATCCACATGGTCATTGGTCTGTTTGGTTATGCCTTCATGCAGATTGCTCAAGCTTTAATGCCTGAGAAAGCGCAATCCCCCTTTGCGACGGATGTGCCGGCTCCACAAATTATTCCCCCCAAGAATATCGAAAGTGAATAGTCGAGCTCTGCCAACTAACGCTTGGGAAACCCCACCCTATGCCTGTTCACTCTTCGACCGCATGTTTCTTCCGTCGGATCTTCTTGGCGGCAATGCTACTTCTTGCCTGTTGCGGTCCACTGCGTTCGGTTTACGCAGAAAACGGAGGACTGTTTCAGTTACCGATCGCGCCGGACAAACCGGTCAGCGGACTTTATCTGGAACTGGATACGCGATGGATCGACGGAAGCGGGTACCGGCCTGTCCGTGTCACGATTGCGACAGCCAATGGGCTGCCTGCCCCGGCCGATAGACGCTTGGAAGTAACCCTGCAGCCGCAGTATTACAACTTTAACAACCGCAATCCGTTTCCTGCGGTTACCAGAGAGGTGCAGCTTTCACAGGGTAAAACGGCTGAAACGCATACGCTACTCGTACCGCAGCAGTTCCTGTGGAATTCGATAGAGATAACCACGCGTGAAGATGGCCGGCGGCTGAAAGAACTTTCGAGTGAATCGATGTCCGTCGTTACCACGTTTGTTAACGGATACTATACAGAAGCCTATCCCGCGACCATTGTCTTCCACCGCAATGCCCCAGAGCGTGACAAACGAGCAGGCTGGATTCTCGACCAGGCCAATCGCCGTGATGCCGGCGAAGAAGTCGACGAAATTCCCGACTTTCGGATTTTCTTCAATGAGCAGACACTACCAACCAATCAGCAGCTCCGGTCTCAGTTGTCGGACTCTCCTTACCAGGCCGTTTCAGCCCTGACGTTTCTGACGCGGACCGACTTGCTACCTCTCTCTGAAATCCCGGCCTCCTGGCAGGCGCTCACTTCCGCCGATCTGATTGTGCTGGAAAAAGAAGACCTGGAGACCGTATCTCGTAATTTTCCAGAGCGATTCGACGTGCTTCGCCAATGGCTGCTGGCCGGTGGCAACCTGCTGGTGTGGAACGCCGGAAGGAACGGCCCCGATGCAATTGACCAGCTTCTTCGCTCCAGTTCCGATGAGACTTCGCCCGCCTGGAAGCAGGTTTCCTCCGACGCAGTAGACACGCGCGATCTGGGCATCCTCGAGAAGTTACGTGGCCAAACCAATCGATTCGTGGTAGCGAACGGCGGCAGCTATGTCCCGCTGGCCGTCCGACAAGGCAAGCTGGTCGAGACCGACGATCGAGTCAATGGCAAAGCCACCAGCGCCGGCACGCCCTTGAAAATGGCTTCGCGCAATGAAGGATTCGGCAAGATCGTGCTTGTTGAGAAAAGCCCTTTTCCAGGCACAGTCGGTTCCTGGGAACGCATCTTTGCCACTTTTCACGGAGATCGACTGGCATGGTTTCAGCGGCACGGTATGTCGCGTCTCCGCGAGAACCTCGGCTTCTGGGAGTTTCTCATCCCTGGGGTGGGCGTCGCTCCGGTAACCACGTTCGAACTCTTGATTACGCTGTTCGTGATCTTGATCGGCCCGGTCAACTATTTTGTCTTGCGTTCGATAGGACGTCTCAACTTTTTGATCGTGACCGTCCCCCTGGGAGCATTGATGGTCACAGCCGTACTGATGACCTACGCGATGCTTTCCGATGGGCTGAGCACCAAGTCGCGTATCCGCACGGTTACCTTGCTGGATCAAGAAACCGGCCGCGGAGCTAGCTGGAGTCGCCAGGCCTACTATGCCGGGCTGGCCAGTTCATCAGGGCTCAACTACCCCGTAGATGCTGCGGTCTATGAGTACGAACAGTATCCCCTAACCGAGCACACAGGTCAGAAACGCATGACGTGGAGTGATGATCAAGTGCTGCAAGGTGGTTACTTTCGCTCGCGAGTGACGCAGCAGTTCCTGGCAATCCGTCCTTTTCAGACGCCACATCGCCTGGCCGTTTCGACACAAGATGGCAAGCTATCGGTCAAGAATGAACTAGGGACGAAGGTTTCTCACTTGATCCTCCTCGACGAGCAGGGAGTGCAACAATTTGCAAAGGACATCCCAGCCGAAGCGGAGAAGCCGTTACTCATGGCGACTTCGGACGACCTCAGCGAATTCCGTCGACTGATCAATCAATGCACCCTGAGCCTCCCTGAAGGATTCGAGCGTCGCGCCTACGCCAGAAATTCTTCATACCGGGCCAACTATTACGTTCAGTCGTCGAACATGCCGGAAATCTACCAAATGGACCCCTCCTTCAACCAGGCCCTCATCGAACGGGAAATCCAAAACCAGATGGCCCATACGTTCCATGCGATGGGCCCCCGAAGTTATATCGCGATCGTCGAGCACTTCCCCGAATCACCACTTGGGATGAATATTCGGGCAGGTGAAAAGAGCATCGAACTTGTGATCGGAAGTTGGTAAATGATCGCGACACGTAAGCCCGTGATTGAACTTCGCCGTCTGCATCGTTTCTTTGGACGCACCAAAGCGGTTAACGACGTTTCGTTTGAAGTTTATCCCGGACAGGTATTCGGCTACATCGGCCCCAATGGTGCCGGCAAAACAACCAGCATGCGAATTCTCGCCACGCTTGATTTACCAACCGCCGGCGATGCCTTAATCGATGGCTATTCCGTCATCAACGATCCAGACCGAGTACGCCGCAGACTCGGTTTTATGCCAGACGCTTTCGGCGTTTATGCCAACGTGAACTGCCGGGAGTATCTCGACTTCTTCGCTCGCTCGTACGGTTTACGTGGCCGGGAACGCCGACTGGCAATGGATAGGACGATGGAGTTCACTGGCCTTGATGTTCTGGCCGAAAAGCCGATCAGTGGACTATCGAAGGGGATGAAGCAGCGTTTGTGCCTGGGACGTTCGATGATCCATGACCCCGCGGTGATGATCTTAGACGAACCAGCGGCAGGGCTGGACCCACGGGCGCGAATTGAACTACGGGAAATGATTGCCCGACTTGCGAAGGACGACAAGACAATACTCGTCAGTTCGCACATCCTGACCGAGTTGGCGGAAATGTGCGACGTTGTTGGGATCATCGAGCAGGGTCAACTCCTGGCAACCGGGAGCGTTGCTGACATCCAGCGGGGCCAGCTCACGCATAGTCGCGTTCGCGTACGCGTGCTCGAGAATACGGAAGGGCTCGCCAACTGGTTGAGTGAGAAGGATGGCTACAGCGAAATTGTCACCGATGGGGAACTGCTCCATTTCTCGCATGTTGGAGAACGAGCCGAGGAGGCCATCTTGCTCAAGGAGATGATTGAAAGCGGATTTCGTATCGCGGAATTTGGGGCACGCCATTCGACACTCGAAGATGTCTTCCTCAATGTGACGAAAGGACGCGTTCAATGAGCACCGCAGATCTTTTCCCAGAGTCAACGGCGTCACCAGAGCCAGCGAAATCCTCGTTTTGGCAAACCATTGACGAGAAACTGGAGGCGATCGGGGAGTATCTCAACCCGATTTTGGTGAAGGAAACACGCCAGGCGCTCAAGAGTCGGCAATTTGCCGTGACCTTCGCATTGGTGCTGCTTACCAGTTGGATTTGGTCGCTGCTGGCGATTTACTTTCGCTACCCTGGGATCCTCTATTCGCCCGATGGCCCCTTTCTGATGGTTGGCTATCTCGACATCCTACTCTTTCCGCTCGTGGTGATCATTCCCTTTTCGGCGTTTCGTTCGCTTGCCTCGGAACGGGAAGACGGAACCTTCGAACTGCTTTCCATTTCCACGCTCAGCCCGCGTCAGATCATTGTCGGCAAGCTCGTCAGTTCGATTGTGCAGATGCTGGTGTACCTCTCCGCATTAGCCCCCTGCCTGGCGTTTACCTATCTACTGCGCGGAATTGATATCGTCACGATCGTCTACGTGCTGCTTTGTGCCTTTCTTGCGTCCGTACTCTTATCGGGCGTCGGTCTAGTTCTCGCCTGCGTTACCCGCCAGCGACATTGGCAATCGGCCCTCTCGGTGATTGTGATCTTGCTGTTTATTTTCCTGTTTGTAATTGGACTGATCATTGGGTATGCCAGCGTCTACGAGGATGCGAGCTGGCGCGAATACGACAACCCCGATTTCTGGGCCACGACCGTTGCATTTTTCTCGGTCTATGCAAGTTACCTCTATCTTATTATCGAGGTTGCTTCGGCTCAGATCACCTTTGAAAGTGAGAACCGTTCGGCCGGCATTCGCCGTGGAATTCTCCTGCAGCATTTTCTCGTGATCGGATGGTTCGGCTACCTGGCGATCCGATTTCCCAGAAACGAAGAAATTCTCATGATCTTGATCACGATCTTGTGCTTGCACTGGTTCATCATGGGATCGTTTATCAACGGAGAATCCCCTGCGTTATCACCGCGCGTCAAGCGAACGATCCCCACTCTTCTGGCCGACCGCATCTGGAGAAATTGGCTGTTGCCTGGTCCTGATCGCGGTTACTTTTTCGTCGTTACATCGCTCGTCAGTGCCCTATTCATCGTGGCCGGCTTGGCATGGGGCAATACGCTAAATTCGCTCTCGCCATCCGACGCTCAGCATGCGGTGATGTTTTCCATTGGGCTAATTGGCTACACCATTTGCTACTTGAGCATGGGCAGGCTGATCATTCGTCTACTGAACATGATTTTCCGGGCCGATGTTTTTGTCTCAGTCATTCTGCATTTGATTCTCTTGATGGGGGGAGTCATGTTGCCACTGGTCTTTCAGGTGCTTACCAATCGCACGATGGATCGCAATTTCCATCACTGGACAAACCCCTTCTGGTTCTTCTTCGAAGGCATCGACGACCGCACATTCATGACCATGATGTTGCCTAGCATCTTTGTCGTATTCTTGGCCATTCTGAGTACGTTCCTCTTCCTCCTAAACCTATTCTTTGGTTCGCGAAACTTTTTACCCGATCGAGAAGTCGACCCACGTTTTCAGCCTGAGCTTCTTCCACCCACGGTAGACATCCCCAGCGACCCATTGGCGTAGTTCAGGTTATGACGATTATAAGGGCTTAAAGTGGCGGGCTCGTGCATTTGCTTTCGCGACACGGCAAGGCACTTCTTCACTGCGACCTATTCTTGCGAGGAGATTATTCGACTTAGAATGCAAGAAGCCTGACCATGAATTCCCTAGCTCGCTATCACCTGGCCGCTATCGCCGTGGGTGCCCTGCTCCTGGGCAGCTGTGGCTGTGGTTTTTCCCCTGTTGCTCCCTCAATGGAGTCGCCCAGCCAGGCATCGATGACCGTTCCCGATGCCCCTTCTGCGGTTAGCAAGGCACCGTCCAACACGTCAGCTACAGTTGCTACGAGTGAAACGACAGCGGTTAATCAGCACGAGTCGAAGCAGACATACCGAAACCCCTTCCGGCCACCATCGATCACGACACGCACGCTGCTTCCACAACAGGCCGAGTCCGGTGAAATCCGCTTGCTGGGAATCGCCAAGAGAGATTCACAGCACATTGCCTTACTGGAAACATCAGGCGACTTGCATAAGGCTGTCGTGGGAGACTTCATCAATGATTGGGAAGTCCTCAGCGTGAATGAATCTGAGACGACCCTGCGCCGCGGGCTCGAGCAGATGTCACTTAGAATCCGCTAACGAACCATCGGGAAACGCCGAATCACGTGCGACTCTCTAAGGATTGGCTCGGTATTGGCTGGCGTCTGAATCGGTTCTCCTTCGATCCATTGCGGTGCTGTCTCGTGTGCCGGCATTCCTCCCTCGGCCGACATACCACGTCGCGGATCAGGCCCGAAGGAGGTCGGACGTTTGCCTGGCGGTGGAGGGCTCATCTTAGGCCATGGGAACTGCGAGGCCTGTGGGATCGCGTCGAGCTTCGTGAAGCTTTCCTCGTAAGCATCCGTATGCCGGCAATTCAGTCCGGTCGTTGGGCAAGGGAGAATCTCGGTTCGCAAGAACACCACCAATTCACTTTCGCGAACCTGAGTCTGACGGTAACGAAATAACTTGCCGACGTACTTGATATCTTTCAAATACGGAATGCCGTTGTCGTTGCTGATGTCGACTCGCTGTCGTAAACCACCAATCACCAGAACCTGCCCGTCGGCTACACGTACGGTGGTACTGGTCTCTCGCTTATCGATGATTGGCTGAGGATTGGGGCCGTCGCTATACCCAGTCAGACGACTGAAGGAAGGCACAACATCCATCTCGATCGTACCATCGGCGGCAATTCGTGGCGTGACGGTAAGCATCACCCCAGCTTCCCGAAAGGCGGTTGTTCCGATGTTCCCGCCGGCCGACGTCTGGGTGAGTTGTTGATAAGGAATCTCGGTCACGATTTGAATCATGGCCTTCTCACGATTGACAACGACCACGTTCGGATCGGCCAGCAATCGCGAGTCGTCCATTTGCCGGACTGCGTCGATAACAGCTTTTAGATCAAAGCTGCTACTGAGTGTTTGAAACGTCATGACGCCGGTTGGATCGCCGGCAGCAACCGGGATGGCGATGGCCGATTCCAGTCCGAAAACATTCTGTGGAATGCCGTTCGCATCGGGACGCCCCTTAAATACCGATGTCCAATCGACCCCCAGGCTTTCCATATCGTCTAGGTCGATATCGTAGATCAACGCCGTGATTCTTACCTGGGGCTTCGGCACGTCCAGCCGATGCAGCATGCCTTCGATCATCCGAAGGTTTTCTGGTCGATCGATCACGACGACCTGGTTTTCCGATTCCACGATCGCCGCGCGCCCGTCCGAACTGATAAGCGACTGGATCGCCTCAAGCAAGCTTTTGGCGTTGACGTACTCAGGGCGGTAATTCAGTACATCAGTGATGATGCGTGTGCCAGGTGCAGCCCCTGATCCTGCGGCAACTTGATCGATATTCTTGACAGCGTTTTTGATCATCTCCAGGTGGTCGGGATAATCCACGACGGTCAAGCTGTTGGCCGACGCAATCGCCTGGATCGAGCCCCCACGCGACTTCAATGATTCAACTGCCGGGATGATCTCGACTGCACTGGCATGCTCCAGCGGGATCGTCTCGGACCGGAACATGGGATTCGAGGTGCCAAGTTCCGCCAAGGGAACAATCACCAGGCTATCACCCACAGGGCGGTAACCGTATCCATTGAGAAGCAGCAGGGAATCGAGAATGTCGTAAAGCGGTGCATCTCGAAAGGTACCGTTGATGGTTCCTTCCACCTTGCTGCCGAGAACGACGTTGATGTTCCAGATTTCGCTGATCGTTTGCAGCGCGTGCGACAAGCTCGTTTCACGAAGCGTGAGGTCCCCACGCTGTTTTAAAGCCGACTCAATTCGAGGAGAAATTCCTTCCGCTTGGGCCAGCGTAGGAGCCATGACGAAAAGCAGGCCAAGCACCAGCGACAACACCCCCACACGCAGCGCAGTGCTAGGACTGCCGCAGTGGGTTGTCTTCGAGTTATGCGTTTTGGCGTGTCTTATGCCGTCCTGGCTTCTTGACATTCCGTTGCTCTCACCAAACCTTGCTGATGTCATCCCCAGGGGAGCTAGGCTCTACCTTAGGACTTCATCGATTCTTCCTTGGTCGCCCGTCGAATACCAAACAACTGCAAAGCGAGTTCAAGTTGGATCTGGTCCCCTTCGGCATCTAATGACTTCAGTTTCATATCCTGAAGATTAAGATGCGCGTCGAGTGCCTCGAACTTCTCCAGAAAACTTTCAATCTCATCAATCTTGCCTGTTAACGTCAGTCGTAGTTCCCGAACTTCCAAACGGAAGTTGGTCTTCTTGCCCCGTTGAGCGGCAGTAACTGTTTCAACAGGATGATCATTCTCGTGCCACTGACGAACCCGCACGGGCCCCAAGTCGACGCGTCGCAAATGGCAGTTCGATCCACGAGCGAATTGAACGAGGGAAGCGCGAACACGGTGTGCCGCATCTTCGTCAATCATCCGCTCTTGATGAGTTTTGAGCGACTCCTGAATTTCTGCGTGCTTGGTTTTGACCAGGGATAGCTCATTGCGATCGTTGGTTGCTGACTCCAATCGGCGCACGGCTTCCCCGGATCGTTCTTGTAATACCGAATATTCATCGGCGGCCGGAATAAGCGTCACAAGTGCTACCACAAAAGTTACGATTATGCCGACCATCAACGCTGATGGATGCCTCAGAAGTCGGGTCAACGCTTCCCTAAACGCTATCATCGCTGTCCTCCTTCAAGTTTTCCCAGGCGTCAATGTCACAGTGAATCGTAAACTTTACGGCCGGTCCAGACTTGGTTGCGCTAGGAATTGCCCCATCCACGGTAGCTCGATTGACAAAGGGCAACTGCCCGATTTCTTCGGCGTACGAGTAAATACTCGCCTCGGCGGTGGCGTTTCCTTCGATACTCAGGTCCCCTTCCTGATCCAATGCGATACTCGTAAGCCACGTATTTTGAGGAACCTTACTACCCAGTGCATGCACCCACTTGGCAATCTCAGGCTGTCGCAACTGATGACCGATCTGCTGATGCACGTTAAGCGTTTCACGACCTTGCTTCATCGCGCTGTGCAGCAATAGTGACTCACGGTGAATGGGTTCGAGTTCTGCGGCCTGCACCTCCAACTGCTGCAAATGCCACCGCTGCTGAAACAGATATCCCCACACTACTGCCGCAAAAAGGATCACTGCCGCGATTGGTCCCAGGACCTTCATGGTCCGCTTCAGCAGATGTTCTTCGTGATCTGACTTCAGTCGGTCCATCAGATTCGGGCCTGGCGTGGCGTATTCACGAATAGCCAATAGCCCTATTCCGGCGGCCGGATAATGCGAAATGGGCACACCTTTGAGCAGCGGTGTTAGCTCGCTATCCGTATCAACCGTTTCCAGGATCTGCACTGGCATCTTCAAGCGATCGCCGAGTTGTTGGCGAATAGCCTCGGCTCGATATTGTTCGCCGGTCAAATAGACCGAAGCAATCGCATTCTGCAGGACACGAGCATGGCGTCGGCAATAGCGTTGTAGTCTTTCCAGGTGTTGAACAAGAATTTCCGCGATCTCTTCTTGCTGGGTAATTCCCGCTGGACGGTAATCGAGGTATAGCTGCCCCTGGAACGTAACGGCGATTTCCACGCCAGACTGACCAGGACATACCAATAGCGATGGAGCTTCGCGGTCCAGTCTCAAGGCCCCCATGAGTCGACAGAGGGAAATAACCGTTGGCTCGACCGCAATCACCGCAAGACCGACCGATTTCGCCACGTCAAGGATTGCCTCGATAGTTTGTCGGTGAACGACGGAAACGGTTGCATGCTGATGACGTGGATCTTGCTGCACGATACTACCGGCAACCACCTTTGGACCATGTCCCAACGACAGGTATAGTCGGCTGCGAGATTCGATTTCACGAACTTCGTGCATCACGTTGTCGTTTGTGTCGCTCACCACGCGTGTAACGCAGAACTCGCCTGACAAGGCGACATAGGCCTCGTCCACGCCACGCGGCACGTTGGAAAGAAGTGTGCGCAACGCCTTCTTCAGACCTTGCATGCCTTCTTCAGAAGCGATCTTCAAACCACCATCTTGCCACCTCTCTTCCAGAGATTCGCAAGCAACGGGCCTTCCTTCTCGTAACTGATACAGAACGGCACGAACCTTGGTATGACCGATCTGCAGGGCCAGCACAGGTCGATTGTCGACTTTTTTCTGATTGCGTTTTGCTGCCATAGCCTTCTTAGCCGCTAGTACTAACGACACACTCCAAACGTCGAGTTATCTCACCTGCTTCTCCCGTAGCCGTTACGATGATTTCTCCCGGATCACCGTTGGCTGCGGTCACGCTGTAACGATTGCCGCTTCCCGGCGGTAGCTCCACGTTGCTGATGGTGCCTCGCCAAGAGTTGTCTTCTTCGATCATCGCGATGGCATGGTGGACTCCCGCCCCAGCTAGGTACTGGGCCTGGTCGTAGTCCGCCGTGTTTCGATATGCCGAGAACTGCGTCGTTAATCCATTGCCAATTCCCACCAAAATCAGGGAAGTAAGCACCATGACGATCAACACCAACAACAATGCGAACCCGCGTCGCGGAGAACGATTGACGAAGTTCGAGTTGAAGCGATGAAAGATCATGTTGTAAGTACAGTTCCTTAAAATGCTCGCAACCAGGCATTCGTCGTAAGGGTTCGACTGGCCGTTGCCCGATCAGGCAAGGAGTAACTCACAGTAACTCGTACGCAGTGCACATCTTGGGCAACCGTTGTCGCGGTCGTGCCATCAACCTGATAGCCAACGAATCGCAGTCCAGTGATATTGTTGCCCAGTAACTGATTTGCTGTTGTCGTGCCGTAGTACACATTAGTGCCTGCATGATCCCACACGACCGTTGAGCCATCAGGCATCAACAGCGACAGCGATCCGGAATTGTCGCCGGAAGAACTGATCGCCGTGACTTCTTCGCACTGGCGAACTTGCCGTACAATGTGCCGCAACACACCAACGGCCGCTTCATTCCGCAAATTATCAGACTGATAGTCAAGCCACGTATCGTAGTTCACGCGCAACAACACCGAGACGGCGGTCACCGCGGACACCAATAGCGTCACCGCGACCAGCAGTTCCAGTAGGCTAAAGCCATGTCGATTTGTGCGTGTGTTATGTGCCATCTTGATAAAGGGCCATGCTGGCAAGCTTCGTCGCATATGAGACTTGAGCTTCGCCGCTATCTATTGCCGAGTTACCGTTTTCGTCGTCCCACACGGTTACAGTCAGCACCATCAACTGATCGGTGATGCCTCCGCTGGCCGTGGAAGTCGATCGCGTCGCCGTGTAACGAATCCCTTCCAATCCGGGATCGCTAAACGTACCGTTTTCCGATCCTTCCAGAAAATCCGCCGCAGCAATGGAAAGTTGCTGTTCCAACTTGCTCACCGCCAGCAGATTCATCTGGTTCCACGTCTCCAACTCCTGGCCAGTATGAATCGCCGAAGTCATGAAGTTCATTGCCGGAATGATCGCCAATCCCATCAGGAACGTGGCGATAACCACCTCCAGCAGACTGTACGCATTGTTCGACTTCTTCATGACCTTTTCGTCCAATTTCGGTGCACCAGGTGCGCATGGGGACGTGTAAGAATAGGTCACCCCGAATGGACGTCAAAAGAAATGCCCCTGGCAACAAGGAGCCGCTGACTTACAATTCTTCGAGCAATCCCCAGCCGGTTGCGGCGACCACAGTAATGCGATCGGTTCGATCCGGGCCTGCAAATGTCAGCACTGGTGCGACGGTTGCTTCCCCCTGGAAATTAAAGGTCGCGTGGCTACCGGATTGCAGAATGGTGGCTTCGTCTGAGAAGTTATGCGGGCCTTCGACAATCGTTGTCGATCCTCCCAGGCGTTCGATCTGAAAGCCTGTAATCGTCCCGCTGGATGAAATCATGCGTAGGCGATGATCGTCGCCGGTAGCAATGGCCGCTGCCCGAGCCTGTCGCAAAGCCATCAACGTACGAAAGGAATCAGTTCCCCTGGCGACGTTACCTTGAATGCCAGGAGCTAACCTGGTAGCGCCGATGGCCGCCAACAATCCGAGGATTGTCACGACGGCCAATAGTTCTAACAGGCTGTAACCTTGATGCCGGTTTACCGTTGACCGTGCCTGCTTGCAGGTACGATCGTTTTGAAATGCATCAAGATAGGCCATCGTTCTTACATTGCGCTAACACGATGGGTCGTACCGTCAATCGTATAGCTCAGCGAGCTATCGGTCGGAACGGCCGGAACGCCATCTGGCAGGTAATCGGTTCCCAAGTCGGTCAACGCGCTTGGCCAGCTTCCTTCATTGACGAAGTAGCGTTCGACTGCCGCATTGAGCGTAGCAATGTTGTGCTCGTTGACGCGTTGCTTCGCCAGTGCGCTCGAGGTGCTCACGCGGGGAACAACAATCGCTGCGATGATTCCCAGGATGACTACGACTGCCAACAGTTCTAGCAAGGAGAACCCACGACGCTTTCGATTCAACTTGGATTGGTACATCTTTTTTTACTATCTAACGGGTTGAAATTTATCTGTTCCAGCTGCCTACCCATTTGACAAGAGCGACATGATTGTTTGGCCTGTCACTGCTGCCAGATAACTGTAGGTTGCGAGAACGCACTTATTTTTCTACAAGGTCTAACATTCCGAACATTGGCATATAAATCGCTAGTAGAATCCCTCCTACCAGCAATGCCATCAGAATCGTTGTGATCGGTTCGACAACGCGAACGAAGTTGTCGGTCTTGCGTTCGACGTCCTTCTTCAAGTGGTCGCGAATTTGCCGGCTTGCCGGCCCCAGGTTGCCGGTTTGTTCGCCAACGATCACCAATTGGCTGACCACCGGCGGAAACAAGTGCTGATGCCGATCCATTTCACGGCTGAGTCGCTCCCCGCGCCGAACAGCTTTTCCCAGCGATCCGATGGCCTGATTAACGGCCCGATTAACGACCGTTCCCTGACATTGCGCCAAGGCATCGGCCAGGTGAAAGCCACTTTCCAACATCGTTCCCAAGGCATCCATAAACTGAAGCATGGCCATATCCACTAGCCACGGTCCGACGAGCGGCAAGCGTAGCAGCTTCCGGTCCATGGCGATCGCGAATGTTTGTTTTTGTCTCAACTGTCGAATCGCAATCGCAAGTCCGATCAACGCCAGCAGAATGATCCATCCGTATGACGTGGTGAAATGACCAACATTCACCAGAATCTGCGTTGGCAGAGGTAGGGGAATCTTCGACTTACGATAGGTATCCTCGAAGACCGGCAAGATAAACAGGATCATGAATGCACAAACCCCACTTCCAGCCAACGTTACGATAGCCGGATAGCTGAGCTTTTTCATGATGCGACCGCGCAGGTCGTTGTCGGTTTCAAGCTTATCGGAGATTCGACGCAGAACTTGCGGCACGTTGCCGGATCGTTCGCCGATGCGAATCTGTTGAATGAGGATCTCGTCGAAGACCCCCTCCTGGCTACTGAGTGCCTTTGAGAAGCTATCCCCTCGTTCAATCGCCGAGTGCAGCGACATCAACAGGGTTCGCCCCCAACGCATCGTCGATTCGTTGGCGATCGTCATAATGGCTTTGGGCAGTGTGACGCCGTTTTCTAGCAGTGTCGCCAGGTGCGAGAACACCTCACCCAAACGACGCGGCGAGACGGACTTGCGTCGGCGTCCAGGCGTCAGTTGAATCGAATGCAGCCAATTGAAAAAGCCGCCAACCCCGGAGCCTGATGCGTTTGATCGAACTGTCGTTGCTTTCATGGCAGTGGCCTAACCCATCGTCTTGAAGTACGCTTCTTCCAGCGTGGTACGCCCTGCAACGGCCATCCGAATGCCGGCAGTCAACAGATCGGTCATCCCTTCCTCGACCGCCATTTCTCGTAGTTTTGCCTGAGGCATTCCTTGATCGATCGCCTCGGCCATACGCAACGTGTTAACCATGATCTCGAATACCGGCACACGCCCCTGATACCCGCTACCCAGGCACTTGTTGCAACCGCGTCCGTGGTAAAACACGGCATCGGACGGAATCTTGCAGCGACGGGCGATCGTCTCAAGCATCGTCTGATTCGGCTTGGCAGGCTCTTTGCAGAAAGGGCATATCGTACGCAGCAGACGCTGTGCGACGCTTCCCAATAGCGAGCCACCAATACGGAAGTGATCGATACCCAAGTCGTTCAATCGCGTCACCGAACCGACCGCATCATTGGTATGCAATGTACTGATCAGCAAGTGCCCGGTCAGAGCGGCTTGAACGGCGGTCGTTGCCGTTTCGTGGTCGCGGATTTCACCCACCATGATGACATCGGGGTCTTGCCGCATGATGTATTTCAGTGCGTTGGCAAAACCTAGCCCGAATTCGTTGTCGGAATGAACCTGAGTGATACCTGGCAGGCGATATTCCACAGGGTCTTCCACCGTCACGATATTGCGGTGAACCTGGTTCAGCTCGGTAAGCATCGCGTAAAGAGTGGTCGACTTACCAGAACCTGTCGGCCCAGTCACGACCAGCATGCCGTGCGGCTTGTCGATCAATTCCTGCAGACGCTGGCGATCAATATCGCTGAAGCCCAACTGGTCCATACGGAAAACCTTCGAGCTTTCGTCGATCAGACGCATCACGACCTTCTCGCCCAGTACGGTGGGGATGGTGCTGATACGAAAGTTCACGCTTTTGCCGTTGTCCTCAATGCTGATATGGCCGTCCTGAGGGCGACGCGTCTCCGTGGTATCCATATCGCCCATCACTTTGATACGGGCAATCACGGCCTCTTCAATGTGATTGGGAATGGTCATCACTTGCTGCAATTGACCATCGACACGGTAACGTACGCGCATTTCCGGCTTGTGCGGTTCCAGGTGAATATCGCTTGAGCCTGAGTTGATTGCCCCCGACAGGATGGACCTCACCAGACGAACCACCGGGGCTGACTCTTCTTCATTTAGAGCGGCGATTTCCTCGGCCTGGTCATCCTGGTCTTCATGCTGCTCGAGTTCCTGCAGCTTCATGTCAACGATCGTCTGGCGAGCGACAATCTTGTCGTCGAACCCACGATCGAGCGTATCTTGAATATCGGCGGTGAAACTCACGATCGGATCGATTGGGTAACCGGTGATCAGTTCCGCTTCCGAGATCGTCTCGATGTCGTCTGGAGCGGCCATCGCCAGTTGCAGACGTCGTTTGACCAGGCCAACAGGCACCGTCGTACGGCTTCGCGAAAACTCTTCCGGGAGCAGACGAACCAACTGCGGATTCACTGCCTCGGCGACGATTGTCTCGAAAGGAACCTCGAACTGCTCGGAAAGTGCTGAACCGACTTGCTCGCGAGTAACGAGCCCTCGGCGCAGCAGAATGGCCCCCAGCATACCTCGTTCGGAACCCTGACTACGGAGCGCCGATTCGAGTTGTTCCTGGGTGATATGCCCGCGGGCTACCAGAATGTCACCTAGTCGTCCAGCCATCGTGAATCTCTGTCAATGCACCCGTTCGACTAACTCACCGCCTGAGGCGATAAGAGCAGTTCGATCTTGTGTTCTAAAACGGCCGGGTCGTAAGGGGTTACGAGGTAATCCTTGGCCCCGGCTTTGAATGCCTTTTGCACGACATCGAGACTTGGATCGGTTGAGAAAACGAGGACCGGTGTCTGGTAGCTCTTTTCATGGACCTGAAGTTGATGAATCAGGTCCAAGCCTTTCATGCCGGCCAGTTCCAGGTCGACAATTACCAGGTCGATCTGCTTCTCTTCAAACTGAGTAAGTGCCGCGTCCGAGTTCTCGACGATCTGCACTTCGAACCCAAGCAGTTCCAATCGGAAGGCGGTGATGTCCGCCAAAAGCGGATCGTCTTCGACGACGAGAATGAAATGCTTGTTTTTACGCATAGCTGCGTCCTTCGAAATGAAGCTTTGGATGTCGCTATTTAACGCACAACCTTAGCTTTCCCTGGAAGGCAAGCAAATCGACAGAGATTGAAATGGGAGATCAGCCCGCATAACCGTTATTTACGGATCATACGGAACGACTGATCATCGCTGGCTCGCAGCTCGCTGCTTAGCAGCTACTTCCACCAACTGGGGCGAGGGACGCAGAGCGATCAGGGGATATTGCTTTAAGAAGTAAGGAGCCTGAGCGACTTCTTTCAGTTGCTCTCGTAGTTCCGGCGGCAGTTCTGCCAGTTTCTCTGGCGTCGTCAGAACGACCATGTTCGGGCCGTCGGCAAATTCCGCCTGAAGTTCGTCAGGGTCCTCGGGAATGAACTTTACCGACTGACGGGCATAAAACACCCAACTGGATTCGCTCACCCCGAAAGAGCATAGCTGAGCTTCTGGCTCGGCGGCCTCGATATCGGCCAATAGCCGACCGATCTGTTGTTGATCTGAAACACGCTGAGCGATAACGGCAAACACCCCGACGATAAACAACATGGAAGTGACCGCGAACACGCGAAACGCTTGCTGATAGTTCTGCTGCGACTTTCGCCACCACGCCAGGCCACCACCAACGACAAGCAGCAAGCCAACCAACGCCACCAGTTCTTCGCCTGGCATGAATTTGCCAGCCAGGATCGTCAAGGCGACCACAAGCACCGCTCCGACGACGGTCGTCAATCCGAATCCAAGATCGAGCCAGCGAGGTGAAAGTTCAGTCCGCTTTTCGATCACTCGGGATACAAACACCCCAGTGATTAGCGCGAGGCCAGGGTAAAGCGGCGTGATGTAGCTGGGAAGCTTCGTCTGTGCGATCGAAAAAGCCCCCATCCATACGCCAACCCAACAGCAGCAGAAAATCAGCGCGGCTTTCGTCTTCGTATTGCTTCTCAGTTGCTGGCTCAGATCCCACAGCATCGGCGTGAAAAAGACCGACCAGGGAAAGAAGCCAACGCATATTGCGATCAGATAGTAAATCGGTGGCCCTGAATGCCCTTCAAAGGAAGTCACCGCGCGATTGAGATTGTGGTCGAGGAAGAAGCCTTCGATCCAACGAAAATCACGAGCGGCGACCCAGATGTACCAAGGCAGTGCCACTCCCAGGCAGGCCACGACCGCAAGGATCGGACGCATGAACCAAACGGTTTTCAGAAAATGAATTGGGTAGAAAGGTCGCAACAAGGAAACTCCCCATTGCCACCAGGTGGTCGTTGGCTCGGCTGCCGGCAAACGCATGATCAACAAGAACATGCCCATGATCGCCGTTGGCAAGATCAGTCCTACCGGCCCCTTCGACAACACAGCCAGCCCCAATGCACCATATAGCAATGCGACTTGCCACCACTGGGCCGGATAGTAGGTCGACTCGGTGCGTTCGCTTTGCTCGCCTTGCGGGAAACTGAAGAAAACAAAGGTCCACAGCCCCAGCGTGACAAAGAAGATCAAAGGTGCATCAGGGGTCGCCGCGCGCGACGCGACGGTAAACATCATCGTGGTTGCCAGGCAAACACCGGCCCATAGTCCGGCCGTGACATTAAACAATCGCCGCCCCATGTCGTAGGTCAGCAGAACCGTCATCATTCCCAGGAACGCGGAAAAAAACCGGGCGCTAAACTCACTGATCCCGAATAGGGAATAGGCCGTAATCATCAGCCAGTAAAGAAACACAGGCTTGTGCGTGCGTAGCTCGTCATTAAATCGAGGAACGACCCAGTCCGCGGCTTCGATCATCTCGATCGCGCAGCCAGCATTGCGTGGCTCGTCGCGATCCCACAACTTGGGACCACCGAGATTGGTGAAGAATACAACTAAGCAGAGGGCAATAAGCAGCCCCAGGTTTTTGTTCGCGGAGAACATGGCAGCATTCCTTTGCTTGCACACGGGTCAAGCGGGCAGTTTACCCGAATTGAAGCCCCTCGGCCAATGGCACTTCGCCAGTACCAGTCTGCCATTGGTGAAACCAACGAAAAGCGTTAATTTGGCGATAGCACGGCATTTACCATCGATCGGAACATGTACAAGACAGTGACCACACACCACGCCAACGCAAAAGTGGAGTCCCCCCGGCAGGCAGAAAGCTCCTACGCCGCCCCCTTGCCTGCTCCGAGCTTGATGGACGCGAAGGTCGAGCGGTTTCCTGCTCGCTTCTTCATAGTTCTATCTGGCGTCCTGGCCCTCTGTGGCGTGCTTTCGTTGTTCATCGATCACGCGGTCAGCGGTCAGTTGGCAGCCCCCCCTCACGAATTTCGTTACATCGAAGGGGATTTGAAAAAGCTTATCGCTCTTTCGGAAGTCTTCGGCCACGGTACCGGCGTGATCATGGTCGTCCTGGCTGTGTTTGCCCTGGATCTGGCCAACCGCTGGAAAGTCGGCTTGCTACTAGGCACCGCTTTTGGTGCTGGCCTGATGGCGAATGTTGCCAAGTTCTTTGGAATCGCTCGCTATCGCCCTCACGCGTTCGATTTTTCCTTGTCCATCTGGGACAGCTTCTATCAATGGTTTCCGTTTATGAATTGGCTGTCGCAAGACGAGCTCCGCCAATCGGCCCTGCAAAGCTTTCCATCTGGCCACTCGGCAACGGCGGCGGGGCTTTGTGTGGGACTCTGCTTTCTTTACCCCCATGCCCGTTGGTACTTTCTGCTGGTCACTGCCCTGGCCTGTTTTCAGCGGGTTGTCTTTCAGATGCATTTCCCCAGCGATGTCTGCCTGGGTGCTGCCCTGGGGATGGCCACCGCAACATTTCTGCTGACCTATGGACGGCTGCCCGAGGCTGTCGCTTGGGCGGAATCGAAGATTAGGAAGACCAGGCCAACTGGGTAGAAGTCGGGCAATCAATTTCTTCGCCAGTGATTCGCCAAACCTGTGGGAATTTGTCACACTCGACGCTAGATCTTGTTCCGATCCCCAAGGAGTACCTCATGACTTCCCTGCTTTGCGTGATGGCGATTCTGACGGCTCCTCCTTCCCAGAAACCTGTTGTCAGCACAGAACTCAACCCTGCCCAGGTCGAACACCAGGAACCGCTTGAGCCGCATGAGATCCGCAAGGCTATTCGGACAGCCCTGCGCGATGAAGCAACAAGTGATTCGATTCACAAGCGACGAAAGGCGATCGTTCGCATCTGCGCCCTCTATGCCGAGATGATGCTCAACGAGGACTTCGCCGAGTACGAGAAGGAAAAACTACAGGCCAAATTGGGGTCGCGACTTCGGAGTGTTCGAGACGACCTCAAGAAGTTAGCTGAGGAACAGCCTGCCGAAAGTTTGTCGGAAGCGAAGTCAGCCAACGGCGGGGGTGCCATCGACGAGCGTGGTGCCGATGAACTGATTGAATTGATTACCACCACAATCGATCCGGAAACCTGGGAAGTTCACGGCGGTAAGGGAAGTATCTTCTACTTCAGTAACTTCCGTGTTCTGGTGGTACGGCAAACGCAGGACGTGCACGCGAAGTTGGGCGGAATCCTTGGTGCCAGGCCATAAAAAAGCCTGCCACGTTGCGGCAGGCTTCTTGGTTCAAAATATATGACAATCGCGATGACTACTTAGCGATGTCAAGCAGTTCGATATCGAACAGCAGAACGGCATTGGGTGGAATGCCTGGGCGGCCTTGAGGGCCATAAGCCAGGTCGGCAGGAATGTACAGCTTCCACTTGCCACCGACCTTCATCAGTTGCAGAGCTTCTGTCCAACCTTCGATGACACCATTGACGGGGAACTGAGCTGGTTCGCCACGCTTGTAAGAGCTATCGAACTCGGTGCCGTCGATCAGGGTGCCTTTATAGTGGCAGACAACCGTGTCGGTCAGCTTTGGCGTAGCCCCGGTACCTTCTTTGACGACTTCGTACTGCAAACCGCTCTTGGTGGTTTTGACACCTTCCTTCTTGGCGTTATCGGCCAGGTATTCCGTACCAGCCTTGGCGGCCATTTCGGCCTTTTTCTGCATCTGGGTTTGGACCAAAGCCTGGAAAGCCTGGAGAGCGGCACCGACCTGTTCTTCAGTCAGCTTCGACTCGGCACCGGTCAGGCCGTCACGAAAACCTGCCACCAGGGCATCGACGTCAAAGGGTACATCGGGATTAGCAATTTCGTTCGCGATATTACGGCCAATGGCGTAGGAAGCTTTTTGTTCGGTCGACTCCAATTTAATCTCCTGGGCAAAAGCCGCGTGAGCGACCAGCACCATCGCGATGGCGCAAAGTGAACGGATCATGAATTTCCTTTCGGGCATTTAGGTGGGGTCCCGGGACGGGTCAGTACCAAGACCAATTCCAGGTACTGCCGCTAATTATCGGGGTTTTTGGTGGTTCGGAAAAGAGAGGGGCGGGCAAAAACGTCAGTTGTTGGCTCGCAACCATTGCGATGCAAAACGTTCAGCAGCCGATCGATTCGGGAAAATCTCCATACCTATCTGAGCACTTTGTTGCTGGGTAGCATCAAGTTTGCGAACTTGTTCCTGCTGCCACTTGGCCGCCAACTCTTGGCTGTGGAAGACATTGGCTCGTCCAAAGGAACGATTGTTGACCATGACCTGAACGGACGCCACCACATGGGGGAATTCCTTCAGCGGATGGTCGTAAGGCTGAGATTTCAGGTGATCAACGACGGCGCGTTCAATCTCGGCAAAGTTGTCTCCGAAATACTCTTTGAAGACTTCCTGGTTGCTGGAAACCTTACCATTGGTGCCGCGGTCGATCGCCCCTTCCAGTGGCCTCAGTTCGCTGACCTTTTTCATGAATTTGTCGAATTCGATCTTCTTACGAGACGCCAGGTAATGGGTCAGTGCCCAGGCCGATGCGTATCCGGTCGAGGTCAGGCTACCGGCCCCGACGGTATCGTCCACCATCGTACCGTCGGCCTGGTTGGCATCCCGGGCTTTCAGATACGACTCCAACTCGAACATTCGCATATCGTTGATATCCCCTGCCCCTTTCCAACGCATGCGTTTCCCGAATTCAGTCGGTGCGTAGTACTCGGCAATTCCCTCCGAAATCCACATCGGCCAGCGGGATAATCGCTGCTGAACGCCAATGTTGTGCAGGATTTGATGGGCTCCTTCGTGCGATATCGTGGAGATGGCCTGACGAATGTAGAGATCCCATTTGAAGGGCGTTTGAGTCGGTTTCTCGTACATGACGACGTGGTTTTCGATCGTATCGTAGTACGCAACAACCCCGTCCGGCAATTGGGCAAAGTCTTTGTATTCGCGTTCGGTGGCGAACATGATCACCACCAGCGGCACCTCAGGCTCATGAACGTCGATCTTCTGCCGTTTGGCATGGGCCATCACGCCCGGAAGCATCGACTCCATGATTCGCATGGTGCCTTGGGCGAACTCGTTGGAGGTGTTGTAGACAAAGATGAAGTGTCGAGACGTAAACGTGCGAAACCCAGGATGCTCATCCTGCAGTCGCTTTTCAAGCTCCTTACGGTCCATTCCCTCGAACGGCTTATCGGTCTTCTTGACCTCGCTGATCGAACGTGTCACCAGGCGACCATCCGGCTGAAGAATCACCAGGCTCGACCCGATCGCAATCTGGATCTTTCCGACTTCCTCTTCCCCATCCTCCGTTCGGAACTCGACGTTACCGGTCACGTTATACAGGACCAGCCCAGGCTTGATGTCGAGGCCGAATGCCCGGGGATCAGGTACCGTTACTCGCTTCTGAGCGGTTGCGTTCGAACTTGCCAACGCCCAAGCGGCAAACACAAGACCTAAGCAAACAAGGGAGCGACGATACGACATTCGTGCTTCTCTTAACAGCGAAACAGCATTCGGGATGAGTTGGGAGCGGTAGGAGTGGCGTGCCCAGAGCCCTGGAATTGCCTCCCTGCAAGTTCATTGTCGTGACCAAACGCTTTCCGGCAAGCAAATTTCATAGCGATTGCCCGCTGCCCCGCTGGAATATCAAAAAGTTTCTCGATTTCTGACACTTAGGGCGATTAGTGGGGTTTAGATTAGATTGAGAGCATTACCCAAGTTGCCTCCGTGGCACCATAGCTTGGCAGGCCATTACCAGGCAAATTATCCGCTAACTCTTTAAACTGCAAACCCTTATGCACACGATGCTTCACTGGCTCAATAATCCATACCGGGCATTGGCTTTTGCCTTTTCGTTTGCTGTTGTGGCCGCCAACTACCATTTTGCCGCCCTAAATGCGGCAGACCCCACCTTCGTAGGGGCATTGGCTATTGCCTTGGAAGATCAGGCAGCCAACGAGCTACAGTTAAGTGACGAAGTGCGGGTAAAACTGAAGACCCTGGCTTATGAACGCGAAAAGCAAGCGCTGGATATGGCCTTGGAATTGAAAGGGGCTTCCCCTGAAGAAAAGCAGGCCAAGTTGGATGCCTACGTCGCCGAGTCCGAAAAGCAGGCGATGGCGCTGCTAACTCCCGAACAGCAACAGAAGCTGGAAAAGCTAAAGGTTAAAAAGGCTGGGCTCCCGTCGATTCTAGAACCTTCGATCGCTGGTCAGTTGAACTTGGCCGATTGGCAGAAAGAGGAACTCTCGCGCCGTCTTGCGGCCGTGCAGAAGCCTGACGCAGGCCCTCGCGAACAGGCCGAATTCGAACGATTTGCTAACCGACTGTTAAGCCCATCGCAACGCGCGAAATGGGAAGAGCTGGCTGGAATCTCAAACAATCCTGAAACGATTCCCGCAGATCAAGTGGTTCCTCCAAATCGCGAAGAGGCAGCCCCTCCTGCGTCGCCTATTGCTACGAATGCCCCTGGTCCCGCGCCGTCGGCGATGTCCCCTTCGGACGTCGCGACTGCACCTGGTGACCACACGATGAAGTTCAGCTTTCGCTATCAACCATGGGGAGACGTGCTGGACTGGTTCGCCGAACAATCGGACCTGTCGTTGGTCATGGACTCCCCTCCCCCAGGTACTTTTAACTATACCGACGGCAAACCTTATACTCCGTCAGAAGCAATCGACCTGCTCAACAGCATCTTGCTGACCAAAGGCTATACACTCGTTCGACGAGAAAAGATGCTGATTGTCGTAAATCTGGAAGACGGGATTCCACCGAACCTGGTGGCGACAGTCTCGATGGAGGACCTCGACAATCGTGGCGAATACGAATTGGTCAGCTGTCTTTTCAATCTGAAGAAGATGACCGCGGACGAAGCGGAAGCCGAGATCACTAAGCTGATTGGCCCTCAAGGATCGGTGGTTGCTCTGACACAGTCCCAGCAAGTATTTGTTACCGAGACAGCAGGTCGCCTGCGCACCATCCGCGATATGATCCAAGCGGTCGAAAACCCGTTTGGTAGCGATGTTACTGTCGTCGAAACCAAGAACTTGATGGCCGAAGAAATCTTGGCCGTGGTACGCCAACTGCTGGGCATGGAAGCAGGCTCGAACACCGCTACAGACGGTTCCATTCGTTTGGCTACCGATACCCTCGGAACCAAGATCTTCATCACGGGGAAAAAAGATGCTGTTGAGAAAGTCCAGAAGCTGATCACCCAGGTCGATGTGCCTGGCGGCGGCCTGGGCAGTTCTCCGGCCGATCAGCTTCAACTGGAAGTTTACCCGCTAGGAACGCTCGATCCAGCCACGACGCTGCAGGTCATGCAGACCCTTCTGGCCGGCAACCCGGACGTTCGCCTGGCGATCGATGAAAATACCGGCAATCTGATCGCATTGGCCCGCGGCGATGAACACTCTACCGTCAAGGCAACGCTTTCTCAGATGCAGCGCGACTCGAAGCAGGTCGAAGTGATCCAACTGATGGTCGTCGACCCGCAAATGGCCGTGCTATCGATCAACAAGCTTTTTGGGGCCGCAGGAGACAAACCGAATCCCAATGCACCCATCATCGATGCCGATCCGCTGAGCTCGCAGCTTCTCGTGCGTGGAACTGGAGATCAGATCAGTCAGATTAAGGATCTGCTGATGAAGATGGGGGAAGATCCAGAAGCAGCCTTGGCCATGAAAGCGGAACGAGGCAACATTCGTTCGATTCCCCTTTCTGGTACCGCGGCCGAACGTGTCTTAAGTGAACTCGAAATGCTGTGGCCAACAGTCAGCACGAGCCGTATTCGCGTGGTACGTCCTTCGTCGACTCCAGCCGTGCGGGGCTATAACCCCAATGCACCGGCCGCAGAATCGCCGGCCACCACAGGCAATTCGTCGAATGACGAAGCCCACAGCGTTCAGCCTTCATTCGACTCGGAAGCTAGTCACTCGCGAAATGGGAAGTTCCACTTCGTCACTTTCGACGAAGACGACGCTCCCGAAGCGCAAGCCAAACAGGCACCAATCATCACCACGGCTCAGGCCCCTAACCCATCCAGCCAGCAGTCTGGCCCACCAGCTATCAAGCCTGCTCCTGAATCCGACGGAACCCAGAAGCCAGGCGAGATCGTGGTCATGATGGGGCCCAGCGGTTTGATCATTGCCTCGGACGACCAGGACTCGTTAGACAAGCTCGAGGCGCTGATTGAAACCTTGAGCTCACGTTACTCGTCCTCGGCTGAGTACTCTGTCTATTACCTTCGCTACGTGAAAGCCGATGTTGCCGCGCAGATGCTGCAAAGCATTCTGACGGGCGTTACGCCAAGCGACGACGGCGGCGGATCGCTGATGGGTGATATCGCCTCGGAAATGCTCGGCGGTGGCGGCGGCCTGATGGGATCGCTGATGGGGCTTGGCTCCAGCAGTGCGAGCACCTCCCTCTCGGGCGGTTCCTTGAGTATCATCCCCGACATGCGACTTAACGCGTTGGTCGTTCAGGCAAGCGTGCAAGACTTGGACAAGATCGATCAGCTTCTCAAGATCATGGACCAGCCACACAGCCCAGAGCAGGTCGAAACCAAGCGAACGCCTCGGATGATCCCTGTCCTGTTTACCAGTGCTCAGGATATCGCGACCATTGTGCAGACCGTGTACGCCGACCGAATCGCCAGCACCGGAAATGGGCAACAACAGCGTCAGCCTTCTCCAGAAGACTTCATCCGCGCTCTGCGAGGCGGCCGGGGAGGTCGCGAAGGGGGTGGCGGTGGTGCCGCAAGTGAACCAGAAAAGATGACCATCGGCGTCGATGCCCGAAGCAATTCGCTGGTGGTTTCTGCTCCGGATCCGCTGTTTGAAGAAGTAAAATCCTTGGTCGAAGAACTAGATCAAGCAGGTGACGACACCAATCAAACCATGCAGGTGGTCAAGGTCCGCAGTTCAAATCCCGAGACGATCCAGAAGGCGTTGTCATCATTGACCGGTCAATCGGTCACAGTCAATTCGACCGCGGCGAACAGTTCGAGCAGTGGCTCGAACAATGCCAGCAATAATGCCCCGGCGGCAGCAGCACCGAACCCTGACGAAATGCGTCAACGAATGGAAATGTTCCAACGCATTCGCGATCAGATGCAGCGTTCAGGAGGCGACAGTGGCCGTGGAAGCCGCGGAGGATCAGGGGGAGGCCCCCCATCCGGTGGCAGCGGGCGAGGTGGCTTTAGTGGTGGCGGAGGAAGTGGCCGCGGTGGTCGCTAAACCTAACTGGCAACCATTCCCCGAGTGATTAAAGCGAGCTCGGGGCTGATTGCTTGGAATTGTTCGAGCAGGATTCGCAGGTCTTCCTCTGCTCGCTCAAAGTCCTCGTTACGTCCGTGATCTTCCATTCGTTTGGCAGCTTCAATCCCCTTCTCTGCAGCGAAATATCCAAACGAACCTTTCATGCTGTGGGCACTCCGTTGAAGCTTGGGTCCATCCTGATTGGCGAGCGCGTCTTGCATGTCTGTCAGCAGACGCTGGCTATCTTCCATAAAAACACCAATCAACGTAACCAGTAAGTCGTGGTCACCGCCGACATTCGCCAAGGCACCGGCATAGTTCACTAACTTTAGTTCGACAGGCTCCTCAGCTACTGGCTCGCTTGGCTCAGGCAAGCTTTCCACTTCGATGGCCTCCTCCACGACATCGCGGTCGTTTACGATTGCCTCCTCTGTTGGCAACGGCGAGTCTTTTCGCGTCAAAACACGCTCGATGACTTCGTACAGGACATTCGCATTGATTGGCTTGGTGACATAATCGTCCATGCCAGCCTCCAAGCATCGTTCCCGATCCCCTTTCATCGCATGAGCCGTCATGGCAATGATCGGTGTGTGACGTCCCGTTTCAGCTTGGATCGCACGAATGGCAGCCGTGGCCTCAAACCCATCCATAATGGGCATCTGAACGTCCATCAAGATCAGATCGAACTCGTGGGCACTCCAAGCTTCGACAGCCTGTTTGCCATCTCCGACGACATGGACCTCGTGCCCGCACTTTTCAAGAAGAAGCGATGCCAGCTTTTGATTTACCAGGTTGTCTTCCGCTAGAAGAATCTTGGCCTGAATGGTGACTGGCATACCGTCCGCAGTTGCTTGACGCTCGTGACGGCGTGCGAGTTCCTCGTAACCGAGAACAGTGACCATAGCGTCGAACAAATCAGACTGCTTTACCGGCTTCGCAACGACGGCATCAATTCGACACGGAAGTTCCTGGATTGCCTTTTCACTCATCACTCCACGTGTCAGCAAGATTGCCTTGGTAGCCTCGCAGCCCATATCGGACTGTAGCCGGCGCAGGAGTTCAATTCCTTCAATGGTCGGCATTTCATCATCGACAATCACCACACGCTGCGCTGCCTGGCAGTTGGCCGTGGAATTCCATTGCGCCAGCGCAACACCTCCGTCTCGAAACGGTTTCAGCGATAGCCCCCAGTTATCCAGCATTTCAGCAACGACTTCCAATGCGGAATCGTTGTCGTCCACCAAGGTAACGTGGTTTGCCAGTGCTTCCCGCGGGAATGGTGCCAGCCGCGCGTCAGTCGCGCTGCCTTGCTTCATCAGCGTGGTAAAGTGAAAAGTGGTACCTTGGCCCAGTTCACTTTCCACCCAAATCTGACCGCTCATGAGTTCAACCAGACGCGAACAAATGGAAAGCCCCAGACCGGTGCCTCCGAACTTTCGCGTCGTGGAGCCATCCGCTTGCTCGAAGGCGGCAAATATTTTCTGCAAGGATGACTCAGGAATTCCTACGCCGGTATCGATAACGCTGAAGTGAAGTGTTACGAATTCATCATCTTCAGCTTCGCGTGACTCAACCCGTAGGACAACTTCGCCTGATTCCGTGAACTTGATAGCGTTGCCCACCAGATTCACGATAATCTGCCGTAAGCGTACGGGGTCTCCCAGCACTTCGGCCGGCACCTCAGGTCGAATATGACAGACCAATTCCAAGCCTTTGCCGTGTGCCCGGAAAGCCATCGTTTTCATCAAGTCGCCCAGAACTTCGCGTAGCTGAAAGGGAATCTCTTCCAACATCAGCTTGCCGGCCTCGATCTTCGAGAAGTCGAGGATGTCGTTGATGACCCCGACCAGCGCATCCGCCGAAGTCTTGATCATCTGCAAGTATTCCCGCTGTGAATCGGTTAACTGGGTTTCCAGCAGGATGTCCGCCATACCAATGATGCCGTTCATTGGGGTACGAATCTCGTGACTCATATTGGCAAGAAACTGTCCTTTGGCCTGATTCGCGGCATCGGCAACTTCCTTTTGTTGCTGAATCATATCGTTAGCCAAAGCCAACAAATGCGATTGGGCCTGGATCAGCATGTGGACCGACATCAAGCGATAAGTTCTCGCTTCGCAACGAACGGCAATAGGTTCGTAAGCAACGTCACGAGGACGACTCAGCGCCGCCCGCGCTGCCTCGTGGATGCCGATATTGCTGGTCAATTCCAGCGGTTTGATGTTGATTGCCTCGTACAGAAGCCGTACCGGCCGCTGCGAATAGAGATCTCGCGAGAACAGGCGACTCATGTACTCGAGAAACTTCTCGCGTGAGACTACTCCCAACAATTGATCTTCGACCAGAATCAGGATCCCAGGGAGATCGTGATTGGCGTTGAAGATCTCTTCGACTTCTTTGGTATAGGTCGAAGCATCGACTGCGATGTCATAGGCCGGCAGTTCGGCGACAGTCGAGTTACTCAGTAGTTTGGATAGATCGGAATATATCATCGGGACGTCGCAACGCCGGTTCTCGGTTCGGGAAACGAACGGTTGCCCCCTACGCTTAGGAGGCATCCGTTCGCACTTTGGCAAATTTGATGGCCTTCGACGCTTCGTCAAACTCGAATTCATCCATGAATGCCTGCAGCAACACCAAACCGCGGTTGCCGATGCGATCTAGTGCGTTAGCCGCATTGGGATCAGGTATCGTCGCCGGATCGATGCCGGGGCCATCAAATGCGATTTCAAATTGTGCTTGGGTCGAAGACATCTTTGCCGCGACTCGCACGGTTCTTTCGCGATACGGTTCAGCCATCCGGCGTGATTCGACCAAAGCCAGAGCCTCAGGATTTCCCAGTTGCAACTGATCGATTTCGTCGAGAGTTAGTTCGAGGTTGCCGCGATAGCAGGCACTAAACAAAGCCCCTTCCAAGGCCATACCCAAGCGAACCTGACCACTGTCCTCGCATAGCCCCAGGCTTCCACAAATCTGCTGAATCATTTCAACGAGGCGTTCAAACAACGCTGGGTCGTTTTGCAGTTCGAAGGTGAATTCGGCGGTCCGCATACAATCGGTAAGTCGCTCGTAATTCTTTTCCGCTACCCCCAGAGCACGGACCTGTTGAACCGTTGAAATCAATCGCTCGGCGATCAACGCTTTGGGAACATAGCAGGCGGCTCCCTGCTCCAAGGCCTGGACTGCAAGTTGTTCGCTACCGTGGGCCGTTGTCAGAATCACGGGGATCTCTGGATAGATGGTCTGCATTCGCATCACCAACTCCAGGCCGTTCATTTCCGGCATGTTTAGATCGGTCACCACCAGATCGACTTCTTCGCTGATGGCATGCAGCTTTTCCAGCGCTTCCATGCCGTTGCCCGCCTTGGCGATCGAGCCGTTCGATGGATCTTTCTTCAATATGGCTTCAATCAGGTGCGAATCGACCGGCGTATCATCGACGATCAGGATGGTGGACATATTATACTCTCCTACGATCCCGAAAATGAGAAAGAAAACCATCGCAGCATGTCCACTTCGCGTCGTCTTGAGAAACTCAGGACGAGTGAGGACAGACTTTGAACAACAACGGCATATCGTTCAGTGAACGCCATCTTGTGATGACATCAACAAGGCATTTGGCCAGTTGGCCGATCCAATCACGGTACCGTCGAATGAGTAGCATAGCGTCAACGCGGCGTTCAAATTACAGGTATACCCGCCCTTGAGAACCTCACAGCGCGACATCGATTCAAATTCATGAAACTTTCACGATGCCAATTGAGCGTTAACAGTTGTTAACCGGAAAACTCACAATGAGGCAGTTCAAGAACTCATGGCAACTCGAACGTTAGCTCCAGACATTCCACCACGATTTCGACTGCGTCTTCTTCTTTTTTGCCATGGCACCATTTCCGACACGGACATCCACTTCCGAATTTTCCAGCACGGTTCCTCGCAGGATGGCATTAAAGAATTTAGCCCCGGTTAGCTGGGCCCCTTCCAGGTTGGCGTCGGTAAGGTCGGCTCCGATAAAGATCGCCCCTTCCAGGCAAGCCTTCTTGAGCGATGCTTTCCGCAGGTTGGCACCTTTTAGATCCGAGGACCGCAAGTCAGAGCGATTTAAGTTCGCCCGCGTGAAGTTCCCGCGTAGTTTCGCCATACTCAGGTCGCAATCGGAAAGCGTAGCCACCTCGCACTGCGAGCCATTCATGTCGGCGTAGCGAAATGAGCTGCCGTTGAAATCACCGCCGTTGAGGGTTGCCCCACGCAGCTTCGCGTTCGAGAAATCGGCCCCACGGGCGATAACGTTGGCCAGGTTAGCATCCGCCAGACAGGCATCTTGGAAGCTTGTCTTTTCAAGGATGGCGCGGCTCAAGTCGGCTTCACGCAGATCGGCGATATCGAGTATCGCCTCGGTCAAGTTCTGTTCGACCAACCAAGCTCCACATAGCGGCAGACTGGAGAGCTTCGCCCCTATCAAAGTCTTAAGCTTGATTTGACGTAGCACTTCACCAGACGACTTATGGCGTATCTCGATCATGCCCACGACGATCCGTGAAAGTAACCATCGCCCGACAAGTACCGACTTCATGCGTCGGATGCCACGACGATAGAAAGGGGTTTGCTTTGATCGGAATCGAACGTACCGGTCGTTTTATAGGCTGTAAATCGAAATCTGTGGCTTGTTCAACAGAATTGACGAACCTTAACAAACACTTGAAATACAGGGAATTCCACTAGCCTTTCCCCGATTCAAGAGCTTCCTTCGGAGTAATCACTCCATCGCCGTTGAGGTCGTACTCGTTGAATTCACTTACCTTGGAAGTGCTCCAGGAGGTTGTGAATTCATGCATCATGATCTGGCCATCGGCATCCTGATCGTTGCTCAGGAACCAATCTGGCAGGCCTTTGGGCAAACGCTCGGTTGCAGTGAGGAAGCGGTATGTTTCCTGCTTCGGTTTTTCATTCGATACACTACGCGAGGAACGGCCTTGCCCGAAGCTTTCCGACCGCTGGGTTAGCTCTTCCACGGTAATTTTGCCGTCACCGTTCTTGTCATAGTCGGACGGATTGCCACGCAGCCGCGACCATTCATCCTTTTCCAAAACGCCATTTCCGTTGCGATCGTTTTGCTTCAAAAGGCTCTCGGCATAAAGACGGAAACGGGCATCCACTCCGCGATCGCCGCTACCGCGATCTTCCGAGCGACCTTCGTCCCGCCCGCTGCTTTGGCCTCCGTTGGAACGGACGACCCGCAGGCAAAGCTCTTCGATCGAAAGACGTCCATCCTTGTCTTTGTCGTCTTGGGTCGGATCATCACGCCAACGAACTTCCGACCACTCAGGCCCATCCAGATAGTGATTCTTGTTCTTGTCGTAACGCGACATGATTCCCATCACCTGGTCGACGATGGTCTTGCCGTATCGCTCTTCGAGCGACTTACCATTAACAGGCGGGGGGGCATCGAAGCCTGCGGCTGGTTTTGCGTCGGACGCGGCCCCAAAACTCATGCTTGCCGATTCTACGCCAGCCTCGCGCTTTTCGCGGGCCTTTTGAACTGCTTTCGAGGCATCTTCGACGTTGATGCTGTTGCTGTTTTCCATGCCGGTACCGGTGAGGATGCGTCGCACGAACTCGCCTCCTCGACCTTCCAATTCGCTTCCTTCAATCTTGCCGTTGCGATCTTGGTCCATCCGGCGAAGCATCTCGGTCGGGTCGAATCCTCCCCGTCCGCGATCACTGCCGCGATCACTGCTACGGTCTCGGTCACCACTGTCACGACTACGATCACTGCTGTCGCCGCCTCGATCGCGACCGAAATCTCCTCCTGGTCCTCGCCCGCCGAAGTCCCCTCCAGGACCACGTCCACTAAAGCCACCGCCAGGGCCGCGGCCCCCAAAGTCTCCTCCTGGCCCACGACCACCAAAATCGCCACGCGGTGGCCCCTGCGCGCAAACAGCATCCGCAGCCACAATGGCCAAGGCAAGAGAAGCTATCGGTAAGACAAGTCGCAGTGCAGACTTAGCGATCATGAGCATGATCCAGGGATTTGGCACTTCCAATGAAATCAAAACAGAATGACCTTCAGTGTAATCAGGGTCACGCCATAACGTTAAACCCCGCCAAGCAAAGCAGAGTTGTGCAAAGAGTTGCTATTCCTGTCAAAAATCAGGATTTTGAGTTGGATTTTCGAAATAGACCAGAACCTTTGCCGCTGGCCATGGTTGACGTTATTTATGCAGATTCCCCCTGTCGGCACTACGCATTCGCTAGAAGCCACAGACTCGATACAATCACCCTCGTTCTGGGGGGCAGTTCCATTTCTATTCTGAAAGGTGCTTCGATGAAATTCCTGGTGGCTTTGATTTGTACTGCCGCTGTCGTGCTCGCAACCAACTCGGCCATGGCTCAAGGTCCTGGCGGTCGAGGTGGCCCAGGTGGCGGTGGATTTGGCGGAGGATTTGGAGGTCCAGGGGGTGGTACCGATCTTTTCGGCCTTCTGAACAACGAATCGGTTCAGAAGGAACTCGAGGTCGTTCCTTCTCAGTTGGATGACATTCGCAAGCTGGGCGAGGAAATGCGTAACAGCATGCGAGACATGTTCCAAGGCATGCGTAATGCCAGTGAAGACGAACGTCGAGAAATGTTCAGCAAGCTTCAATCGGCTCGTGAAGACGTGGAAAAGGACCTGGAAAAGGTTCTGATGCCTGCCCAATTGCAGCGTTTGAAGCAGATCCAGGTTCAGCAGCAATCGCGTGGACGTGGTGGCGTTTCGTTCGCAAACCCACGTATCGTTGAGGCCTTGGGACTTTCCGAAGCCCAGTTGGCGGACCTGCGTGACAAGGCCGAAGAGTTGCAAAACGAAATGCGAGCCAAGGTGGAAGAACTTCGCAAAGAAGCCGACGCCGAACTTCTGCAGATGCTGACCCCAGAGCAGCAAAAGAAGTGGAAGGAAATGATGGGTGAACCCTTTGAAATGGAACAACCGCGTGGTGGCTTCCAAGGGGGTGCCCGTGGTGGTCAACGTGGCCCAGGCGGTCGCGGTGGTAACGATGACGGCGAGATCTAACTCGTTGCATTGCAACCTCTTATAGAAGAGAATGCTTAACACAAACAAACCCCTCGCCAGTGCTACTGGCGAGGGGTTAACCGTTAAGATCGGAATCCCTGAACATGGAATCGGGAATTCGCGAAACAATTGGTGGTTGTAAAACGTTTAATACTTAGCAAGCTAAAGCCTAATCCCCCGTTCTCCTCGAGTGGTCTGCCCCTAAATTGGTGGCTGGCAATCGGTCAGGCGCGGTAACCTGATTTCCATCCTCTCCCCTTCTTTGTGTGCGACAAGACTTCATGGTCGATGCTGGTGAAATTCTGTTGAGTTGCGGACTGTTAACGCCTGAACAGGCCGAGATCGTCCGAAACGAACAAGAATCGAGCGCGGACTTCATTCCCAAAGCCGTTCAGCTTTCCTTTGTCGAAGAGGACGAAGCCCTCAAGGCATTGGCCACGGCAGTAGGCCTGGATTTCATCGACCTCAACCACACCGAGATCGATACGGCCCTGATCAAGACGATTCCCCAGCGTCTGATCTACCGCCAATCGCTGCTTCCGGTACGGCGTGAGAACGGCAGCATTGTTGTTGCCACAAGCGATCCCTTCGACCTGTACCCTTTGGACGAAGTCGCATCCGCGACCGGATTGAGTGTTGTCCCGGTCCTGGCTGGCCGCACCGAAATTGCGAAGCTGATCAAAGCGAACCTGGGTGTCGGTGGCGAGACGGTCGAAGGGTTGTTGGCGCGTAAAGAAGAAGACGAAGCCGGTGTTGAACTACTGGCAGATCTCGACGACGATGGGGGCGAACTGGCCGAGATCGAACAGGAAGCTTCCGTCATCCGCCTGGTGAACGAAATCTTGCTGGAAGCGATCGAATCGCGAGCGAGTGACGTTCACATCGAATCCCAATCCAACAACACGGTGGTCATCCGTTACCGTATCGACGGCATGCTCCATTCGCAGCCGGTGCCGCCGGAAATCAACTACTTTCAGGCCGCCATCATCAGCCGTTTAAAAATTATGTCGCGGCTGAACATCGCGGAAAAGCGACTGCCGCAAGACGGTCGTATGAAGTTGAAGGTCCGCGGCCGCGAGATCGACGTCCGTGTATCGGTGATCCCCATGATCCATGGCGAGAGCATCGTCATGCGTATTCTGGACAAAGGATCTCTCACGTTCGACCTGCAAAAGCTGGGGATGGATAAGGACGTTTACTCCCAGTTCCAAAAAATCATTCGCCAGCCGCACGGTATTATTCTGGTCACTGGGCCTACCGGTTCCGGTAAAACGACCACCCTGTACAGTTCACTGCTGGAAATTCGGGACGAAGCAACCAAGATCATCACGACCGAAGACCCGGTCGAATATCAGCTCGACGGCATCAACCAGATTCAAGTCCACTCGAAGATCGGTCTGACCTTCAGCGCTTCGCTGCGAAGTATCTTGCGTCACGACCCGGACGTCGTTCTGGTGGGTGAAATTCGCGACTTGGAAACGGCCGAAAACGCGATTCAAGCCTCTCTCACGGGGCACTTGGTGTTCAGTACGCTGCACACCAACGACGCGGCAGGGGCCTTTGCCCGTATGGTCGACATGGGGGTCGAACCGTTCCTAATCGCCTCGACGGTGGAAGGGGTTATGGCCCAGCGTCTGGTCCGCCGCTTGTGCTCAGAATGCAAAGCGCCCCACGAGGTGCACCGTGTCGACCTGCCGGACGACTTTCCTTGGGACGACTTGCAAGAGCAGGACGAAAAGCGACTCTTTCACCCCGTGGGTTGCCGCAAGTGCCGTGGCGTCGGTTACACCGGGCGTATGGGCATCTACGAACTGCTGACCTCCACCGAAGACCTGCGTCAGATGGTGCACGACAACGTGAGTAGCTGGGAAATCAAACAAGCCGCCATGAAGCAAGGGATGTCCACGCTACGGCAATATGGCTGGCGAAAGGCACTCAGCGGGCAGACATCGGTGGAAGAAATTCTTCGTGTCACCAAGAGTGATAATCTTCGCGGACATTAGTACAATACAGATCCTTCCTCACCCCGAACCCACCCACGATCATGCCTGACTTCGCTTATGTCGCACGTAACCTGCAGGGCCAAAAGGTCACTGGCAAGTTGACTGCGCAGACCGAAGGAGAGGTCATCAATTCGCTGAACGCGAAGCACCTCTTTCCGATCGAAGTCAAGCTGGAAAAACAAGGTGCCCGCTTCCGTATTGGTGGAAAGCGAGTCAGTCCGCAGCAAGCGGCGAACTTCTATGCTCAGCTGGCCTCGCTGGTTCGCAGCGGTGTGCCGTTGATGCGATCGCTCAACGTGCTTTACGATCAGGCCTCGAACCCGGCCCTCAAATCAGTGCTGGAAGACATTCGTGGCCGTGTCGAAGAAGGGGAGCCGCTCGACTCGGCCATGGCACGCCATCCGCGTGCTTTCAGCGACATGGCCATCAACATGGTTCGTGCCGGTGCCGAAGGTGGCTTCCTGGAAGATGCCTTGGAACGAGTTGCTGCGTTCACGGAAGAGCAAGAAGATCTGAAAGGCCGCACGCTCAGCGCACTCGCCTACCCAATCTTCCTGGCCGTCGTGGGCTCAGCCATTTTGACATTCCTGATCGTCTTCTTTGTGCCGAGCTTTGAAGAAATGTTCGCTCGTCTGCGAGAACGAGGGCAATTGCCGGCAATCACCGACTGGCTCCTCTGGTTCAGCGGAACCTTGAACAGCTATGGATTGTTTATCTTGATAGGGATCATTGGTCTGTTCGCTTATTTGCGAACGGCTTTGAAATCGGAAACCGGCAAACGCCGACTCGACTATTTCAAAATCAAAGTTCCCCTGCTCGGTTCGATCATGCTTGATTTATCCGTCGCCAGGTTCTGCCGCGTGCTGGGCACGATGCTAAAAAATGGCGTTCCCATTCTGCGAGCTTTGGAAATCAGTCGCGAAGCCGCCGGCAACCGCATTCTGGCCACGGCCATTGAAGAAGCATCCGAGAACATTTCCTCAGGCGAATCGCTCGCTTCGCCCCTTAGCAGTTCTGGCTATTTCCCCAAGACGGTTGTGGAAATGATCAGCGTCGCGGAAGAATCGAACTCGCTCGACCGCGTCTTGGTCGAAATAGCCGACGGTTTGGAACGAAGAACAACACGGCGGCTCGACCTGGCAGTTCGCCTGTTAGAACCCATTATGTTGTTGGTCATGGCGTTCATTGTGTTGATCGTCGTGATCGCATTGCTGCTGCCTGTCTTCCGGATGAGCAGTGCGTTGTAACACCAAGATATTAATCGCGCTTTCGTAAGCAGACACACCCAATTTGTAAGGAGTAAAAGTTCATGACCCATTCTCGACGTCGCCGCCGTGCGGTAACCGGTTTTACGCTCATTGAAGTTTTGTTGGTGCTTGTGATCCTGGTGATTCTCGGCTCGATCGTGGGTGTTTCCGTGTTTGGTGTCCAGAAACAAGCCCTCGAAAAGGCAGCCAAGACCCAGGTCGAAAGCATCGAGAGCGCCATCAAGTTCTACAAGTTGAACATGAACAAAGCTCCCGAATCGCTCGACAACCTGATCACCCAGCCTTCGGACGACAAGGGGAACAAGTGGAAAGGTCCTTACTGGGAAGAAGACACCATTCCGCTCGACCCATGGGAAAATGAATACCAGTACGAAGTCAACGGTGCAGACTACAAGGTCTGGTCGATGGGTCCTGACGGAGCCAGCGGCACCGAAGACGACATCAACGGCTAACATCCCAATTTGTTGAGAGCCAAGGTGGGTGCCATGCCCACGTCCGCGTGAGCATGCCACGCCGATGTGGACATGGCACCTGCCGTATAAAGAACCAGGCAAATTGCTTTGATCAGAATTCCAGCAATTCGAGGTATTCGCCATGCTCCGCAGCCTTCCGCTGTCGGTGGCCGCCGTGCGTTTACATTGCTGGAACTTCTGTTGGTGCTGGCCATTCTCGTTGTGCTGGTGGGACTCGGGACGCCGGCGGTCTACAACTCGCTGCAAGGGCATCGCCTGACGGTATCGGCCGAACAGGTTCAGACCTCCTTCATGCAGGCCCGAGTCGAGGCCATGGAGTCGGGCCGTATCCGGATGTTTCGCTTCCAGCAAGAGACAGGCAATTTCGCCGTGGCCCCGTTCGTTCGCAGCAGTGACGAACTGGAAAACAACATGGCCGGCACCAGCCAAGGGATCGGCGTATCAAGCATCGTAGTCGATTCCGTCGAGGCGGAAACGATCAACGGCATGTTGGAAGAAGGGGTCGTTTTTGCCGGTGACAATGTCGAAGCCGATATTCGCAGCTACACCTTAGAGCAAGAGCAAGGAGGTGACATGAACATCAGTGGATGGTCCCGCCCCATCTTGTTCTACCCCGACGGTACCGCGGCGGACGCCACGGTGTTTCTTCGCGGGCAAGGCGGGACAATCACCTCGATCAAGCTACGTGGCCTGACAGGCATTGCTCGTATTCAAGATCCCGATCTCGAAGATGGGGGTGTCGATTAAGCGATGAATCCCCTACCTCACAACCGAAGCGGCTTCACGCTGATTGAAGTCATTCTGGCCCTCACTATCCTGGCAGTGTCTTTGGCACTTCTGGGGCAACTGGTTGGTCTTGGCTTTCAGAATGCCAAGCAAGCCCAGGGACTGACCGAAGCGCAGATGATTGCCGAGACGATCATGGAAGAGATTGCGTTAGGCCTGATTCCGCCCGATCCGGTGACCGATATGAACGTCACCATGACGAGCGATCTCTCCACGCTCTCCGTTGAGCAAGATACGCCGTGGGTTTATAGCATCAACTGGGAATCTGCTCCGGTCGATGGCCTGATCATGGTAGCCGTTCAAGTTCGCCGCGCCGGTGCCCAGTCTGCGGCAGAGAACGATTCGTTCCAGATCGTTCGTTGGATGCGTGACCCAGAACTGGCCCTGGAAGAAATCCCCGAGTCCAGTGATGGAGCTCCCCTGGAAGTTGGAGGGGCCATATGATGAAACGCCAATTACAATCTGGCTTCACCCTGCTGGAAGTACTGCTGGCTTCGTCCTTATCGGTGCTGATCCTATTGGCCCTGGGGGGCGCTATCCAGTTTTATCTGTTCCAGGTGACCGACAGCCAGACCAGCATCGAGCAGGCTCAACTCGCCCGAGCCGTCATGCGTCGCATGGAGACCGACCTGCGAAGTGCCATCTGGAAAAATGAAATTGACTTCTCGTCCGTAGAATCCCTCGCAGCCGACTCGCTTGCTGGTGGAGCCGGGGACCTGGCCGCCAGTGCAGGCCTCGATCCCACCATGGCCGAAGATGCCTTGGCTGGTTCAAACACCCAGGAACTCGCTACGTCCGGAGTAATTCCGACCACGATCGGCCTGTACGGAAATGCCTATGAACTTCAGGTCGATATCAGCCGCATTCCGCGGATCGACGAGTACGATCCGCAGTACACCAGTTTCCGCTCGCGCGAAATCGGCGATATCCCCAGCGACATCAAGACCGTTACCTATTTCCTGTTGCAGCCTGGTGTGTCCTCTCTGGGTCACGGGACCGTCGGCGACGCAGGTATCACCGAAACGCAGTTTGGCCTGGTTCGGCGTGAGCTCGATCGTGCAGTCACGCAGTACGCATTGAACAACGGCGATTCGGCCAACCTGGATGCCTCGGCTGAGATCCTCGCCCCGGAAGTATCTCTCGTTCAGTTTCGTTACTTCGACGGATTTACGTGGGTCGAAGAGTGGGACTCGGAAGCGATGGGGGGCCTTCCCATGGCGGTCGATGTGATCATCGCCATTCGCGATCACGACATGACCCAGGCACTGCTCTCGGGCGGTGCGGTCGAAACGCAGGTTGCCGATGCGACCAATCCCATGGGGCAGGTTTTCCGAAGATTGATTCGCATTCCGACCGCCAAGCCGTACGAAGAACCAGAAGAAACCGATTCGACCGACACGATGAGTGAGGATGCCGCCCTATGAGCACCTCCAGGCAAACCTTTCGATCGAAGCGTGGCGCGGTGTTATTCGTTGTCCTGGTGGTCGTGATGATGATCACCCTCTCGGCCTATGCCTACACCGAATTGATGTTCATCGAGAACAAAGCAACACATCTCACCGGGCGACAGATTCAAGCCCGGAATGTTGCCGAGAGCGGCATCGCCATGCTGAACGTCTTCCTGGAACAAGAGCAGGAACTGATCGACGAGCAAGGTGGCATCTACGACAACCCAGACATCATGCGTGGCATTCTCGTCTACCCTGACGACACCGCCGAATCGCGTGGCCGATTTTCGGTTCTCGCCCCGGCCCTCAATGCCGATGGTTCAATCGAAGGGATTCGCTTCGGCCTGGAAGATGAATCGAGCCGAGTCAACTTGAATGCCTTACTGATGTTGGAAAGTCAGACTGAAGGCTCAGGCCGAACACTTCTCATGGCCCTGCCAGGCATGAATGAAGAAATCGCCGACTGCATCCTCGACTACATCGACGAGGATGACGAACCCCGCGAACTCGGTGCGGAGTTCGATTACTACAACACGCTCGATCCGCCGTACAACCCGAAGAACGCCCCGCTGGAAACAGTTGAGGAACTTCTACTCGTGCGTGGCGTGACGCCCGAACTACTGTTCGGCCGTGATACCAACCGCAATGGCCTGGTCGACGACCACGAATGGGCACCACCAGCCGATGGCGATCGCCAGGCCATGGAAATGCTGGAGTTAGTACCTGACCTTGGCTGGTCGTCGTACCTGACGCTGGTGAGCATGGAGAAGAACTACTCCAACACGGGTCAGCCCAAGATTTATCTGAACGAAGAGAATCTGCAAACCCTGCACGATAACATCACGGCCATTTTCCCCGTAGAGTACGCCGACTTCATCTGTGCCTATCGCTTGTACGGTGGAAGCGGAAGTAGCAACCAAGGAAGCGGTGGCAACAGTGGCAGTGGAGGCAGCAGCAGCGGAAGTGGCGGCGGTGGTTCGGTTAGCCTCGATCTTTCGCAACAAGGCCAAACCAAGATTAACAACGTACTGGAACTGATCGGAGCGTCAGTTCAAGTGCAGCAAGGTAATCGCACCGTCAACATGCAGTCGCCCTTCGAGGACAGCGTTATTGCGATGAATGTCTATCTGCCAAGCATGATGGACAACATGACGATAAATCCCTCGCCGGTGATCCCTGGCCGAATCAACATCAACCAGGCACCGTACGAGGTGCTATTGGGAATCCCGGGCATGGACGAAGAAATTGCCGGGCAGATCCTTGAGCAGCGTCTCCCGGTTCCCGATCCAGAAGATCCTGTAACGCGTCACGAGACCTGGATCTTACTACGTGGCATCGTCACGACTCAGCAAATGATTTCTCTCTCGCCATTTGTGTGTGGCGGTGGTGATGTCTACAGAGCACAAGTGGTCGGCTACTTCGAGGATGGAAGTGCTTTCAGCCGCCAGGAAGTCGTGATCGACGCCACACAGCCCCAACCCAAGGTGATGCTGTGGCGAGATATTTCCGAACTTGGCCGAGGGCATCCGTTGGAAGTTTTAGGAGTCGAATTGGGAATCGACGACGGACAAATCAACTGATTTCTGCGGCCAGCCGAGCATTTTTCGGCACGCACCGATAAGCCTGCGAAATACAATAGAATTATGGCTAAGAAACTCGCAATAGAATGGGACTCGCGATCTCTCCGCTTGGTGGTTGCCCGCCAGCGCGGATCGAGTATCGTCGTCGATCAAGCTCTACACATTCCGCTACCGATCCCTCCTGAAGGCACCGATCCAGGCCCTGTCGAAAGCCGGGTCGCTCGACTTCTAACCGAGCAAGTCGCGGCGCATGGACTGAGCAAATTACCTGCGATTGTGGCAATCAACCGATCATCGATCGAACTACAGGTTGTCACCGTTCCACCCGTTCCCGATGACGAACTTCCCGACATTGTTCGCTATCAGGCAATACGTGAATGCACCAACCTGGGTGATGACGGTGTCGTCGACTTCGTTAAGATGCCCCCCACCGACGATGGCAAGTCACGCGTTCACGCCGCTGCGATTTCCGCCAAGACACTCAAAAGCTGTCAAAAGCTCTGCGATCAGGCTCAGATCCAGCCGCAAAGCTTTTACGTTCGCTCGTTCGGTTCCGCTCATCTGGTTGCCAGTCAATCTCGACTTGCCGGACAGACGTTCCTGATCGTCGAACCCCTGGAGGATCGTGTCGAGCTGACGGTTGTTAGCCAAAGCAACGTGATCCTGACACGTTCGACACGCGTTCCCGGAGAACCCAATACCGACCACTACACGCAGGCACTGCAGGGCGAAATTCGCCGCACAATGCTCGCCGCTCAGTCCAAGGGCACTTCCGAGTCGATCACGCAGATTGTGATCCTGGGCCAACCGACTTCGCCTGAAACCTGGCGTTCGCTTGGGGAAGACCTGAAGGCCAAGGTTGAGTTTCTCGACCCGCTTTCGGCTGAGCACGTTTCGAGCAGCGTCCAGGTCGCACCGGAAATCGCCAGCCAGTTTGGTGCGTTGATCGGTACGCTGTTGGCCGATGGATCGGCGCATCAGGCAACGATCGACTTCCTTAACCCCCGTCGCAAACCAGACCCGCCAGACCGCAAGCGTATCTTTGTGTTGGCTGGTTTGGCCGCGGCCAGCGTGGTGCTGATGGCTACTTACCTGATGTACAGCGGCATCGCCTCGCGCGACGCCGAGATCGCTGAGCTAAAAGAAAACATCGCCAAGCTCCAGAAGTCGAACAAACCACTGATCGCGATTGAAGATGAAGTCATCGAAATCGATAACTGGGTAACCTCGGATGTCCAGTGGCTTAACGAACTCTATCGGATGTCTAAGCAGCTTCCTTCGGCTGATGAAATGATCACCACCCGAATCCACATGCAGCCCAGCAATGGCGAAGGGGGAACGACCGCTTTAGAAGGTTACGTTGCCGATCAGTCGGTGATTCGCAAGATCGAAACAAGCTTGATGGACGAACACCATGCAGTGCTCGGCAAGGGTTCGCAGGAACGCGTCTATGGCGACAACTACACGATTAGCTTCCAGGAATACGTAACTATCACCCCGGACGGCACCGACCGCTTTGCCCCGCGTGAAGACAACGACAAGTCCGAGCCAGTAGAGGAAGCTAAGAACGAGTCAGCAGAAGTTTCGACCGATGCCCCAAAGGATGAAGCTACACCGGCGGAAGCTCAAAACGAAGAAGCTGAATCGGCCGAACCAACCACCGACACCGTAAACACCTCAGGAGACCAGTCATGAGCCAACGTGAACGTGTCTTGGCCATCCTGGTAGGCGTCTGCTTACTGACGGTTGGTGGTTACTACTTTATGAGCCAGTATTCTTCAGCCCTGAGTAGTCGCGATCGTCAGATCGAGACCCTCTCGAAGCGATTGAAGGAAGAAAAATTCGTCGAAGCCAAGGCGGAAATGGCGATGGACCGCCTGGTCACTTACCGCCAGCACGCGCTGCCGGAGAGTATTCGTGCTAGCCAATCGTTCTACCAGGAGCGTCTGCGCGAAACACTTGAGGCAACTGGTTTCAACGATATCGTCATCAAGCCGCTCAATGGACGCCGGGGTGGCAATCACTACCAGCACATGTTTACCATTAACGGCCAAGCCACGATGGAACAATTCGTCCAATTCACTTACGAGTTCTACTCGTTCAACATCCTGCATAAATTCACCAAGCTGACGATAATTCCTGTCAAGGATTCCGAGCTTCTCGACATCTCGATGAACGTCTCGGTACTCAGTGTGGACGGCACCGATGAAGTCCCGCAGCCAGATGAAGTACGTCTGCCCAAGTTGGCCCACGGTAGCGCCAAAGACTATACCGACGTCATCCTGCAGCGGAATCTGTTTGCTCCGGCCAACAAGCCTCCTCTGTTCACCTCGAAGACCGAAGTCGAAGCGGAACTGGAACGTCCCCTGCGGTTTCGCCTGAGTGCCAGCGATCCCGATCGCAAAGACCGCGTGACCTTCTTCCTGGGCAAGGATCCACCGCAAGGGGTCGAGCTTTCCGAAAGCGGTTCGCTTCAATGGACGCCAGGGGCCTTGGGGGAATACAAGATTACGGTCGAAGCCCGCGATAACCGCCTTCCCCCCAAGAGCTCTACGCAAGAGCTTTTGGTTAAGGTCGTCGAGCCCAAGCCGGAACCGATGCCCGATACGACGCCCAAGCGTCCCGAATTCGACGAAGCGAAGTTCACCTTCCTGACAGGTACGGTTGCTGTGGGTGGCCAGCCAAAGGCCTGGCTTAACAACCGGCCGAAGAATCAGCAGCTGAAACTGGGGCCTGGCGATACCTTCTCAGTCGGTACCCTCAAGGGGAAAGTCGTCGACGTAAAAGACCGTGAGGTAATCATCGAAATCGAAGGGGACCTGCGAGTCCTCTCGATCGGGCAGCCCCTTGCCGAAGCCACCCCAATGGGCCCAGCCGGCGATCTTTAATCAATAGCCCGTCAAGGTTCAAAAAACCAACCGAATCCAACCATGCCGTCAGCTAGCTGACGGCATTTTTCTTTTAACGAGAGTTCGCCAGCCGTCAAAGTCTAACATGCTGGGAAAATTTATCGCTTGTACCGGTTGGAATCGGTGTAGGGGTAATTCGTGTACTACCGAAAATTCCATGTAGTGCGAGGTGCGCGGTACTCCAGCTATATAGCTGCGCAAATGCAAGTGAGGACAACGGATGGTCAGCCCCTTCGATCAATTAAAAATGACACGTTTACTGGTCAGCGCACTCGTCGTCGCTGTGAGTGGTTTGCTGTCTTACCCTGTCGGTGCACAGGAACAGACATCTGCCGCTAGCGTAGAGTCGTATCAAATCAATCCCCAGAAGCTGGAAGGGCTGACGAGCGTTCTCCAGCAGCTGTTCTCAGGTAAGCCGGATGTGATCATCCATGCGGACAAGTCCTCTGGCAAGCTTGTCGTCCACGCGCCCATGGCCGTTCAGTCGCAGATTGCTCAGTTCGTACAGCAATCCGGCTACAAGGCCGCCAACGCTGCGCCAGTTGAACTGAACGCCTCGGAATTGCGTGTGCGTCCAGCCGTAGACCAGCCAAACGCCACTCCGCCGGAACCGCTGTTTCAACGCAGCCGTGATCTCGGTGACGGCCTCGTTGAACTCGAAATCAAGCTGAACAACCTCCAAGGGGAATCCCTGGAGTCAGGCATCGCCAAGCTTGTTGGCAAGCGAATCCCCGCCAGTATCTCGGCGGAAGGTGCCATGGTGATGATGACCCTGCCTACCAACACCGACAAGAAGGTGAGCCTGCAGGTTTATCGCAACGAAGGCACCGCCATTCTTCGCGGTGCGTCAGATTCGGCACGCAGTTGGGGCGAAGTCATTCGCGCCATGGACACTCCATCCCACAGCGATGCCTACCGCACGACCCTCGTTTCACTCCGCAACGCATCTCGCGACAATGTAGAAAAGGCACTCGATCCACTGCGTGACGCTGAAAACAGCCTTGCCAAAAAGCAGGTCTTCGAAGCTCTAAAAGACGTTGCCGGCAAGAAGAAGCTCCGCTGGAGTGGTGACCTGGCCGCGATGATCTTCCAACCAGAACCAGAACAGCCAGTCGAAGGTAATGCCAACGACGACGACAATGCTGCTCAAATCATCGGCCAACCCCAAGGCGGCAAGCCGATTGATATTCCGGACCAGCCAAACCCCAACAACCCGCAGTTCACCATCAGCCCAGAAGAAGATGGCGGACTCATTGGTCCGGTTCAGATCGAATTCCTGGAAGGGCTGGACGTGATTGTCGTGCGTGGCCACAAACGCGACGTCGAACGTATCACGAACATCATTAACGATATCGAACGACTGAGCGTAGAAACCCAGCCCGTCATCGAAGTTCGCGAACTGCTGCACGCCAACAGCGAAGCAGTCGCAACGATGATCAACGAACTTTACGAAAGCCTTCTTAACGCCCGCTATGGCCAGGTCAGCATCACGGCCCTCAACAAGCCCAATGCGATTCTAGTCATCGGTCGTGCTCAAAGCGTGGAAGGGATTCTGGAACTGATCGAAAAGCTGGACCAACCTGTTGGCCCTGCCAAGACCCTAAAGGTCTTCCCACTTGAGAACTTGGCCGCTGCGGAAGCACAGACCAAGCTTTCCGAGTTCTATACCGAACCTACGGCCCTCGGAACGCGGATTCGTATCAGCTCCGATGTTCGTAGCAACTCGCTAATCGTCGCGGCCAGCCCGCGAGACATGGTGGAAATCGAATACCTGCTGAAGCAAATCGATGTTCCGACCAGCGAATCGACCCTCAAGTTGGAAATCGTGCAGCTTCGCAACTCAGTTGCTGAAGACCTCGCTCCTATCTTGCAGGAAGCCATTACCGGAACGCCTGCCACCGGCGGAAACCAGCAGCAAGCTCAGTCGACTGCCCAGGTTCGCGCCGCCATGCTTTCGTTCATGACGCTAGACACCGAAGGTAAGCAGATCTTGCGGTCCGGAATCTTGAACGAAGTCCAAGTGACCGCGGATACGCGTTCCAATGCCCTTATCATCAAAGCTCCTGAGCACAGCATGGAGTTAGTACTGGCTTTGGTAAAGCATCTCGATTCCCAGCCTTCGGCTGAATCGCAGATCAAAGTGTTCACGATCGTCAACGGTGACGCCACGCAGCTTTCGACAATGCTGAACGAGCTGTTCCAGACCGTTCAGTCGGCCAACAACCAGGCCCGTCAAACCAATGCGTTCTTCACGCCGCAGGCCGCCAGCACCGGTGAATCGAGCCTGATTCCGTTGAACTTTACCGTCGACACCCGCACCAATAGCATCATCGCCTCAGGCTCTGCCACGGACCTTACCGTTGTCGAAGCGATCCTCCTTCGCTTGGATCAGGACGAGGTGACCGAGCGAAAGAGCACCGTCGTGCGTCTGCGTAACGCTCGTGCCGATCTGGTTGCTGAATCGCTGACAGCACTTCTTTCGGAAGAAAGCCAACTGCAAACGCTCGACCCTTCGGTCGTCAGCCCATTCCAGCAATTGGTTCGCGAAGTGATCGTGGTGCCCGAACTGTTCAGCAACAGTCTGATCATCAGTGCCACTCCACGTTACTTCGACCAGGTTCTAGAAATCGTGCGAGAACTCGACGAACGGCCACCGATGGTCATGCTGCAAGTCTTGATCGCCGACGTTCGCCTGAACGACCTGGAAGAACTCGGCTTCGAGCTTGGCCTGCAAGACTCGGTACTATTTGACCGAAGCGTGGTTTCCTCTGGCTCGCTCGATCCAGGCTACAACTGGAACAATCAGACACTGGGCAACAGTTCGAGCGCTGCGAGCCTCGCCACGGCTAGTGCCGTCGGTAGCCAAGGCCTGACGAACTTCGCCCTGGGGCGTGTTAACAACGACCTCGGTTACGGTGGTTTCGTCTTCTCGGCAGCCAGCGAATCGGTCAATATTCTCGTGCGTGCATTGGAACGGGAAAGCCGACTTGAAGTGCTCGCTCGTCCACAAATCATGACCATGGACAACCAGCCCGGCTTTATTCAGGTGGGTGAACGTGTCCCTTATATCACCTCGACGCAGCAAACCGTCAACGGCACGATTAACACGACCGAACTGATCAACACAGGGATCATCCTCAGCGTGACCCCGCGTATCAGCCCAGACGGTGTTGTTGTGATGGCTCTACAAGCCGAACGCTCGGCTGTCGGCTCGGAAGCCAATGGTATTCCGATCTCGATCAACCAGAACGGTGACGTCATTCGTTCGCCACGAATCGATACCCAAACCGCGACGGCCGTGGTGAGTGCTCGCTCGGGCCAAACGATCGTCTTCGGTGGTTTGATCTCGAACTCGTCCGAAGTGGTCAATCGCCAGGTCCCACTCCTGGGCGACGTACCGCTGCTGGGTCGATTCTTCCGCTACGACAGTTACAACGCTCAGCGTAGCGAACTACTGATTATCATTACGCCAATCGTGGTCCGCTCGGACGAGGACGCTGCGTTCCTGAAAGAACAGGAAATGTGCCGCATGAGTTGGTGCCTGGCAGACGTGGCCAAGGTTTACGGCCCCGAGGCCCTCTACGGTATCGATCCTTCGATGCCAATGGACGATGGCATCATCGCGATCCACCCAGACGAAAACCCTGCAGGCGTTCCGGAAGTGATTCCGCCTGGGTATCACGCCCCGGTCCTGGATCCTCCACGAGGTCCACTCCCGCCGCCTAATCAGCAGTTGCCGAGCCTGGGCTCGCCGGGCTTCGCGCCACCAAATGGCGGTATACCCCGATCGTCGGTTCTACAGCCAGTCGAAGTTCGTCCCGTGAACTTCCAACAGAATTACCAGGCGATGCCGCCGCAACAGCAACCGGTTCAGGGATACCCTCAACAGCCACCGGCTCAGCAGCCGCAGCAAGGGGCAGTCTCACAGTATTCGCAGTACACGCAGCCACAACCGGTTCGCTAGTCGCTCTTACAGAACACCAAGGAACAACAACCATGCAACGTCATGCATTCGCGCTGAGTTTGGTTTACCTGACGGTTCTCGCGGCAAGCGGCTGCTCTTCCCTGGGCAAAATGCCAACCATGCCGTGGGAAGATGAAGAACCAGAATACAAAGTCCCGCTGAAGATGGTCGTCACATGGAAGGACGCCGTTCGATACAACCCGAACGATCCTCCCACACGCGGCTTTGGTGGACGTATTCATTTCTACGACGAATCGCAAAAGCCTGTCCGCGTTCAGGGTAGCTTGACCATCTATGGCTATGACGATAAACGCGTTGGCGATATCGATGCCGAGCGTCCTGATCGAAAGTTCGTATTCGAGGCCGATAAATTTCAATCGCACTACAGCATGTCCAAGCTTGGACATTCCTATAGTTTCTGGGTTCCCTGGGACCGCGCCGGTGGCGAGCAGCGAGAGATCACCCTTGCTCCGTTCTTCCGTACGGAAACAGGTCAACTCATCATGAGCGAGCAGAGCAAGCATTTGCTCATGGGTGTTGCCATGAAGGAAGAGGGGCAGGCTCCCACGCCCCAATATCAGCCCAGCCCCAGCGATCAGGTCGCTCCGGAAGTGGCCCAAGTGACCTTCCAGCGTAACGCCCCACCGGCTATGCCACAGATGCAACCGCTACAGCAGACATCGCAACTGAACACCACGACGATTGAACTACCGTCGACGATGAAAGAGAGGTTGCGGTATGTTGTACCGAGTGCGCCGCAGCCGAACGTGCAGCAGATGATGCCGCCCCAGTACCAGCAACAGTCGGCAATGCCCCAGTACCCTGCGTCTCAGTACCCTGTGATGCAGCAGCAACCAGCTCAGCCACTGATGAATCAGGCAGCGGCTCAATACCAAGGCGGGGCGTATCACAGCCGCGCACCGCAGTCGATGCAGTTGAAGCCAGGCGTGAATCTACAGACATTCCGGCCTGATTTTGCAGACTCGAAAGCTTACAGCAATTACCTGGCCAGTGGGCAGCAGCCTATTGGTCAGCCGGTGATGGCTCCTGCAATTCAAGCTGGTTCACCACCGATGACACCCCAACTTCCATCGCAACAAACCGTTCGATCAACCGCAAATCATCTTCAGACTCCACAATCCCCGACACTGTGGCCACCCGGTCTTCCACAGACACGGTAATGCCAGGAAAACGACCGATCTTTTGAACCCGACGGGTGATGTCGGAACTCACGAGACTGGCTGGAATTCTTGGATGATCGAATTTCACGGTCAGCCTGGTCGGCAGACGGGGCGTATCATCTTGGCCGAAGCCATTTTGAAACGCCTGGTTGTTGAACATATTTCCGAAAGCTCCGAACCGGCCAAAGCTATTTCGCCCCGTGTTGCCACCCAGTCCGAGCTGCCCCGTTCCCGTGGTACCGCCACCGAACGGGTTCAGCTGGTTCTGTTGCATCAAAGCAGAAGCCGCACTGGCATCGCCAGTTCCCCCCAAACCACTGGTTCCTGACGAACCTGAGGTCGATCCGGTTCCCGAGCCGGAACCATTGGCGAACGACGGAGTCGGCAGCGGCGTCGAAAACATGTTGTTACCGGGGCTGCTGATCGAGCCTCCTGAATTGGAGTTAAAGCCCGCCCCAAAGTTGCTGTTGGGCTGCTGCACGGTGTTGGAATTGATGGATTGCCCTTGGGCATTGGCAAACGATAGTCCGCAGGTCAGTGCACCGCAGATTGCCAGGCAAATAGTATCAATTCGGCGAAATCGCATGGTCTCTCTCTCGTCCTTGGCGAACACTTGGTCAACATAAACCGCGCCAGAAATGTGCATCTCCATTATCGCGAACAAGGCGAGTATCACCAAGTGATTTTCGAGTATTCGCGTGGGGATGGTTCATTCTGGTATCGACACCCCCGACCTCGTGAAGCTTGCAACACCACGTTTGCCCGCACAATACATGCCGCCGCCAAGAGCATTTCAGGCGGAACGGGTTTCCCAGGAGAATTTTCCCGAACAATCTTGAAACTTTGCCTGACCGGTACGGGTATCTCAGATGAGTTCCCCAGGACACAAACGGTTAACTCTTCACCACTTAAGGTGCCTCAATGAAATTCAGCCTCACCCCACTTCTTACCCTCCTGCTATCAGCCCTGCTCGTTTCGAGTACCTGGGCGGAACGCCCCAACGCAGCACGAATTGTCTCGGACCAGACGTTCGCTTTCCTGCGGGTGGCAAACACGCCCGATTTTATTGCGAAAATGGAGCAAACGGCCATCGGCAAAGCGGCCAACGACCCTCAAATGCAGCCATTTGTCAGCGGCATTTGGCAGACACTCAAGCAGTCGGCGGCCAACGCCGAGGAACGTAGCGGCATCATGCTTGAAGAACTGCTGAGCATCCCGCAGGGAGAATTGGTCGCCGGCGTGGTTGCCATGCAGGAAGGACAGCCCGGTGTCGTTATCATGTGCGACCTCGGCGAGGATACCCGTGTTATCGAAAAGGTAGTCAGTCTGCTAGAAACGGTCGCCGGCAACGATGGTGCCCTAATCGAACGTAGCGAGTTCAAAGGTGCCCAGATCACCTTGATTCGCGGCAACAACGGCCCTCTAGCCATCTGTATTCACGAGAACGTCCTACTGCTTTCCAACCGGATTGAAGTCGTCGAAGACACTTTGGAACATTGGTCTGGCGACCGAGAAGACAGCCTGGCATCGGACGATCGTTTTACGACCATCGTCTCGTCATCGCGTGGCACCAAGGACGAGCCAGCCCAGATGATCTGGTATGTCAATCCGATCGACGCCCTACGCACCATTACCAAAAACCAACCGGGCGGCAGTTACGTCATGGGCTTTCTGCCGGTCCTGGGCCTTGATGGTGTGAAAGCGATTGGCGGAAGCTACATCGCCGCGACCGAAGACTTCGATACGATTGGCCACTTGCACATCATGCTGGAACGCCCCCGTACCGGCGTGATCGAAATGATCGCTCTGAAGAATGCTTCGACCGAGCCGGAAGGCTGGGTGCCAGAGGACGTTACCAATTACATGACCAGCAATTGGGACGTAGACAAGAGCTATGGCGCATTGGAAAACCTCTACGACAGCATCTTTGGCGAAGGCAAACTGGCCGAGGACATCGATCGCCGTATCAACCAGCGAACCGGTATCGATTTCAAAACCGAGATCATAGAAAACCTGGAAGGCAAATTCACGCTAGTCCAGTGGTACGAGCCCCCGGCACGCATCAATAGCCAGGCCACCTTTATCGCGGCCAAGATCAAAGACCGAGCCCAGATGCAAAAGACACTGGATCGTATCGTCGAGTCGCTGCCTCGGCTGAACGATGTGGTCGAGAAGCGTAACTTCGGCGATGCAACCTTCTACCAGGCCAACGTTGCCGATGCCCCCATTCCGGAAGACGTGCCCGAAGATCGACGACAACGAATGGAGAACCGCCGGGCTCTGCGACCGGAACCTTGCTTCGGATTGATTGGCGACTACCTCTTTTTCGCCGATCGCCCAGGCATCGTCGAACATGTCACGATGACTTTCGGCGGTGACTCGCCACGACTGGCGGATGACCTGAGCTTCAAGCTTGTTCTCAACAAATTGCAAGCTCACGCTGGTGAACGCAAAGTCGCCATGGTCAGCTTTGCTCGGCCAGAAGAGAGCCTACGAATGGTCTACGAGTTGGTCCAAGCCGATTCAACCCGCACTTTCATTGGCCAGCGTGCGGAGCGGAACGACTTCTTCAAGAATCTGCAAGGCAACCTCGATGCCAACCCCCTACCCGACTTCAACGTCATCAGCCAGTACCTGGCTCCTAGCGGAGCGATCATGGTCGACGACGAAACCGGGTTGCACTGGATCGGTTTTTCGCTGAAACGCGACACCGAGTAATCATACGGATTCCAGCTTGGACAATCCTTACGCCCCTGATGACCTCAGGGGCGTTTTTTATTGCGCCACATACAATCAGGTCGCCTGTGAACCACCTCACAGTCATCAGGTACTTTCCACTGTCGATAGGACGGATGGTTGAGAAGCACGCGATTCCGCGGTTATCTTACAAGCATTTGTGAACCAATCGCCCCATGGATCGCCCCTGATGACCGCGTTCGGCATTACCCCCAAATCGTTTAAGCTTCTCGACGAACTAACCGCCAACAACAATCGCGAGTGGTACCACGCACACAAAGAGGAACTTCGCGAGCAGCTCCTCGATCCGTTCGCGAGCATTCTCGAATCCGCATCCGCCAAGATGAAGAATGCCAAACGTCCCTTCTCTGGCAGCAAGCAGACGATGTTTCGCTTGTATCGCGACACCCGCTTTTCCAATGACAAGCGTCCCTACAAAGAGCATGTCGGCGGCCTGCTGACACCGTCAGGCAACAAAAAAGAAGACACGGCCCTCATATATGCCCACCTGGCATCGGACGGCGGCTTCATCGCATCCGGGTTCTATCGTTTGGAAACGAAAGACTTGAACCGCATACGCGATCGCATGATCGAAGACGCCAAGACCTTTCAGGCGATCACGCGCAAGATCACCAAGGCAGGCTACCATTTCGCTGAGATTGAACCTCTCAAATCGATGCCACGCGGCTACGCCCAATACGCCGACCACGAGCATGCCACCTTCCTGAAGATGAAGTCGCTGATTGTCTCTCAGAACCAGTCGCGGGAAGCGTGGATCGACGGTTCGGTGGTGAAGGAGTTAGTCAAACTGCATAAGGCGACTGTCGACTTGATGCTCTTCGGATTGGAAGCGATCGGTAAGAAATCGTGAACTCTTACCGATCCAGCCTCCCTGTCTTCGCCAGTCGAGATCGGATTATTTCGACTTCAGCCCGACAGTGTTCTCGGCAATGACTTCGTACTTATAAGACTTGCCTGATTCGGCCGTCTCGTCGAGGTACTTCATCTCGACCAGCGGCTGAATAGGTGTGTCGCTGTACTGTAGGCCCTGGAATATCGAGCGACCAAATGGATTGCGAGACTTTTCAGGCAGCGTGGCGATTGGCTTGCCATCACGCATGATGGTGAAACTGGCCAGCCCGCTTTCCAGGTCAGCAGCAGCGTCCCACGTAATCACGTTGCCTTCGACTTTCACCTGGGTCGGTGCTGGCGGCGGGGTGTTGTCAGTGACTTCAGTATTCTGCATGTACTGCACCCAGGCCTGAGCAATTTCGTTGGTCGGCAACCAAATCGATTTGCTCTTGTCTCCAGCGAACCTCTTCGCGGCAACCGGCGATTCAATTTCACTTCCTGGCATCGGCAGCGCGACGAGCAACCCCTCTGATTCGTCCAACTCGTTCAGTGGCCGGCCACTTTCTTTGGGCAGACGAAGCGTCAGGCAGGCATCGAGCCAAGGAATCGCCAGATAACGTTGATTGCCACATTGATGGCTGGTAAGCGGATCGACCGAAACCGATACAAGGCCTCCCTCTTCACGCATCTTGCCGAAAAACGCCTGCACCCCAGGCCATACCCCCGAAAAGCGTCCCTCTTTGACCGAATAGCCTTCCTGCGTACCCAGGTTGCACATCACCGGAACGCCCAGTGCCGCAGCAGGGACATTCTCGTAGGCGACAATGTTGCGACCTTCCTTTTCCTCGAACAGCGGCACACCACTGCGCAGCCAGGCTGCGGCTACTTTCTCGGGATGCAGCAGGACCATGCCACCGCACCAATGGCCACCACCGCTATGACCCCAGATGGCCCACGGCACAGATGTCAGTTCGGTGTGTCCTGTTTGCTTGGCGAAATCAGCGAGCCCCTTTTGAAAGGCATCCGACGAACCGTTGCGAGGATCGCACCATAGCTGACAATTAGCCGCTTCCGGCTGCTCGTAAACAGGGGACAACAACGCACAACCGTGCTTCTGAGCCAAGGCTTGCCAATGTAGATCGAAAGCTCCGGTCTGCCCTGAACGGCACGACCCAACGCCACACCCATGCTGGTGAACGATCACGCCCCGCAGCTTATCGACACCTTCCGGCAGCCACATCGTATACGTGACCGGAAATTGAAGCTCTCCTTCTTTCGTCGAGGCCTCGTATCGTACGCGATAATAGGGGGATGCAACCGGGACAGGATCGCTATAGGGGTTCTCTTTTTCCTGGGCGATCGCGGTCGTAGACAACAAGAGGAGCAACAGCAGGCAGCGCATGGGGATTTCCTGAGTGGTGAGGACGGCTTGAGGTGGGATGATTTAGTTTGACTCATCCGCAACGCGATTTCCAGCCACCCGCGACGCATAATTGCAATCGTTCTGAAATTGATTACCTTAAATCTGCTTCCTCATTCCTGCCTCTCTCCTTGAGTTCTAATCATGCCCAAACAAAATATTGCTCTCGCCCTGCTCACAATCGCAGCAATTAGCCGCGCGCTTTCGGCCGACGACTTTCAGCCGAACCAGAAGGAACTGCCGGTACCACCACCGGAAGGTGCAATCGTTTTGCTAAGCAGTGATACAAATGAGTTTCTCAGCAAAAATGGGGGAGAAATCAACTGGCCGCTGGAAGATGGCGTACTCACATCGACACGCGGAGAAGGACGGTCGAACCACATCGTCTCGAAGCCTCATTTCCGCGATGCCGATATTCACGTCGAGTTTAAATTGCCCAAAAAAGGAAGCGGCAATAGCGGCATCTATATTCACGGCAACTACGAACTTCAGATCATCAACTCGGTCGAAAAAGAAAAGCTCGACCAGGGGGACATCGGGGCGGTATACGGCTTTGCTCCAGCACTCGTCAATGCGGGCAAAGGCCCAGATGAATGGCAAGTCTATGACATTCGCTACACGGCCCCCCGTCGAGACGAGTCAGGCAAGATTGTGGAAGAAGGAACGATCACTGCCTGGCTCAATGGCCAGAAGGTGCAAGAGGGAACCAAGCTCGGAGAGCCCCGTTCCAATTACCATCCTTACCGCTACAACACCACCGATTACCTGAAGACGATCTGGGAAAAGCAGAAGCAGACCGGTATCGGTCCCGTGTTTCTCCAAGACCACGACAACGCCGTGCAGTTCCGCAACGTGTGGGTGAAACCGCTGGATGACAAAGCGTTGGAATACCAGGCAGACAAATAGCCCTGTTCTGATCGATTTAATTACCAATCCGCAGGCTTTCACTGCCTGCGATCGTAGCCATCGCGCGGTAGGTTGCCAGGTCGACCGTTTCTGAGACGAAGTGAACCGAGCCGTCGGCATAGCCCATCAGCACGCCACCAGGATGCCGACTACGAAAACCGTTCTGTCCTTCGAAATCGTCGAGGGCAAACTCGGTACCATCAGGCTGACGGGCATTGGGAGGCAGTGCCGCATTGGCGGTCGCTTCAATCGTGTGGGCATACGAGAAACCGAGTCCGTAACAGTTGCTGCACTTGGCCGCGGCTTCGTTCCAGACCTGCTCGCCGACCAGAAAGGTGTTACTCGTTCCGTCGACCAGGCTGCCTGATTTCTTCTTTTGATGCCAAGCCAGCGGAATCATGATGCCGTCTCCCCATCCCCATGGTTCGCAGTTGCCGTTGGCACCGGTGTTGGCATAAGGACCCCAGCAGAAGTTGGAACCGAGCACTCCTTTGTAATTGGTTAGCCCCGTCGAGACACCATTCATATAGATGGTGTTCTCAACGTACGGACTGTGTGCCTGCATCGAGTCGCTCGGGCAAAAGAAGCCTGGGATCGACTGGGAAACGGCGGAACTATTGCCGAACGTCTGATTAGGGATTTGCCCATGATCATAAATGGCGGACTGCTCGAGATACGGCAGCAAAGCGGTCAACCAGCTCCAGCCACGCGAATCGGCTCCGCCATAGTCTCCCCATTGATCCCAACCAGTAAACCAACTGTAGCCTGGATCGCTGTAGCGATTGAAGACAATCTCTTGGTGGGCCGACTCGAAGTTGTGTGTGGCGAGCACGATTTGCTTCAAATGATTGGAACACTGCATCCGCCGAGCCGCTTCCCGCGCCGCTTGAACCGCCGGAAGGAGCAGCGCGATTAAGATTCCGATAATCGCAATCACGACTAACAATTCCACCAACGTGAAGGCTCTCCGCCGTGGCACCATCATCAACTCCTCGTTTTCGTGACGATTCTCAAGTCGTATTGCTCTGGCCCTGCATCACGACGTACCTCTACCGACAAGGGCGTCGTCTGAGGTGAATTATACCGAGCATCAATCATGCTCTTCGGTAAGCCTGCGTGCCCCACTCTCGCAGATGATTTCTCATGCATGAAAACGGTGACCCGATAGCCCCCTTCCGGTGCTCCGTGATTTCCATGAACATAGACCCGATACGTTCCATCAGACTGGATACTTCCCACCGGCAGGACGCCGTTCTCTTGGTCATTGGGATAAAAGCAGACCGATCCACCAGACGCCGGACGATCATCCACATGGACAGTTCCCTGAACGGGTATCAGACCAGGATCGTTCGCGGACAAACCACATCCCAAGCTGGTCGCCATCAAAAAGGCAATGAATCCAGCGAATCCTGAAGAGGAAGTTATCACGAGTTCCGTTTTCAAATCGCTTTTACTTTCCAAATGATGCCCGTGAAAAAACGATTGTCCCGTGAATCAACGCCTCAGGAAAGCCAAAAAATCGGCCATCGCCGGCAAGTCTCCCCTTCTATCTAGGTAGGCCGTATGAATTAGGAAAGTGACGTCGTGGCAAAAGGTAGCCCCTAAATCGCCTGCCTACCGTTGCGATTTGGTGCTAAATCGAGTAGTTGTATTAAATTACCGATGAACGATTTACCCCCTCCGATAACTCTCCATTCACAAAGCAGCCGCCCGCATGAGCGAACAGGAAGCCAAGAAGGCCGAAGATAAGACCATCCTGCTGGTGGACGACGATACCGAAATCGTGGAAACGATGCGTTTCGCCCTGGAATCGAAAGGGTATCGCGTGCTGGTCGCTCGCGACGGCAACCAAGGTCTGGCTCTGGCCGAACGAGACGACCCCGATCTAATCGTGCTAGACATGATGATGCCCAAGCGGAGCGGCTTTCTGGTGCTGGAAAAATTGCGCCAAACGCACAAGATCCCAACGAAGGTCATCATGGTTACCGGCAATGAAGGGAACCGCCACAAAGCCTATGCCGAAATGCTGGGTGTGGACGACTACATCCGCAAGCCATTCGCAATGGACCGGTTGCTCGGGGCGGTCGAGAAGCTGATTGGGTAGTTGCTTTCGGAATCTTCCTGAAGCAGCAAAAGCTCTGCCGGCATTAGATTACCTCTTGGCGAAGCAACCCAGCGGGTGACTCAGGTGCAAATTCCTAGCACTCTGAGTCCTTGAGGCGATGGCTCAAAGTCGTATCTTATTTCGATGCTATAAGCTTCATGATTCTAGTGAAAACGTCCTCACCTGGATCTAAGGCCCAAAATCTCTGAAGCCCAAAAGCTAGGTAATTGCACCGTATTCACGGTGCTTGGCAAACGTCGTTAAGCGTGGCAACTTCTGGCCATTTCCTGCTCACTAGCACCGATTCTGTTGCATAACGATCTGTCGATCTTATCCATTTTAAAAAATTACGGGGCCCCGCTTCGTATTAATCGACAGTACCGAACTTCAATTAATTTGGGACGTTACAACTCGTACCATTTTTCACAAGTGATAAGGTCGCCGAAAACACCGTAATCTTTCTATTGCTTATATCCAAACTTCGGTCGATACTTCAATGAAGGGAAGGCAAAGTGATCTTGTAGCCGATCCGACTCGCATTCTTCCCATTTGTTCTTTCTTCGCGACGTTCTTTCTCAATCGCGCTCGGCGTTTGGCAGACTTTTTTCCGAGAAGCTGTGTGCGCATGCGCGGTCCGACAGAATAAGCAAGAAAGATACGACTTGGCAAGAATCGCAGAATTCGTCATACAAGACCCCATCGCCCCATCCCCAAACGTTTCGTAGCCGAAGATTGGCTTGCGATCTGGGCTGCGGACTGTGTCCACCACAGGTTCACCGAGTAGGACTCGGTTCCTAATCGCAGGAGGGATCAGCATATGGCCGGCGGTCGTCAAATCGTTTCTTTTCTGGCTGAACGCCAGAACCTGGAACAGTTCCGAAAGAAGAACTGGCAAGGAACCTTCGAGCAGTACCTCGATCTGGTCGCGCAGAATCCTTCTGTCACACGTAACGCATTCCAGCGTTGCTACGACATGATTCTTTCGTATGGGGTGGATACCTACGAAGTTTCACGCGAAAAGCGAGTGCACTACCGCTTCTTCGACGACCCCATGGACCACGGCAAAGACGCCATCTTCGGCCTGGAAGACTCCCAGGTTCAGTTGGTCAACGCCCTGAAAAGTGCGGCTCACGGTTATGGCATCGAAAAACGTGTACTGTTGTTGCACGGCCCTGTGGGCAGCAGCAAGAGCACCATGGCCCGATTGCTGAAGAAAGGGATCGAACGCTACTCGGCCACGGACGAAGGTGCCCTGTATTCGCTGGGCTGGACCGATCCAGACAACCCAAGCGATCCGTTGGCGATCCACTGGTGCCCGATGAATGAGGAACCGTTGCATCTCATTCCAGAAGATTTCCGCAGAGACGTCGCAGCTCAATTCCAGGAAGCCAGCGCGCTTGCAGACTACCCAATCAGCATCAGTGGCGAACTTTGCCCGTTCTGCCGCTTCCATTACATGGACAGCCTGAACCGTCACGGCGGCGACTGGACGAAAGTTATCGAAGACGTCCATGTTCGTCGGGTCATCCTCAGCGAAAAGGATCGCATTGGCATCGGCACCTTCCAGCCGAAGGACGAAAAAAATCAGGACTCCACCGAACTGACCGGCGATATCAACTACCGCAAGATCGCCGAGTACGGTACCGACAGCGATCCGCGTGCGTTCAACTTCGACGGCGAATTCAACGTCGCCAATCGCGGTATTATCGAGTTCGTCGAAGTGTTGAAGCTTGACGTGGCGTTCCTGTACGACCTGCTGGGTGCCAGCCAAGAACACAAGGTCAAGCCGAAGAAGTTCGCCCAGACCGATATCGACGAAGTGATTCTTGGCCATACGAACGAGCCTGAATATCGTCGGCTGCAGAACAACGAGTTCATGGAAGCTCTGCGTGACCGTACCGTCAAAATCGACGTGCCGTACGTTACGAAGCTATCCAATGAAGTGAAGATCTACGAAAAGGATTACAACAACGACAAGGTCAAAGGGAAACACATCGCTCCTCATACCATCGAGATGGCGGCCATGTGGGCCGTTCTGACTCGGCTAGAGGAACCGAAGAATGCCAGCTTGACCTTGCTGCAAAAACTGAAGCTATACGACGGCAAATCACTGCCTGGCTTCACCGAAGAAAACATTAAGGAGCTCAAGTCGCAAGCGAAGCGGGAAGGGATGCTCGGCATCTCGCCTCGCTACGTGCAAGACAAGATCTCCAACGCGTTAGTCGCACATCCCGACGCGACTTCGATCAACCCGTTTATGGTGTTGAACGAGCTCGAGTCGGGTCTCGGCAACCATTCCTTGATCACCAGCGAAGAGCAACGCGATCACTATCGCCAGCTTCTCGAAGTGGTCAAGGAAGAGTACGAGAACATCGTCAAGAACGAAGTTCAGCGTGCGATTGCCGCGGACGAAGATGCGATGGCTCGCCTATGTGCCAACTACATCGACAACGTCAAAGCGTACACGCAGCGCGAACGGGTCAAGAACAAGTTTACCGGCCAGTATGAAGAGCCGGACGACCGCTTGATGCGATCGATCGAAGAAAAGATCGATATCCCAGACAGCCGCAAAGACGATTTCCGCCGCGAGATCATGAACTACATCGGTGCCTTGTCGATCGACGGTAAGAAATTCGATTACAAGACGAACGAACGTCTCTACAAAGCACTCCAACTGAAGTTGTTTGAAGATCAGAAAGACTCGATCAAGTTGACGAGCCTTGTCTCCAGCGTCATTGACCAAGAGACACAGGAAAAGATTGACGTCGTCAAACAACGACTCATCCGCGATCACGGTTACGACGACGAAAGCGCCACGGACGTGCTCAGCTACGTCGCCAGCATCTTCGCCCGCGGAGATGTCACCGGATAAGCAAACATTTCAGCGAGACAACGTGGTGTGGATTACCCAGTCTGGTCCTCTCTTCCCTGCCACTGGGAAAAGAGGATCAGATTGGGAATCCCGCCCGTTATCGGCCACGGGAATGATCCCTAGTGGCACATCGCCAATACACCTTCACCCACCGGCATAAGCAAGGAGAAAACCATGGGGCTGAAGATTGATCGCGACGTACACCGCTTCCGCGAGATTGTCCGCGGTCGGATTCGTGATAATCTTCGGAAGTACATCACTCACGGCGAGATGATCGGCCGTAAGGGGAAGGACTTGGTTAGCATTCCGGTTCCCAGCCTGGATGTCCCCCATTTCAAATATGGCAAAAACAAAGGGGGAGTCGGCCAAGGGGATGGCGAGGTCGGCGATCCGGTCGGTAAAGGTGATGACGGCGATGGTGCCGGCCAGGCCGGGAACGAACCGGGGCGTCACATCCTGGAAGTCGATGTTCCGCTTGAAGAGCTCGCCGCGATGATGGGAGACGAACTAGAACTTCCCAAGATCGAACCCAAGGGAGATGCCAATATCTCTCAGTATAAGAATCGATATGACAGTATTCGTTCGACCGGCCCCGAATCGCTTCGCCATTTTCGCCGTACGTATGTAAAAGCACTGCGACGGCAGATCGCCTCCGGAATTTACAACCCGAAGAACCCAATCATCATTCCGGTCCGCGAAGACACTCGCTACCGCAGTTGGACCAGCATTCCGCAGCCGGAAGCGAACGCCGCGATCATTTACATCATGGATGTCTCTGGCTCGATGACCGATGACCAGAAAGAAATAGTTCGCACCGAAGCGTTCTGGATCGATACGTGGCTTCGTAGCCAATACAAAGGGGTCGAACGCCGCTACGTCATTCACGACGCCGGGGCCAAAGAGGTAGACGAAACCACGTTTTATCACACCCGAGAAAGTGGCGGTACACGAATCAGTTCCGCCTACAAAGTCGCCCAGCAGATTCTGGAAAAGGAGTTTCCGATTTCGGAATGGAACATTTACTGCTTCCAGTTTTCCGACGGCGACAACTGGGGTGAAGACAACCGTACCTGTATGAAGATGCTGGAGAACGTCCTGATTCCAGCGTGTAACTTGTTCTGCTATGGCCAGGTTGAAAGCCCCTATGGTAGCGGCGAATACATGAAGTCGCTCGTCAATCAATTTGGCAAGAACCATGAAACCCTGATCTTGTCTCACATTGAAGACAAAGATGCGATTTACGACTCCATCAAGCAGTTTCTCGGTAAAGGTAAGTGAGGTTTTCCCTAGAGGTAGCATTTATGTCGACAGCCGATTTGAATCCCGAAACGCCGCATACGTACCTGGTACGCGTGGGGCATAACCAGGTCACGGTCGTATGCCAGACGGCAGCCGAAGCGATTGAGCGCGCCAAAAAGCAACTACGCCGCGACTTTCCCCGCCTATGGGACGTGATCAGTTCCCTTTCGGAAAGCAAGTTCGAGGTTAAGGAACTCGATTAATCATCGAGCCCAAGGAGGATATCCCATGCCCATTACGCATCGCAGCTTCGCCAATTTGCCGGAAGAACTGGCAGAAGTGCAGGTCGAAATCGAGCAGCATGCGCTCGATTACGGCTTGGACTTCTTCCCCACGATCTTCGAGTTGGTCGACGTCGAGCAGCTCAATGCGATTGCTGCGATGGGGGGGTTCCCGACCCGTTACCCCCACTGGCGTTTCGGCATGGAGTTCGAACGCCTTTCCAAAGGATATCACTATGGCCTGCAGAAGATTTACGAGCTAGTCATCAACAATAACCCGTGTTACGCCTACCTGCTGGCGAGCAACCACTACGCCGATCATAAGCTGGTGATGGCCCACGTGTATGGACACTGCGATTTCTTTAAATGCAATCAATGGTTCAGCAAAACCGATCGCAAGATGATCGACCAGATGGCGAACCATGGCAACCGTATTCGCCGCTACATGAACCGCTTTGGGGTCAGCGAAGTTGAGAACTTTATTGACGCCTGCCTGAGCATTGAAGATCTGATCGACATTCATTCTCCCTTCATCCAACGCTCGCGCGGAGAAGATCGCTACAAGTTCCATTACAACACCGAAGGAGAAGACGTCGGGCAGCCGGCCCGCGACTATAAGATGCCGGCCAAAGGATACATGGACAACTTCATCAACCCGAAGAAAAAGCCTTCGGACGACGACGAAGCACCGCGACCAGCCGTCGCGATCCCCGTCCCGGACGAGCCGACCAAAGACGTGATGCTGTTTTTGCTGCAGTACGCTCCGCTACGGCCTTGGCAGTTGGATGTGCTGTCGATGATTCGGGACGAAGCGTATTACTTTGCTCCCCAGGGGCAAACGAAGATCATGAACGAAGGGTGGGCTACCTACTGGCATTCGACCATCATGACGCGGCACGGTCTGCATGCCTCGGAAGTGATTAACTACGCCGATCATACCTCCGGCACCCTGGCCAGCAGCCCGACACGCCTGAATCCCTACAAGCTAGGTTTAGAACTACTTCGCGACATTGAAGACCGCTGGAATCGTGGCTGTTTTGGCCAAGACTACGACGACTGCGACGACTTCCTTGAGCGACAGAACTGGAACACCGAAGTGGGGCTAGGACGCGACAAGATCTTTGAGGTGCGGCGCATCCACAACGATCTGACGTTCATCGACGAGTTCTTCACGCTCGACTTCTGCCGACGCTACAAGATGTTTCAGTTTGGCTACAACGAGTCAACCGAATACTACGAGATCGAAAGTCGCGAGTTCCCCAAAGTGAAGCAGCAGCTGCTGTTCAGCCTGACCAACATGGGGAGGCCCGAGATCTTCGTAACCGACGGGAACTATAAAAACCGAGGCGAGATGTTACTCACGCATCGACATCACGGGATTGAACTGAAACTGGACTATGCTCGCGATACGCTGACCAATCTTTACACGCTTTGGAAACGCCCGGTGCATATCCAATCGATCCTGGACGACCAGGAAGTCCTGCTTAGCTGGGATGGAACGCACCATGAATGCGTGAAACTGGAATCGAACTGACGACCAATTACTTATCAACACGCCGAAGAGAAAGGCACACTTCAGAGGAGGGCACAGTCATGACTCAAGACATAAGACAACGCCTGGATAATCACGTGGCGCCGAACAGGAAGTTCGAAACGGCGCTGAACCAGGGAAAGGTCACGGCTACCGACCTGACGGTCGAAAAAGTGGGCGTATCGACGCGCCACATCGATTACCGATTCAATGAGGGCAAAAGTCATGAAGCGGCAAGTGACGTTGCGGAAAACCTGGTTCGCCGTGTCGACTACCTGCTGGAACCGCTGGCGATCATTGAACGCGATCCAAGTGAAAGCAAAATTCAAATTCGCTCGCAGAAACCTTCTGCCGATGGGCAAACGCGGCGCTATTACGAGGTAAACGTCGACGGTCACGGCATCTCGATCGAGCGTTATCAGGCCTCCGGCAACTCACGCGAAAACGACGATATCAACCTCACTCGTGAGTCGTTTGAACGCCTGTGCCGCGACCTGGATGAAGCTTCGGCCCCGAAAAATCGCAAATAGGCGGTTTATTCGAGAGAATCCTTTGGCAATATCCTCCCCTTTCACACTACTTCGATGGGACGATCCGATTTGATAAACTGAATCGCTTGGTAAGACACATCTGGTCCCTTGCGAGAAGTCTGATTCATGAGCCACGGCCGTCCCGGTTCCGCCCCGCTTCCTGAGCCCTCGATTATCCCGACTGAAGGTTGGCACTGCAGCCACTTTTTCTACACCTTCGACCGAGCCCTGCTGACTGGCTATTCCCCCGAGGAACTTGCGGCTGGCGCAAAAGAGCTGATCGATATTTTGAATCCCGAGTCGGAAGCCAGCCCCCAGCGGCTTCAGGTCTCGATCGTCAGCGGTCACAAGGCAGACTTTGCCCTGATGCTGATGGACCCTAACCCCCTGGTGATCGATTCAGTACACCAACGATTGATGGCCAGTTCGCTTGGTGCGGCGTTGCAGCCAACCTATTCGTTCGTCTCGGTCACTGAGATCTCGGAATACGTTCCCTCCATCGAACAATACGCCGAGCGCCTGATCCGCGAAGGGGAAGAGAAAGATTCCCCTTCGTACGAAGCCAAGGTCAACGCCTACGCCAAGCGTCTGCCAATGATGAACAATCAGCGGCTCACGCCAGACTTCCCCCCCTACCCTGCCACTTGCTTCTATCCGATGAACAAGAAACGCAAGGTGGGTGAAAACTGGTTCTTGCTTCCCTTCTCGGCTCGAAACGCATTGATGGCCGAACACGCTCAAAGCGGGATGCAGTTCGCCGGCAAGGTCTCGCAGCTGATCACGGTCAGCGTGGGGCTCGATGACTGGGAATGGGGTGTCACGCTGTGGGCACGTAACCCGGAATACTTGAAAGACATTGTCTACAAGATGCGGTTCGACGAGGCGAGTGCTCGGTACGCCGAGTTCGGTCCTTTCTACACCAGCTACATCAGCTCGGCTGAAGAGATGCTGAAGCATTGCCGGGTTGGAATCGTAGACTAAGCAAAAGGTTTACCGCATGAACTCCAATCGCCCTCTCAAGATCGACGACATCAAGAAGCCGGAACTGGCTGAGGGGGCGCATCCGTTTGCGGAAGAGGAGCCTGAAGGCGAACAAGCCAACGCCAATGCTCCGGTCGACTATCGCGGTGCTTACGAGACCGTCGGCAAATCGACCGGGGTGTTGCTGTTGATCATGACCATCACGGGATTTGTCGCCAGCGCCTTACCGCTTTCCCGTTATTTCTTGCCGGAAGCAGGCTGGCAACTAGGGCTGTTCGGCTGGCTTGTTTCGTGGATCATTGCCTTGCCAGCCCTCGTTTTCGCCGTGAACGACTTGAAGGCCATTCGCCTGGGGCGATATACCGACCAGGGAAAGTGGATGGTCAGCCTATCCTTCTGGCTGGCACTTCTCACGGTCGTGAATTCGATTTCGACGGCCGTTGTGATCCTAGTTTTCGGTGCCGAGTGAGAAGTCCGGCAATTCCGACATCGGTTCGGACAGACCAGTCGAGCTTTCCTTCTTTTCATCCGCCGCATCCGAAGCCTTGTCGACTTGCTTCTCGTTTTTCTTCTTTTGTGGAATCAGAAAGAGCCGAACCTTCGTTCCTTCAGCAGGGATATTCTCTGTGAAAGCTTCGAACCAAAGATCGTTGTTGGCGTCGGTACTGGGAACCGGCAAGTCCATCATCGACGACTTGAAGTTGCTCACGCAGATTAACTCCCCTCCTTCGGCGGCGTAAACCATTTTGCCTGGCAGCGTGTCAGGATCGATCCCCTCTTCCTTGGCTTTTTGAACTGCTTCAAGCGAAACGTCTTTCCAGAAATAGCTGCCAGGGAAGACCCAATCGTAGTTCATCACCTTCTTGGTCCGAGCATCACGTACCCAATCTTGGGCTTTTCGGGTTTGCAGCTTGCCGTCGGCATCTTTCCATTGAACCAGGACATCGATCTTCTGCCCTGATGGTGCCTGATACTCGGGATCGAACTCAACCGGCTTTCCCTGCTCGGCCCCAATCGCCAAGAGCCCCGCGTGAACGACATAGGCATCCGCAGCGATGGCAACAACCGATTCATGCTCCTTCGTTCCCCTTAAGCAGGCAAACATCTCCAGCGAACCCCTCCGCAAACAGATCTCGCCATCCAGGATGACCATCTTTCGCTTGGTGTCGATCCAAACCGGCATGTTGGGCATTAGTTTACGAATCGCAGCTTTGCCAGGCTCCTTTTCCTCAGCCGGTTTCACATCGTCCTTCTCCGTTTCGGCCGGCAGGGCCTTTTCTTCTGCTGCGGTCTCGTCTTGCGCCTGAACCGGTGTGCCCATCTGCAAGCCTGGGACCAGTAGAGCCAGAACGACCCAGGCGACGCTCGGTTGGTTGCGATATGTCGTACCCATAGCAAAACTCGACGGAAAAGAGGTTCAGGGGGGCGTCAAACTTCGCCCACATTGCTAAGATGATCTATCCCACGTGGAAGTCAAACCTGCGTGAAATCATCGGTTAATCTTATTCTAACAAACTCTCGCTTGATGGAAGCCATGGCCACGGACATTAGCCCCCGCAGCAAGGACGACCAAGCCAACACGCCAGCACCTGTTCCTGCTTGGGCCAAACTCGCCAAAGCGGCGGCCTCAGGAGTCGAACTGAAGGATTGGCAGTCATGGCAAGACTACCTGAAGAAGCGAGATACGGTTCCGCGGCTACAATCATTGGTATCTGGCAAGAAGACGTCTCCTTTGGCCTGGGCTCTGTTCGCCGACGAGACACTCGATTCGCGAACGTTGCCGCTGCTGGAAACCTTGGGAGAGATTGCCTCAGGCCGCACGCAACCCAATGCTGATATCGTCAAGCAAATGGAAAGCTGGCTAAGTGACCTGGAACGCCGAATTGCCGAACGCAATCTCGTTTTAGAGTTGCTGGCCGTTGCCCATGCTCTTCCTAACTTGGCATCGATCACCAGCGCCCAGTTGTGGTGGAATCTGCTGGACAAAATCGTCAGCCACGCGAACGATGCCGTCGCCACTAATTTTGAGAACAAAGTCTTCGAACAAGGGTTGGCTGGCGAACTCCCGCTAACCTTGGCCTATCTCTTCCCCGAGATTAAGGCCTGTCGCCAGATGGGCAAGCCTGCGGCCCGTGTTATCGATGAAGGGATGCAGGCCCTAACCGATGGAGAAGGTCTGCCGAAGGTCGATCAGTTGCTGCACCTTCGAGCGATTCTCGCTTGTTGGACCCGGTCGATCGTCATGATCAAAAACATCGACGGGCTACGTTTCTCGGAAGATGCTTTCACACAGTATCAATGGCTCGTTCGTCATGCGCTGCGAATGACACGTAGCGACGGCACGCAAACCCTGTCTCAAGGCATCTCCAGTGCCTACAACCGGCACCTGCTGCTATCGGCACTGGCCCAGGCAGAGGACGAAGATGATGAGGAAGTCGCTAGGCTGACCCTTCCCAAGATGAAGGGGAAAGGGAACGATCTTCACCTGCCGACTCCCAGCTACGAATCGGCCTGGAGCCAGTTTGCTTACCTGCGTCCTAGCTGGCACCGGTCCAGCCCACGTCTGGCCGTCCGACACGACCTGGAGCCGCTGATCGTCGAGCTTGAATCCCGTGAAGAGATCGTAATGAGCGGCACGTGGGACACAACGATCTTGATCGACGGGGTCGCCATTTCCCCAACCGGCAACTGGGAACAAGTTGGCTGGCAGTCGGACGACGATGGCGACTACCTCGAACTGGAACAAATCTGGACCGACGACGTAAAGCTGCAGCGGCTTATCTTTCTAGCCCGTGAAGACAACTTCCTATGGGTGCTGGATACCGTATTGCTCGACAGCCCGGCTGATAAGATTCAATACCAATCGCAGCCTCCGATCGTCGCACATGCCAAGCTCGGCACCGCGGCCGAAACAAATGAAGTGTTCATCGAACTTTCCGGTTCGAAGATCACACTGTTGCCGGTGGGTATCAACGAATGGCAAAGTGATACCTCGCTGGGGAAAATCGGCGTGGTCGACGACAAGCTTTCCCTTCAGCAATCAGGCAGCGGTCGCGGCCTGGTCGTCCCCATGTTCTTCGATTTATCGAAAAAGGGACAAGGCAAACTTCTTACCTGGCGGCAATTGACCGTTGCCGAAAAGCTGGTCATTCAGCCACGTGATCGAGCCGTTGGCTACCGGGTTCAAACAGGCACAGGGCATTGGGCCTTCTATCGCTCGTTGACCGAAAAGGCGAGTCGTACGTTCCTGGGCATTAATTTGATTTCAGAAACGCTTGTCGCGCGCTTTGACGAAAACGGCGATATCGAGAAACTTCTGGAAGTGGAAGCTTCCTAACTGACTGACTGCTGCACACCCTTATGCACACGCAACTCCGCGAAAACCTGGACCGCGTTCGTGGTATGATCGCCGAGGCGGCCCAAGCCTCTGGCCGAGTTGCCGATGATGTCTGCTTGATCGGTGTTACGAAGTATGTCGACATCGATACGACCAAGGCCCTATACGAACTCGGCTGTCACGATCTGGGTGAAAGCCGACCCCAACAGCTATGGGCCAAGTCGGAAGCGATGGCCCATTTGTCGCCGCGTTGGCACATGATTGGGCACCTGCAACGCAATAAGACGAAACGTACCATCCCTCTTCTATCGGTCCTTCACGCAGGCGATAGCGTGCGTCTGCTACAAGCAGCCCACGCCGACTGGCCGCATGCCGATCCTTTGCCGACACTACTAGAGGTGAACATCTCTGGCGATGCCGCCAAGCACGGTTTTCCTCCCGCCGAGATCCCCCCTGCCCTGCGACAAATTGCCGCGTTGAACCACCTAAAAATTGTTGGTTTGATGGGGATGGCTTCGCTTGAGGGAGGTCGTGATCAAGCCCAGAAAGATTTCGCGGCATTGCGCGAGTTACGCGATCAACTGCGAAGTGATTGTCCGGACGAAATTTTGCTGGATGAGCTCTCGATGGGCATGAGTCACGATTTCGATTTGGCGATTCGAGAAGGAGCCACAATGGTTCGCGTCGGTTCGAGCCTGTTCGAGGGATTCGACGGTGGACATTAACGTCGTCGACCATCCGGAAGGTTGCGTTCTCGACTTGAAAGCCCAACCAGGTGCTCGGAAGACCGAGTTTCGTGGCGTTCAAAACGGAGCCATTAAGGTATGTGTGACGGAAGTCGCCGAGAAAGGGAAAGCCAACAAAGCAATCTTGTCATTCCTCCGAAAGTCCTGGGGATTAAAAGGATCGCAGTTGGAAATTATCTCGGGACAGACGGCTTCGCACAAACGCCTTTTGATTCGTGATCTTTCACCACAAAATGTGTTGCAACTATTGAAAGAATGCGGCTTAGAAGACGAATAATGGACATTCCGTCCATTTCGCCTTGTAGGCAAAACGGCATTGAAATAGCATCTAGTTAGCATGCTAATTTGCATGAAACGGCAGACTTAGTTAGGCAGTAAGCCTGCGTGTCCCCTCTTTTCCTTGTCATTGTCTTTTCGCGGAAATCTCATGAAACGGCGGGTCGGAAAATTTATTGGACTGATCGTCGTCACACTCTTTGCCCTCGCCGTCATGTATGTGAGTGGTGGGCGCAATGATTTCGGGGCTCAGCAGAAAGAGACCGATCCCGATAGCTCCGTCGTAGAAGTACTTGCTCCGGTCACCGTGATGCCGCTAAAGAAGCAGCATATTGAAATCCTCGACAGCTATGCCGGGACGATCCTGCCCCTGGAACGGTTCTCACTGGCGTTTCAACTTGCAGGGCAAGTCGAAACTCTCGGGACGAACGAGGAAGGTCGCCCGTTGGATATCGGCGACCGCGTCAAAACAGGGCAAGTTCTTGCAACACTTGATACTCGCATCCTGATAGCACGGCGCGAAGAAGCGAACGCCAATCTCGAGAACGCACAGACCGAGTTCCAGCGTCTGGTAAATCTGCGCGAGAAAAGCCCCGGAGCAGTGACCCAAACCGCTTTTCAACAGGCAACTCAGGCCCTGTCCGTCGCCAAGGCCCTGAAAGACATCGCGGAGAAGAACCTGGAAAATGCCCAATTAGTTGCCCCGGCCGACGGCGTCATATCTTCCCGCATGATTAACCCCGGCGAGACGATCAACCCTCAACAAACAGTCTTCGAACTGGTTCAAGTCGATAAGGTACTTTTAACCGTTGGCGTGCCTGAGTCGCGTATCGTGGCCATGCAAAAGCAATTCAATGCGAACCGTCGGGCGTCGAAGGCGAATCCTCAATCGGGCACGCCAGATCCGACGTCGAACTTCAAGGTCTACATTCGCAGATTTGACACTTCGTCCAACCTAGAGAAAGACACCGTCCTGGAAGGGACCGTCTATCGAATTGCCGAGACCGTGGACAACCGAAACGGTTTGTTTGAGGTCGAAGTTCTCTTAGACAACGCCAGTCGCCTTCTCAAGCCAGGCATTGTGGCCAAAGCCGACTTCGTGGTTCGCGAGATCGATGGTTATCGAGTTCCGGTCGAAAGTGTCGTCTTCAACGATCGCGTGGCCAGCCTGTTCTTCGCCCAGCCGGCGACTGATTCCCCCACATCGAGCGTTGATTTCGTTGGTATGGAAGTCGCAGAAGTCCCGAACTTCGTGGCACATCGCATCGAAATACCCAGCTACATCGAGCAAGGCAGAAACTTTGTTCTGACCGATCTTCCTGGCAAGCACGACTTGCTTATCGTCCAAGGACAACACCGACTGGTGGAAGGTCGCCCGCTGGAAATCATGAGCGGTACGACGAACGTTGGCACCTCGGACGCTTCGCCTCTTTCCGAGATTCCTCCGATGGCAGAGGTCTCGCAACTTGGTCGCAAGCCAACCGGAAAGTAGACAAAGGGAACGCACACGATGAAAATCAGCGCCAACGCGATCGACCAGCCCCGGTTCGTGATTGTCTGCACGATCATCCTGATGGTGGCCGTGGTCATGGTGGCCCTCAACATTCCGGTCCAACGCACACCTGCGATCTCTAAGGCCGTTGTCCTGGTGGCAGTCCCCTACCCTGGTGCCCAGCCGGTGGAAGTGGAAGAACAGATCACCAGCAAAATCGAAGATGCCCTGCAGAAACTGAAGAACGTTGACTTCATTGCCTCGACCAGCATGCGAGGCTCGAGCGTAACCCAAATCATCTTCCTGGATGGAGTCGACCCCGATCAGGCTCGCGGGGAAGTGAAAGACCTGGTCGACGAGATCCGGCGAGAATTGCCGGTCGCTCGTGAAGTTCAGCCTTCGGTGACCGATATCGACTTCGAGAACACGCCACTGATGCTGGTCAACATGACCGCCCCCCAGGGCTTTGATGAAGCCGCTTTGAAGACCTTGGCCGAAGAGGTTCAGGAAGAACTCGAGACCATTCCTGGCATCTCCAATACGCAGCTATTCGGCGGTCGCGAGCGTGAATTGCACGTAAATGTCAACGTCGACCTGGCGGCCGAATATGGTTTGACACTCGGAGACTTTCGGCGTGCCCTCGCTGATTTCCATGCCGAGATGCCTGCCGGCGAACTCGATACCGGCACCTTCGACTTCCGCGTACGTAACGAAACACAGTTTCGTGGTGTCGACGACATTCGCAACGCCATCATCAGCCAGGTAGATGGAAAGATCATCAAAATCGGTGACGTCGCCACCGTCGAGGATACTTACCGCCGCCTGAAAAACGTGGCTCTGCTCAATGGCCAGTCGTGCGCAACGATCATTGTCAACAAAGAAGCCGACATCAACACGCTCGCGGCTGCCATTTCCGTCAAGGAAAAGATCAACGAACTTCGCCCGCAGTATCCCAATATCAAATTTCGTATCACGCGAGACACTTCCGCCGAAATCTCGATCATGTTCCGCGTGCTAGGTTCAAGCTTTGTCTTTGGCGCGATGCTCGTGCTGGTCATCCTGGCCTGGTCGATGGGCCTGCGTATCTCCTTTCTCGTGCTGACAGCCATCCCGCTTAGTTCGGCGGTCGGTTTGATTGCCCTGTACGCGCTGGGCATTCCGATCTCCAACATGGTGATCTTTGCGTTCATCCTGGTGCTGGGCATGGTGGTGGACGGGGCGATTATCGTTGCCGAAAACATTCACCGCCACATCGAACGAGGCGAAGACCCAGTCGACGCGGCCAAGATCGGAATCGAAGAAGTTGGCACACCGGTGATCATGGCCGACCTGACGACCGTCGCGGCGTTTCTGCCGATGCTGCTGGTCCCCGGCATCATGGGGGACTTCATGCGAGTGATGCCGGAAGTGGTCAGCGTGTCCCTGCTTGGAAGCGTGCTGGTCGACCACTTTTTCATTCCCGTGGTCGCTGCTCGATGGTATGGACGCCGCAAGGCCAGTGAAATTGTGCCGGACAAGACCGTCCACGAGGCCATTGCCCGAGACGAAGACGAGGCCGAGATTCGTATTCGACCGAACTTGGGCCTGTTTACCAAGCTGTACATCTACATTCTTCGCTGGGCGCTGCAAAACCGCTGGGCCGTAAGTATCAGCACGATTTTGGTGTTGGTCTGGGCGGGCTTCATGATGGTGCACGTCGAGAAAGAGTTCTTTCCCCCCAGCGATCGTGGACAGTTCGAGGTGAAGTATGAACTACCTCTTGGCAGCAGCATCCACCAGACAATCGCCGCGGCGGAAGCGATTCAGCAGCCGCTGCGTGAACTGGGAGCACGCCCCAACAGCGAACTAGTGAATTTTGTTTCTGCCCTGGGATCATCCGAAGGGCTCGCTAGCCGCCTGGAGAACGATCCGGCTGTGGGGCCAGAGTTCGGTACAGTCATGGTCGAGTTGCTTTCGCCACTGGATCGCGAACGTCATGAACGAGTCATCCTGGCTGAACTGCGGGAAAGGTTCGATCAAACCGTCAAGCAGTTTCCCGGCATGACCTATACCATCCAGGAAGTGGAAGAGGGCCCTCCTGGTGGCGCGAAAGTCGCCGTTCGTTTCACCGGTGATAACCTGGAACAACTGGGCCGCGTTGCCGAAGTGACGACCGACGGAATGCGGCAGATCGAAGGTGCCGTCGACGTGAAGACTGATTATCGAAACTTGAATCCGGAAATCGTCGTCGAGCCATTCCCCGAGGTCGTTGGCATGTACGGCATGTCCGAAATGCAAGTCGCCCAGGCAATTCAAACCGCGATCAACGGCGACACGACAATCGAACTCAACCTCGGAGACGAGGACGTGACGCTACGTCTTCAGGCGATGAGCGACTATCGAGCCTCGAAGGAGCAACTCGAACGGATCATGTTGACCAGCCCGACCGGTAAGAAAGCCACGATTGGCCAGTTAGCCAAGTTGGATCGCGCGACAAGCCTGTTTGCCGTCAATCGCTACGACCGAAAACGTGCCGTCACCGCTAAGTGTGACGTCCTTGAGAATCCTGATACTGACAAGATCTTCTCTCAACTGCGCGAAGAGATCCTTCCGTCTCTCGGTTTTCGCCCGGCCAATGAAACCGCCGTCAGCTTTATGGATATGGCATTCATCGGCACTGCCGGAACGCCGTCGGAAGGCCTGCGTGCCGAGTTCACCGGCGAAAGTGAAGAGACCGCCAAGAACATGAACTACTTGAGTGCCTCGATGATCATCGCGGTGATCCTCATCTTCGCGATTTTGGTCTACCAGTTCGGCAGTTTCCGCCAGGCTGGCATCGTTATGCTAACGGTACCACTAAGCTTCGTAGGGGTAGTCGCCGGCATGTACATCAGCGACTTCCCCTTCAGCCTGGCAACGTTCATTGGGCTAGTCAGCTTGACCGGCATTGTGGTGAACGATGCGATTGTGGTGGTCGACTTCATCAACCAAGGGCGCAAACGTGGGCTGAAGGTCCGCGATGCCATTATCGAAGCTGGCATCAACCGACTTCGCCCTGTGATGCTGACCACGGCAACAACGGTCGGTGGTTTGCTGCCTCTGTTTTTGAATCTCAGCGGCGGGGCAGAATTCTGGCAACCACTGACCGGCGCGGTCATCTTCGGCCTGACCTTCGCGACGATCCTGACCCTGCTGGTCATTCCCGTCGCGTACAGTCTGGCCTATTTCAATGCCGATAAGAAAGCGGCTGCCGCAGCGTAACCAAGATACGCTTAATTGCCGGCTTCCTGTGTTTGCGGCTCTGCTGGAATCTCGACCGGTGCTTCGGGAATTTCAATATCTAATTCCTCGTCGTCTGTTCCCAGCAGCGCTTTATCGACTGCCTTCTTCAATTCAGCAGCCAGGTCGATCTCGAAGTTCTGATCGGCGACTTCCTTCTCGTCGGCCAGGGCTTTGGCTGCAGCGGTCAAATCCCGCAGGTCCTCATCGGGAACATCATCGCGAAACTGAAGATTGCCATCCGGCTGCTCGTCGGCAATGCGTCCGTCGAGCAATGCCTTTAATTCGTCTTCGCTGATCTTCTTCTCAAACGCACCATGAGCAACTCGCTGAAGCTGTTTCTTGGCTTCGGCTTTTTCTTCGTCAGTCAAGCCGGAAGGCTCGATGTACTTGGAACGCGCGATCTCGACCGGCACGGCGGTAAACGCAGGAGACTCGAGAATGTGCTCGGCGACGCTACCTAGCTGTTCCATCGAGATATCGCCATCACGATACCCCTGAGCAACGCGGGAGACCTGTTCTTTCATGCCCGACTTTTGATCCTCAGGAAGATCAAATTCGTCAATTACCGCGTTCAACTGCGATTCGGCCAGGTTTGCAGCCATCACACCGATGTTGATGTAAACGTAGTAGCCGACACCACAGGCAACGCCAGCCAGAACCAGGCACACCACCAGGCAGCCAATGATCGCGGTGGTACAACCGCTACCACTTTTCTTAGGTTCTTCGACGGTGAATTGATCGTTGGACATCGGTGCAAACTCCTTTTGTGTGTAGCTTCAACGTGGCGAGCGGCCAGAGCGAATCGTTGAATATCCCCTGATTTCGGTAGATTATCGCCGATTCTCTTGAGCGGGCAATAAGAGCACTTCGCGGAACGCGTTAAAAGCTTGTTCTATTTTTTCCGTACTGGGGATACCTGAATGCACAAAGAGAGCGTATCGCAGCGTGATCGACTCCCCCTGCTTGAGTTGTACAGGCTTCTGATACGACATCGTCGCCCCCATCCAACCATCGTTGCGAACGTGAAAAGCACTGGGATAGATCGGGTTATCTGGATGGTTCATCAGTGTGATCCCTTCATTGGTATCACGCGTTATCGGCCCAGAATAGTCGACCCAGCGAGCAGGCTGCCGAAAAACTTCTTTCTCGTCAACTTGCCCTTCGCTATTGCGAATCGACCCGCCACCATCGTGCACGCCAATTGTCTTGGCCATACGAACACCCAGCGGACCAAACGGCGTATCACCAAAGGTGACCGGCCCGTTTTTGGCCGTCAGCACCAAGTCGATCACCAGTAGCCATTGATCACCTTCCAACGGGACAACAGTCATTGTGCGCATCTCGTCGAGCAGTTGCTTGCCAGCTTCAGTATCTACCCAGACATTGTGCATACGAATGACGGCCCGGTCATCGCTATCAATAAACTCGCCTACTTTGACGTGTTGGATCTTCCCCGGCGAACGGTCAGCCCAGAAGTCAACTCCATTCACATCGTGATGGGTTACCCATACCGAGTTGTGATGACTGTGCCCGTTGGGATCGTGCGGGTGCCCCATGCGTGTAAGACTTCGGCCCGACGGTCCTACGATCGGATACAGAAATGGGCGTTCCAAGTCAGGTGCATAGTGATAGCGAGTCAGTTCTTTGCCATCGCGAGTGATCGAAACCTGATCGTGCGGCAGCGGCAGAACCTGCATCCGCGGAACAGGCTTGGCACTGGGGAGCTTTTCGTCCGCAAGTCCGACGCTGGCCGTAAGCAGCAGCAATGACAGAACAATCAGGCAGCGAGGCATTTCGAGAACTCCGAATGGGGTAGGATGCTGGGCGGTAGGTTCCTACAGCCTAGCTGCCTGATCGAAGTAGCTCAAATAAAAACGGCCTCTCTAACCAGAGAGGCCGTCAAAATCGTCTCTGCGTTGAATGTGCGATTACTCTTCGTCGAAGTTGTATTCGATCTTCAGCACTTCCAGTTCGTACGTACCCTTGGGTGCTGCGATTTCAACCACGTCGCCAACCTTCTTGCCGATCAATTGCTGGGCCATCGGGCTATCGACGAGGATTTTGTTGTTCATGAAGTCTTCTTCGCCGGCACCCACCAGCGAGTAAACTTCTTCTTCGTCCATGTCGACGTCGCGCACGGTGACCGTAGCAAAGAAGCCGACCTTGGATGTATCGACCGAGGAAGGATCGACGATGAACGCCTTACCCAGCTTCGACTTCAACAGGTTGATCTTGGCTTGGATCATCCCCTGCGTTTCGCGTGAGCCGTGGTACTCGGCGTTTTCCTTAAGGTCCCCTTCAGCACGAGCGTTCGCAACCTTTTCGGTGATGGCAGGCATTTCCACCTCTTCCAAATGGTGCAATTCGGCTCGCAGCTTTTCGTAACCCTTCCGGGACATGGGCATTCGATCGGCCATGCTCGACATGTCAGGAACTCCCTCAATGGAAAAAAAAACGCGACCTGGGTCAGGCCGCATGACGTTCTGAATTGGTTTGTAGCTTTTATTGTTATTGAAAGATGAGGGGTTTGTAAAGCCAGCTTCTTTAGCGAGCTAGCGGTTTCACCAAATCGGCGATACAACCCCGCCAAGGTCGGCTTACTCAGGAAAGTAAAGGAAAGCCCCGCACGACGAACAAAACACCGGTTTACCGAGCTTCAGGTCACTAATCGTCTGAATACGCAGCTGGACATTACACTGGGTGCAGTAATTGTTGACGACCGATGCCAAGGCCTCTTCACCCCGGACTTTGACCACGCGTTTGTAGTCTTCTCGCACATCTGGCGGGATGTCCTTTTCCACCCCTTCCAGCAAGACCAAAACGCGGGCGATCTCTGTTTCCAGGCCGCCTCGCTCCTTCTCGACTTCGGCTTCGATCTTGGCCTGGTCTGCCTCGGCCGTTTCGACCCCTTTGATCGCTTCGGCCAGCTTGGCTTCTAACTGATCGACCTTTTCCAGTGCTTCCAGAATCTCGTCAGACATCACGCTATTGGCCATTTGGGCGGCCGCGATCTGCTCTTTGAAGATCTGGAACTCATCGTTCGTCTTGGCCGCGTTCAGCTTGCCTTCGATGACCTCAATTTTGCTTTCACTTTCCCGCAATTGCAGTTGCTTGCGGTCTGCCGTCATTTTCGTGCTTTGAATCGACTCTTTGACTTCGACCACGTTCTGCTGGGCAGCAGCTACGCGATTTCGAGCAGCATTCACGCGAATCGGACATCGCGCCAGTCGACTCCTAAGATCGCTCAATTGGCGATGAATTCGGTGAAGTTCCTGCAGAACTTCGCTATAGGGTCGCTCGGACATAGGTGAACCACTCGGGAATAATACGTTTTCAATAATCCAAATAATGTAGCAGTAGCGTTGGTTTTAGCACACGCCACACCATCATTTTACCCCACTGGGCAAACAAAAAAGCCCGGGCCTGATGACAGGCTCCGGGCTTTCCAGGTTCACACTCTCCACAATGTTTTCAACTACGCGGCATCAGCCGTGTGTAGGAAACCGGCCAATTGCTGGCTACGAACTGGGTGTTGCAGCTTGCGAACCGCCTTGGCTTCGATCTGGCGGACACGTTCGCGGGTGACCTTAAAAATTCGCCCAACTTCTTCCAGGGTATAGGTGTACCCGTCTTGAAGGCCGTAACGCAGCTTGATGATTTCGCGTTCGCGGTAGGTCAACGTTTTCAGCAAACCGCCGATTCGGTCTCGCAAGATTTCGTTGGAAGCCTTACGAATCGGTGTTTCTTCGTGACCATCTTCGATGAACTCGCCGAACGAGCTGTCTTCGCTTTCGCCGATCGGACGATCCAGGCTTACCGGATGGCGGCCGATGTCCATCACGCGACGAACTTCCTCCACCGGGATTTCACTACAACGCGAAATCTCTTCCATGGTTGGTTCGCGGCGAAGTTCCTGCAGCAGACGCTTCTGTACGTTGCGAAGCTTCGACAAGACGTCGATCATATGCACAGGAATACGAATTGTGCGGGCCTGGTCAGCAATCGCACGCGTAATGGCCTGACGAATCCACCAGGTCGCGTAGGTCGAGAACTTGAAGCCGCGGCGATATTCGTACTTGTCGACCGCACGCATCAGGCCGGTGTTGCCTTCCTGAATCAAGTCCAGGAAGCTCAAGCCACGGTTGCGATACTTCTTGGCGATCGAAACCACCAATCGCAGGTTGCCGCTGGATAATTCCCGCTTGACTCCTTCGTACTGATCGAACTGCTTGCGGAACTTATTGCAGCGAGCTCGCAGGCTGCGTGGGCTTTCCAGCGTCAACAGCATCAGGTCGCGAAGCTCTTTACGGAGGTTGGCACGTTCGTCCTTGGCAGCTGGCATGTCGCGGATGAGGTCCAAGCGTGCTCGAATTTCTTCCATGCGATCGGCGAAATCTTCCAGCTGGCTCATCACGGGAATCACGCGGCGCGTTCGTAGCGAAAGCTCTTCCACCAACTGCAAACACTTCTGACGACGGCGAATGAATCGCTTACGAGCAGCCACGCGTTCCTCGCGTGGAGTGCTCTTACGCAGCAGGCGCTGGAAGTCGCGACGATTTTCTTCCAGCATCACTCGCAACGTTTTCAGGTTGTGCGGCATGCGCCCCTGAATTTGTTCCTTGGTCAGGTTTTCGGTGAGCGAAACCTTGATGGTGCGATCGAACGGCAGTTCACCGCGGTGCACCTTTTCCAAAATTTCAACCGTATGACGCAAAGCGAAATCGCAGCCCAGAACCAAACGGCGGAACTGCTTGCGGGTGATTTCGATCTTCTTGGCCAGGGCGATTTCTTCCGTGCGGGAAAGCAGCGGAATCGAAGCCATTTGAGACAGGTACATCCGAATCGGATCGTCGCTGCTCTTGGTGATTTCTTCGGTGGCGAACGTTTCGCTGCCGCCATCTTCGTCCAATGCTTCTGCGAATTCGCGAGCGGACGGGGCCTTGGTGGCCGGGGCGTCGTCAAAATCGTCTTCCGGAGGATCGGTCACCAATTCGATGCCGCGGTTTTCAAGTTCGGTCAGCAGCGAGTCGAGCTTTTCGCTACCGCTGGCTTCGTCCGGCAGATAGTTGTTGACTTCGTCGTACGTCAACCAACCTTGCGACTTGCCTTTTTCCAGAAGTACGGTCAATTCTTGATCAGCAAATTCCATAGTGAAGACCTCCTTGCCTTCCCATAAAATTCTCTTCGGTCATTTTCGCCTGCGATCGGAATGCGGGTCATACCAACCGGGGCGACGTCAAGCGGTATCCTCTACCCATCCGTGGGAAAGGAAATACCCTGGCGATTTCTTTTTTGCTCGACGATCTGTTTCAGGAGGTCGAGCTCCTCCTCAGGGGAAACCTGTTTCTGCTGCATTGAGGCGACCTGTTGTCCTTCGAAGCGATCTTCATGTCGCGATCGGTAGGCAGCCACAATGCGTTTGAGTTCTTCGTCGGGGTCGCCAAATCCTCGCGACGCAGCCGACTCATCGAGTTCGATCAACAAGAATCGAAGCGATTCATTCTCAATCGAATCCAAAATCCCGGGGAACCCACAATCCTCGTGGGCATCACTACGGGACTTAATGACTTGGTAAATGGGCTTAGCCCCTTCGCTGATCAGTTCGTCTGGACCAATCTCTTCGAGACACCATTCGACGGTCTCAGGCAAAGCCAGCATCAGTTCGAGCAAGGTGCGATCCCAGTTATCGAGATCGCTGATCCGATAGGTTTTCTGCTTAACGACCGGTGTTTCGTCGAACGATACCGGCCGCTGTTTGCTACTGGCTGCCTTACGCAGGGACGACAACCGTGTTCGAAGTTCTGATTCGGCAACCTGAAACTGACGAGCAATCCGGGCCAGAAACTGGTGTTCGCGAAGCCGCACTTCCGACGAAGTTTCCGCAGCCAGGTTCGGGGCCTTGGCCAGCGTATTGAGCACGTCTTCCAGAGCATCGTTCGCCCCGTGCAGGTCGTTGGCCAGGTCGATCCCATCCGTCGCAATTCGGATCTTATGCTCCAAAGCATCCGGCGACTTCGCCAGGTGGGCACGAAATGCTTCGGCTCCTTGCTGCTGCACGAAATCGCACGGATCCAGCTTTTCCGGCAACGTGCAAACTCGCAGGTCAACCTGTTGAGCAATGAACAATTCCAGCACTTCGCTCGTTCGTTTCTGCCCGGCATCGTCGCCGTCGAGCACCAGGTAAACGGTGTCGGCATAACGACGCAGCAGTTGAATATGTCGCGGGCCAAGGGCCGTACCCAGCACGGCTACCGCGTTCTTTACGCCCGCTTCGTGCAAAGCAATCACGTCGGTGTACCCTTCGACGACAATCACCTTCTTGCTGTTGGTGATTTGATCGCGAGCCAGGTCTAACGCATAGACGTTGTCGCTCTTGGAGAAAAGCCGTGTCTCAGGCGAATTGACATACTTGGCCGATTTATCATCGGCATAGGCTGGCAAAATACGGCCACCGAACGCAATCGGCCGGCTTTGAACGTCGCGGATTGGGAAGATCACGCGTCCTTTGAAGCGATCGTACATCCGGCCCCCTTGCGACTGGCCGATCAAACCGACCTTCTCCAAGACTGCCTGCGTGTATTCGCTTTGGTTTGACTTATTGCAAAGCCACTGCCAATCGTTCGGCGAGAATCCCAGGTGAAAGCGTTGAATCGCCTCCTTGGTCAGCCCGCGATCGTGCAGATATCGGCGAGCCTCGTCGGCGATTGGGTCGCTGAGCAGCAGTTGGTGGAACATGCGTTCCGCCCAAGCCAATGCGTTGTATTGATACTTTTTGTCGTCCGGGCTGCCAGCAGGGGCAACGGGGCCTTGCGTGGGCAGAGTGATATTGGCTCGTTCGGCCAGAAGCTCAAGTGCTTCACGAAACTCGATAGACTCACGACGCATGACAAAGCTGAAAACGTCGCCACCGATACCGCAAACCCAGCATCGCCACGACTGGCGTTGTGGATTGACCTGAAAGCTAGGGCGGCTGTCGTCGTGCCAGGGGCACAAAGCGACGTAGCCACGTCCTTGCCGTCTCAGGTTCAGGTACCCACCCAAGACATCTACGATGTCCGAGGCGGCACGCACCTGTTCTTTTACGTCGTTGTCTGGGGGAAAAGCCAACCTTTGGACTTCCTTCCAGGGTTTTGCGGGAACCCTATGCCCGAGAAATGTCGTCGCGACTTTCGTCTCGTCTCGTGTTCCCTCACCGCACAAAGGAGAGGGTTTGGGTGAGGGGCTATCTTGCTCCTCACAGCCCGAGATCGACATTCTGGGCCGTGCCTTCCGTAGCACGTGGAAGCAATTTAGTCCATTTCCCAATTTTAGGTCAAGTTCGCATTGACCCCTGCCGACAACCACTTGGTTTCACGCTAGCAGATATCTTTTACAATATCGATTTCTGGACTTTTTGCGTAGTAGCGGCGTTCTATTGAAATGTGACAATCTGCGATCTTTTCGCCGGTAAACAGCGGAGAAACTGGCTATTATCAAAAATGAAGTTTGACGTTTTCGGTGAGGACATCTTTCGTCCTCCAAAAGAAAAAGAAACACTACTCATCGATAGCAACGCGTAAAAATTTTTTCGGTAACCGAATCTAGAGCTGCAACTTGGTCTCCCGTTTTTTTCCTCCTGCTGAGCAAGCCGACGAAAACGACCTGGTGATGGTGGGTGGTCGTCTTTCTTCTGAGTGGCTACTCGACGCCTATCGTCACGGCATCTTCCCCTGGCCGATGTGGGGGGACTGGATGCCAATGACCTGGTTTTCACTCGATCCACGCGCGATCATTCCATTGGACGGCCTGTATGTGAGCAAGCGCCTGAAGCGGACCATTCGTAGCGGCAAGTTTCAGGTTACCTGCGACACCGCTTTTCGCAGGGTCATGCAAGGCTGCTCGAAACCTCGGCACAAGAAAGATGGCACTTGGATCACGCCAGCCATGCTGAAGGCCTACTGCAAACTGCACGAGGAAGGTCATGCCCACAGTGTCGAGGTGTGGCATGAAGGGGAGCTCGCTGGCGGTATCTACGGTGTGGCCATTGGCGGGCTATTTGCCGGAGAGTCGATGTTTCACACAGTTCGCGATGCTTCGAAGGTGGCCTTGGCAGCACTCGTCTCTCACTTGAATCAGCGGGGATACAAGCTACTGGACATTCAGCAGTGGACCGAGCATACCGGCAGCATGGGTGCCATCGAAATCGATCGCGGCGACTACCTGGCGCTGCTCGAGAATGTCGTCGATTTGCCGGTGAACTTTGGCGACCAGCTATGCGAAATCAAGTTCTTCGGGACGTCCTTAGGTGATTAGCTTCTTTCTCAGAAGATTTAATCCCTGTTTGGCCATGCGCGGCCCCCAAATCTCTGGGTGCCCAGCCAGGCCGCTGCTGACAGATTGAACACCATCTTCGGAGGCCAAGGCAACGTAATATTCGTCGGCCGAGTCCGCTTTCGACAGCGTTCCCAGCGCCAGCCCGTAAGTGGCATTGCCCACGCTGCGTGCCTGAGCTGCGGCTTTCTCGACACGTTCTTTCGTTACCAGTTCGGAGGGCATCTCGACGGTTCCCCCGAGAAACGCCCGGCGATCGATGTCGACAGCCCCAAGCCAAAACGCCAGCAGGCCGGATGTTGAAGACTCGACCGTCGCTAACGTTTCTCCTCGCTGGAGCAGATCGCGAACGACAATGTCCTGTAGCTCTTGCTCTCCTTCGCCAAAGACCAGGTCACCCACAGCCGCATGGATTTGCTGCACTGTATCGGCTATCGCATCTTCGCACTGTTGGGCTGTTTGACCGGTGGCCGTAATCCGCAGCGAAATGGTCGCTTGATGCACGGTGATACCGACTCGGGGTTCCCTGCCCCGCTTGATCAGGTCAGGTAGCAAAGCCTCCATGTGGCTTTCCCCTACACCGAAGCACTTGACGACATGATGCCGGATGATCTTCTTGGCAGTTCCTTTGCCGGCCAAAGATGGAACGACAGTGGCTTCCCACATTTCTTTCATTTCGGCAGGAACGCCGGGCAAAGCAATGAATCGCGAATGATGCAGGCCCACCGAATAATCGAGATCGATCCCAGGCGCGGTTCCGTTAGGATTGGGAATGATACGGCTGCCGGCAGGGAACATGGCCTGAATCTGATTCTTGGGAGGCATCTCGCGGCCTCGCATGCTGAACCGCCGCTGAATATGTTCCAAGCTCTCTGCATCGAGTTCCAACTTGGTACTGGTCGCATTGGCCAGTGCCTGGCGGGTCAGGTCATCATCGGTCGGGCCAAGTCCTCCCGTCGAGATCACCAGCTTCGCTCGGGCCAACGCATTCTTGATGACCTGAATGTTGGCCTCCAAGTCGTCCCCTACCGTCGTGTGGAACAAAACTTCAATTCCCAGCGTTTCTAACTGCTGGCTAAGCCACTGCGTATTGGTATCTAATCGCTGTCCGCTGGTCAGTTCGTCTCCGATAGCCACAATCTCTGCGATCATTCCGCGTCTCTACCTTCCTAGGTGCACCCACAATGAGGAGATTTCTCTACCCCTTACGATACCGAAACCTAGCCGCTTCGACACGACCCCGAAACTTTACCGAGGCCACACTTAAGCCCCATTCCCTACGACTCGTTGCACACAACCGCGAATCCCATCAACGGCTTAACCCATACCAAATACTCCGGGGGCGAGTCTGCCGATCTCACCTAGGGGGGATGACACCCACACCTCCCCACGCCCACTCTGCCTGTCACCGACACTGGCAACCTTCGGATCAGGAATGCCTTCGAACTCTCCATCAACTTCGATCACCGCCATCTTTCGCGAAGCCTCCCAGGACGCACGCGACCTGGTCAGCAGGCTTGTTGCGCGAAAGAGCGAGAGCCTCGACTGGGTCGACGATTTGCGTCAACTTCAGTTTAGCTATCTCGATAAAAGCTCTCAGAAAAGGGACCGAGAATGTCGGGCCGGGTGTTCTGGGTGCTGTCTATCGGCTCAAGTCGATGTGACGGGAATCGAAGCGATCGCCGTTCGTGACTATTTGCGCATGTGTGTTGATCCTTCGACGCTAGCCAAAATCCAATCACGCCTGGAACGCGTCACCCAGCGTCGCATTGACCAGATGCGAGGGATGGCCCGCCAGCTGCCTCTGGCTTGTTCGATGCTGGGGGAGGATGGACGCTGCATGGTTTATCCCGTTCGCCCGGTAATCTGCTCGGGCGTCTTTTCTACCAGCCGCGATGCCTGCCTGGATGCCGAGCAAACCGCTAAAGCGGGGGATTTTTCGAGTACCATCCCTTTAGATAACGATGCGATTCAAGCCACTGGTGGGATCTCGGGAACTTTGCAGCGAATTCTCGTGGAACACAAGCTCGACGGAAACCTGTACGAGTTCAACTCAGCTGTTCTCGCGGTCCTGGCAGAAAAAAACGCGCTGAATCGCTTCCTGGCCGGCGAAGATCTGTTTCGTGACGCCATCTGCACCGATGCGCATTCCCCACCCAGAAAACTGGCTGTTCGTAAACCCAATTTTCTTAAAAAGCAAGCCGTCAGGCGAGCATGATCGATTGCGTTTAACCTCTTATCCCAGGTTGCCAAAGTGAAATCGTTGCTGGTACCGTAGGGGAGTTGTTGCAACGTTGCCAGCGTGCAAGGAGCGATGATCCACTGCTGCTGGGCGACAACAGAGCATTTTCGGGGCTACCTACTTGGGAACGATCGATCTATGGAATTCACCGCTGGCTTTGAGCATTTCGTTCGCACGGATGAGGCGTTAGCTCCCTACACCTGGTTGAAACTGGGTGGCAGCGCCGAGTATTTCGCAGAACCTACCACCATCGAAGAGCTAGCCGCCGCTGTCAAACGTTGTCGCGAGAATGAACTTCCCGCTCGCGTACTGGGTGGCGGCGCGAACCTGCTGGTCCACGACGAGGGGGTCCCGGGACTGGTGATTCTTCTCAGCCATCCGACCTTCAGCGGGATTAGTATCGACGGAAACCGCATGACCGTCGGCGGTGGTGCAAAGTTATCCCACGCCGTCAGCACCGCGGTTGGCAACGGCCTGGCAGGCCTGGAAGCATTGGCCGGTATCCCTGGAACCATCGGCGGGGCACTCCATGGCAACGCAGGCGCAAACGGTGTCGACGTCGGCCAACGCGTGGTCGAAGCCACCGTGATGACGCGATCTGGCGAAGTGCAAACACGCACTGCCCAAGACCTGCAGTTCACCTACCGTCAAAGCAGCCTCGACGAATTGGCAATCCTGAGTGCCGTTTTCGAGCTGGAACCAGCGGACTCGCCAGAGCTAACACGACGGATGCAAAAGTTCTGGATCGTGCAGAAGGCGGCCCAACCGGGTGGTTCAGAAAACTTTGGCTACCTCTTCTTCGATCCACCAGGCATTTCGGCAAGCTCTCTGATTGAGCAATCTGGTCTCAAAGGAACGAAAGTGGGTGGTGCCGAGATTTGCGCTGAACACGCCAACTTCGTTATCGCCGGTGACGGAGCTACTGCGAACGACGTCATTCGCTTGGCCGAGCTGGTGCAAAGCCGAGTTAAAGAGGTGACCGGTATGGATTTAAAGTGCCAGCTGACCGTTTGGTAGCAGGCAACTGCAAGCAGCCTCGAGTGCCCTCAGAGGGGCTACTTTGGGGGTGTTTCTTCCATAGAGCAAGATTCACCAATCGCTGGTCAAGTTGCCTGACTTGACCAGCCGATCTGATTTACAAGGGCAAGTCTTTAATTCCATAAAAGCGCGTGGAGACGCGTTTATAGGAATCGAATGATTCATTATGCTCTTCGCAGATGTAGCGGCGGATCTCGCCGACAGCCAAGGATTGGCCAACTTTCACAAGGATGCTTCCATTGGGTCGCAGCACTCAAACCCCGTCGGGTTTGCTGGGCTTGGGTTCACCAGCCGGGCGACAGCTATTGCTGTGCGTCGTCATCGTTGTAGCATTCTTGCTGATGATGGTCGCCGGATGGAATCGCTACGCCGATCAGTTTGCTGCTCGCGAAGAATTTCTGCTCTCGCCGCGCGAGATCATGATCACCGCCCCACCTGCTTGGATTCAGTCGGACGTCTTGATCGATGCCGTTCAAAAGGCCGATCTTCCCGATCAACTCGATTTGCGTGACCGAGAACTGACCAATAAAGTCGCTTCAGCGATCTCGGCCCACCCTTGGGTTCGCAGCGTCAATAAAGTAGTGAAACAATACCCGGCAAAGGTCCTTGTGGAAGTAGAATACCGCCGACCTGTGGCCATGGTTGAAGTTGAGTTTGTTGACGAAGGGGCCGTTCGTCGCGGTTTGATTCCAATCGACGTCGAAGGAACCGTCCTACCGCCTGGCGATTTCTCACGTATTCAGGCTAACGATCGCTATCCGCGCATTCAGATCGACCTCAAGCGACCAATGGTCGAAGCCGGCATGAAGTGGGACAACCCACGTGTTGCCGAAGCGGCCCTGATTGCCGCCGAATTGCTTCCACATTGGAGCGATCTAAAGCTGAATCGAATCATCCTCAAGGGAGATTCTGGGCAGCACTACGAACTAGAGCTCACCGATCAAACGCGAATCATCTGGGGAAGCCCGCCCGGCAAAGAATTGCCGCAAGAGACGATCGCCCAGCATAAAGTTCAGGTGATGCTGCAGAAAGCGGCGGAGTCGGCTCTTTCAAGCCATGCAGCTCAGCCATCGCTCGACCTGCGAACTGCCGGCCGAGCGGTAACCGGGCTTAATCCAGTACATCGATAACGAAGTGGCTAAACACTTTTCTCTGTTTCTGACGAATTGAACATTTCGGAGTCAGATGCTGGGATCGCTGGTGGAGTTGGCCATTGATGATCCAGTGTGATTTCTGAGCGGCGGATTGAAACACACTCAGGTGCCTCAATTCCAATTCGTACAGATTTGCCCGTGACTCTTAGCACGGTCACGGTAATTCCATTGCCGATTTCGATTTTCTCACCGACTCGGCGGCTTAGAACTAACATAGCGTCCTTGCCTCATACTGAGTGTTGCTGCGGGCTACGCGTCTACCTGAGGTGCCATGGCCTCGTTTCGCCGGTTCCGTGCAGCGAAGCAGTCGCGTAGCGGAGGATAAAAGAAGAGGAGATGAAGCGAGTTAGCTTCACCCCTCTGAGTATAGAAATCTCGCCGCGTTTCGCACCCAAGAAAATTAGGGAAAACCGAAATTAACAGGCAAAAAGGCAAAGTTTTTCAGGCCAGCCTATTGACATCAACAACGATAAATAATTACTCACCGGGTATCTGATTGAGCGTGTAGTATAGCACGTCGTGCCACAGCGAATCGCCACTCTTCTCGCGAATGCCGGGGAAGTGTATCTCGTGAATGTGCCCTTCTTTAAGCTCGTCGAGCGTGATCTTTACCGACATGTTATCTGCGGCAACTTCCACGTTCTTAATGGCCGGTTTGGCGTGCTCTACTTCAGGACTACCGTAGCTCGACTGATAAATATAGGTATACGTGTCGATGTAAATCGCATCGGTCTTCTTCGCCGACTCGGGATCGATCGGTTTGGTAAACGTAACGGTGAAGCCATCGGGATTAGCTTTCACGTCGAGAAGATCGAACGGTGTTGTGCCGGTCCAGTTGATTCGTTCCAGCGAGAAGGGCTTGTTCCCACGCGAGCCCCAGCCCCGGTTCGTTCCGCCGACAAACAGATTGCCATCAGAAGTCATCCACAGTGGCAATGTGCCTGAGCCAATGCCTTGCAGGAAAGGAATACAGGCTCCCTGGTAACGTCCATTCACTTTTTCCAAGACCACACGCATGACGGTGCTGTGCGACTGATCTCCTACGAGCATTTGCCCGGCGAAGGGACCGAACTTACCTTCCGAGCGATCGTAGTCGATCCCGCTGGCCGATTTGCCCATCTTGTCGTAAGGGAACAGAACGGCGGCCGGCATGTACTCAGGGATCTTCTTGGCTTCGATATGGAAGCGGCTGTTGCTCTCGGGGTCTTGCGGACGCGGCCCCATGTTGGGTGCCAACTTGTACCAATCATTACCGCCCGGGTGCCCCACGAAGTGGCCTGGTACCAGGTGCTTCAAACCACTGGTACCATTCCAAGGGCCTTGATTATCAGTATAGAAGATATCACCGGCAGCGTTCTTACCTATGCCGCCAGGACTGCGAACGCCACTAACCGTAGGCGTTGTCGTTCCATCTTCATTGACTCGCAAGCACCATCCGCGGAAAGGGACCTGGCTAGAGAACGATCCGGTCAGGCACAGCGTGACCCAGATGTTTCCTTCCTCGTCGAACCGCGAACCAAAAGCGTATTCGTGGTAATCGCCTGAAACACCCCAGCCATCAGAAACCACTTCAAATTCATCCGCTTCCCCGTCACCGTCTGTATCGCGGATACGCGAGACGTCGCAACGCTGCGTGACGTACAACCAGCCGTTGCGGTAAGCGAGCCCCAGCACTTCGTGCAAGCCGTGCGCGTAACGCTTAAAGGTCGTATCGGTTTCCGGAGAACTGGCCTTGGGGTTCGAAACCATATAGATTTCACCCCGACGTGTGGAAACGGCCAGCTTGCCGTCCGGCATCATTTCCATCGCGCCAACTTCCAAGACCACATCATCAGGAATCGGCAGGGGCGTAATCTTGTAGTACTTCTCTTGCTCGTTGTCCTGGGCACTCGCCATAACCGTGGAGCAGAGGATGATCAAAAAGGTGAAACTATATCGAAACATCGGCCAGTGCCTTAAATGTGTACGAACAAGCGATTGAGAACCGGCAGGATGAATTACCAAACGTACTTCAATTGGAAGGTCGACGGCTGATCTCCACTGGGGACCTCGACCAGCAAGTCATTGTGTTCAGGGCGGATGGTCGCCTTGGCTCCGATCACTTGCAATTTGAGTCCATCGCCAATCTGGAACCAGCCTTCTTCCAGGGCGTGAATTCCTCCGCCAGACAGAGCACGGAACATCAGTGGCTTCGGAGTTGACGGCCCCTCGACGGTAATCTCACGCACCAGCGACGGGAACTCTTTGACCTTCTCGGCCTTGATCGCATCTGAAATCGTTTGTTCGCCAAAGCGATAACGGAAGGTCGGATTGTTGAGTGGATCTAGCTTGTAGCCCAGGAACTGGTAGCCAGCGTCTTTTCCACGCCCTTCGGGCCACTTGCGGCCGGGCTCTTCGAGCATGGCGAATGGAGTTCCGCCGGGAAGCTGTACCACGTTGTCTCCCAGCGGCGGCTGAAATCCTTGACCACGGCCGGTCCAGTGACGCGATGCGTCAATGAACGCTCCTTGCCAGATCAACGCCACGTTCATGTCATTCGCATCAAACGCGATATTGGCCTTCTCGGGGTATCCGATGCCAATGGCGCGGCTACCGGCACCTTGAATGAAATTGCGGTAGATGACAGCCTTTCGCCAAGCCACCAATTCGATCGGCTGCTCGCCAACCCCATAGGGCTTAGCGGCTTTCTCTTGATCACTCAGGTAGATCCAAATGGCCTCGATCTGTTGATCCGCGTCGCCACTGAGGATGCTTCGCATGACCGACTTGCCGTTCGGCCAGGCCGTTGGCATGCGAGTTCCCTTGCGGAATCGGGGAGGATCTTTCACGTAGGCTAAGAACCAGTCGTGATTCAACCGCCGAGTCATAAGGGTCATATCGATCCCCTGAACGCCTGAAGCTTTCTCGCCGGCGAACGTATGGCACTTGATGCAACCAAAGACCTTATCCCCAACCATATGGCGACCAGTGGCTTTAATGCGTCCTTCTGTTTCCGGAATCTCGATCGGGGGATGCTCGGGAAGTGTATCGAGACCTGAAAACAGGTCTTTCAACTGTCCCACGTTCTGACCACCGAAGTTCGGCATGACGGTCAGCATGTACGGACGATCCTTGGCCCCTTCACGCAGCACCTTCGTCATCCAGTCTGGGGAAAGCTTTGCCCCGACACCGTCGAGCGCTGGAGGAATTCGGCCTTCGTCTCCCATTTCAGCCTGGGACGTGTGGAAGTACGAATTCAAGTCGGCATGGATGCCGCCAATCTCATCCCGCTGATGACACGCATAGCAGTTGAACGTCGCCATGTGACGGCGAACACGCTGTTCTGGCTCCCAAGCGGCAACGTTCGGTTCTTTACGCCGCTTGATCGCTGCTGCCAAACTTTGACGCTGACCTTCGGTCAACTTGAAGTCAGGAGCTTTCCCAGGGGTAGCGGCTAAACAGCCTTGGCTCGTATTCAAGTCCGCCAGACCAGGTCCGTGCAAGGCCATCGCATCCGGTTTGATATCACCCAAGCGATGGCAGTTGGCACAGCCCAAGGAAACAAACTGAACACGCCCCTTCTCGCCCTTTTGCCCATCGACCTGAAACTGTTTCGACTTATCTTCCCCAGTCGACTTCTTCGCATCGAGAAACACGAAGTCCGCAACGTACGCGTTTCGCAGCCCGTTAGGGCCGTCCATCATGACATCGAACTCCGCCTGGCCACCCCCTTCAAAGTATTCGACGCGCAGCTCGTGCATGCCCGGTTCAAGCTTGATCTTGCCAGAGCGGCGACTCTTGGGATGAATGCCATCGTTGATGACAACCTGCTTGCCATCGATTTCCAGACGGCTTCCGTCGTCCGAATCGAGATGGAACGTGTAATCACCTTTCTGAGCGATACTGAGAAACCCTTCGAAGACGAAAGCAAAGTTGTCCGCTTGTTTCGCCAGCCCAATGTCGAACGACATCGCCTCGCCGGTTTCTTTCGGTTTGAGCTTCGAGAAGTCAGGCAGTTTGCTGAAGTTTCCTTCGTAGTAGGCGTACTGCAAGCTGGCCGGCACTTCGACATCTAAATCTTGCAGCAGATACTGAGCGAGTTTCGTGGCCTGATCCGTATTCAGACGCAATGCCGGCATGCGGCCTGAGGCGCGCACTTTCAGTGGGTCTTGCAGAAATGCAGCCAGCGAAGGAATCGAGTATTTAGCCTCCAACGTCCCCAGCGGCTTGAGTTGAGCCGCCTCGGAAGGGCTCCCTTCGCGGGGGCCATGACAGGCCACACAGCCGATTTCGTGATATAACTTTTTTCCTTCGTTGATCTCACGCGCGCGTTTGCGTGCCTCTTGCACGCGCCCGGTAGAAGCCAGGAAATGTGTCAGGTTTTCTATCGCTTCGGTGCGTTCCGCTGGTGGTAAATTCCCCAGGACATCGGGCATGGTCGCCCCAGGCTTCAGTTGGTGTGGATCGCTGAGGTAGGCCTGCAAGTATTCCGGACGCACACGACTACCGACTAGTGATAGATCGGGCGCGGCTTTGGCCGTAAGATTGCCAAGATCTGCATTGGACTGCTTATGACATGCGACACAGTTCAGTTCGCTCCATAATATTTCGCCCCCAGCAGCATCCGGCGTTTGGCTGTGAAACTGTTGGTACCCAGGAATGATGGGACCCGACTGCGCCCAGACAGGACTGACACTGACGACCGCGCAAATCCATGCGGCCATGCTAGTCCAGCGAAACAAGCTCATCATGCGTGTTGCCAATTGTGGAAAATATGGAAGGCGAGCATCTACGGTGCGTAGGGTAGGAAAATAAGGCACCACAGATAGAAAGGTTACGGGCCTATTTCATCGCGATAGTTCCCAAGTGTCAACTAAGCCCATAAGATTTATTTTATGGTTTATCCAGAATTGCAATCCAGCTGAGTATTTTTTCGGCCCCAGAAACCGCATAACGGCGTGTTATAGAAACTAGTGGGTGCTATTGCGCTGGACGCGATCGGCCAACTCATCCAAATCGTTACGAAGCGACTCTAAGGTTTCTGGCAGTGTCGGGTCGGAGAGATCGACCTGGGTGGAATCTAACTCGCGCAGCTTTTGAACGGCCAAGTTGGCTCCAAAATTAGCGGCCATACCCAGCAACTTGTGAGCGAAGAAAGAGAACTGCTTCGGATCGCCCGATTCTTTGGCCACAATGAGTTCATCGAATTGTTGCTGATAATGCTCACAGTAAACCTGCATCAATTTCACCCGAAGTTCTTCGGGATAAGACGAAAGGGGATCGTTGTCTTCCTCTTGCCTGGAACTGCTTTCCGTTGTCGCGTGAAAGTCTCTTTTCTCTTGGGCACCTGGTTCATCAGGGCTTATCGTGCTAAGCACCGACCGCAAGCCTTCGAGAGTCACCGGCTTGGTCAGAAAGCCATCCATGCCGGCAGCTTCCGTCTGTTGACGAAATTCGTCGGTCGCATGTGCCGTCAGGGCAATCACCGAGGGACGCCGCCGATCGGAAGCGAGACAACGCTCGATTAACCTCTGGAAGAAGTCGAAACCAGTGCCATCGGGAAGTTCCAGGTCCAGCAGGATGACTTCCGGCCATTTCTCATCGATTCTCTCGAAGCCTGCGGCAATCGAATCGGCAAATCGATGGGGGACCGACAGTTCGTCAAGCATCGCTCCGACCACAAGGCGATTTGCCTCGACATCTTCGACGACCAATAAGTTCGCCTTCGCCAGCGAAAGCATTGCTTCCGCAGGAGCAGTCTTATCATGCCGCCACGGATCGGTCATATCGATTGGGCTGAATGATTTCTGGAAGGGTATCTCCAGGATGAATGTCGTTCCGGCTCCTAGCTGGCTGACGACCCGCATCCGGCCATTCATCGCTTCCACCAAACGGTATGCAATACTCAATCCCAGTCCCGCGCCTCCGTGCTTATCACGATCGCGTTCGGCCTGCTTGAAAGGTTCGAAGATCGATGCCTGATCTTCGGGCGAGATACCTGGTCCCGTGTCGGTCACCGTGATATTGCAGAGGATTTCGTGGGCATGATGCCGTTGCACTTCGGCTTCGACCAGCACTTTTCCTTCGGTCGTAAACTTCAGGGCATTCTGAATCAGATTCACCAGAACTTGTCTCAGACGGTTTTCATCACCCAGCACCCACAGATCGAGATCGTTTGATACGGTCAGCTCCAATACCAAGCCTCGCTGCCGGGCCTGGTGGGTGAACATCTCGACGACCCGATCCAAAGTTTGCTTCGGATTGAGCGGATCCTGCCGTAGCTTGAAGTCCGTATCAACTTCCAGCTTCGACATATCGAGAAGGTCGGTCAGCAGCCCCATTAACGACTGGGCGGAATCATGTATCGTACTGATAAGATTCTTTTGGTTGTCGATCAGACGACCGCGCAGAAGCACCTCAGACAACCCCAGAATGGCATTCATCGGTGTGCGCAGTTCGTGGCTCATCTTGGCCAGGAAACGGGTCTTCTCCTGATTCGCGGCCTCGGCGGAATCCTTGGCTGTTTCCAATGCTTCCGCATTTTCGCGAAGCCGTGTGACCATCCGCTGTATCTGGCTGACCGCTGGCCGAAAAATGAACAGCCCTTCGCACAACAGAACAACCAGAGTAATCAACAGCAGCCCTCGTTCTACTCGCTTCAAACTAGCGACGCGGCTCTCTGCTTCTTGATCGTAGGTGTAAACAATCTGGTCCATTCCGGCCAGAAATTCTCGTTCGTTTGCCAAAATGACATCAAGCGACGGCGTAATGCCTGGCCCGTCTTGCTCGTCGAGATCGGCGGATAGAATCGACATTACCGCCTGACGAATGGCCTGAAAACTGGGCTCCAGTTCGGCATACAACTCGGTAACCGTTTCGCTATTGTGACCAGGCAAACCAAGTTCTTCATTGCCAACTTGTAACCCTCGATGGCAGGTCTCCCACAAATCGAGAGACTCCCGCAGTTCATTTCGAGCTTCCACTTTCTCGAAAGGACTATCGCTGATATCGATTTGCAGGGCCAGCTTGGTGATCTTTTGACTCAACATTCGCTGGCGTCCCGCGATGTTGATGACCGTTGAATCACTCGACTGCTGCTCTAAGCTCTGCTGAACCAGCACTTGACCCAGAATAGTAAGCAATGCCACCGCGCTCAGCGCGAGCACATACATAACGGTTAAGCGATTCGCTGAAGACCTTGCAGTGGGAATGCCTTTTCCCGGATCGGTCATAAGATTAAACCGTGCTCACGAACTCTTCGATCGCCAGCCCAAGATAGTGAATCTTCTTGCGGAGACTGGTACGCGTAATTCCCAGCATACGGGCCGCCTTGGCCTGATTACCAGATGTCTTCCGAAGAATAATTGTCAACACATGTCGTTCCATTTCCATGACCGAGTCGGCATAGAGATCGTTGGAACCGGCCTCCATCTTGTCCATGATGAAATCCTCCCAGTCGCAGACGTGCGAGGAAAGCACCTTGGTCTCTAGACTGTCGCTGTTGCGAGGCATGTCCCGCAAGGCATTTCGCAGGTAATCCCCGGCAATGACCGTGCCTCGCGATTCAATGAGTGCCCGGCGAAGGACACTGCGAAGCTCGGCGACATTCCCTGGCCAAGGGTAGTCCGACAACAGCCGAAGCGCCTCGGGAGAGGTACGCACAGCCCCTGATTGGGCGATGCGTTCGACGCGGCAGAACTGACCTACGAAGTGATCCACTAACTTAGGCAGGTCGGCACCACGTTCACGCAGCGGAGGAATGCGAATCATGAAGGCGCTCAGCAGATAGAACAAATCATGCCGAATCACCCCTTCCGCAGTCAGCCTTTCGGCATTCCTGCTGGAAGTGAAAATGAGCGTTGTATTGACCTGAACGGGCTCGTGCCCCCCAACTCGTTCGAACGTTTTATCTTGAATGAAGCGAACCAACTTGCTTTGCAGTGGCTGCGGAATCGCTGAAACATCTTCCAGCAAAACGGTCCCTCCGTGGCACTGCTCGATCTTACCGATACGCCGATCGACTGCGCCTGACAGGGCATTTGGTTCGTGCCCGAACAGTTCACTCTCCAGCCACTCGGCGTTGAAATCGCTGCAAACGACCTTCACAAAGGGACGATCTTTACGGCGACCGTGCTGATAGATGGCTCTTGCGACCAGTTCTTTACCGGTGCCAATCTCCCCTTCGATCAAAACAGGGACGTCGTGGGCCGCGGCTCGACCGATCGCTTTATAGACTTCCTGCATCTCGGGACACTGGCCAATCAGGTGGTCCGCGCCATCGATCATCGGATCGACCTGCGATGGCAACTGCACCGGCATCAGCATCAATCGTCGGCTCTCAAGCGCTTGTTGGGTCTTTTCAACGACCTTTTCCAACTGTAGCGGCTTGGCCAGGAAGTCGAACGCACCTTGCTTCATCGCTTCTATTGCCAGATCACTGGAATTGCGAGCGGTGACAAATAGAACCGGAAGTCGTGCGTCGATTCGATTGATTCGCCCGAGTATTTGCAGACCTTCCCCGTCGGGAAGTAGGTGATCGAGAATTAGCACGTCGGGACGAAACTGAACAAGTTGCTGAAGCCCGGTAGTTCCTGTTTCAGCATGCTGAACACGAATATCTTCCTGGTTCAAAGCCGTGCGAACCACGGTCGCTACGCTGGGATCGTCATCAATCACCAAGACGCGGCGTTCACGTTTCGTCCCGAGATAATTTTGCGTTGTCAATTTGTTGCAGTATCAAAGTAAATAGAGAGATTCCGCCCATCCAACTCAGCAGCTACGCACGATGCATGCAATTCATGTACCGGCGAACATGTTGAAACCCGCAGCCAATTCCCATCTACCTACTGACAAACAACTTACGACACACGCAATTACCTTAAGAATGTACAATTCACCGCAGCGCTCGATTTCTTACGCTTTGCGTGCGCTCTTTTTAGGCACGAAAAAAGGGACAGCGAACGTGTCGCCATCCCTCTTTGTTGTCAAACTTTATTTCTAGGACTGTGTCTTAGAACTGCACGCTGAATTGTGTGTAGAAGAAGTCTGCATCCCCATCGAACACATTTGGATTGATCGCGTTCTGATCCTGGAAGTACGTTCCCGTGAAGAAGTGCGAATACCCGAAGATAATGTCCGACCGTGGAGTCAGTTGGCACTTGGCCATGAAGTCGATTTCCTGACCCAGGTAACGCGAACCAGCTGGTGTCGTGCCTGGATAAGGATTGTTGGTGACCGTATAAGGGACGTCATCGCTGTTCTGGCGATTGAAAATGTGGTACCAGACAATCAGGGTCCAAGGATCGCAAGGTTTGGCCGTCAACTGAACATTGATGTCCTCAATGTTGTTGCGTGCGAACAAGTCCATCCAGCCCAGGTAAGCATGTGCCAACGGGAACAATTGGTTGAAACCGTCGCGTGGAATCGCGTCGCCAGATGCCCAGTCGTAGTAAACCATGACTTTGGGCTTCCAGCACATTTCCTTGAACTGGTGACCAAACCCGAGGGTGAAGAATCCAGCATTGTGATCGTTGTTCTGAAATTCACCAAATTGGTAAGCACCTTCCAGATCGTAAAGAATCGAGTGTTTTTCACCATTTACACGGCTACCAAACGTTTGGTAACGGAATGGACCAGCAGCACCACCACCGTTGTTTTCGTAACCCAACCAGTACAGGTCGATGGTTCCCAGTTCGCTCTTCTTGTAGGTCGACCAGACGCCGTAGAACGATTGATCCAGGTTTGACGAGTCCCAGTCGTTCAGGCTCTTCCGCACCGGACGCGTCGCAAAGGCGTCGATATCCAGGGCATCGCTACGGTAGAAAGCCTTGAGACCGTCGAAGGTACGACGAATATTGGCCCAGTCCAGTGGCGAAACCAATCGCTGGCTTCCGTACAGCAGTTCCTGACGACCAACACGGCCATACCAGGCACCATCGCACGTTTCCATCAACTTAGCGTCGATGAAAAGGTTCTGCATTTCCCAATAGTTTTCATCGATTGGACGCGGCGGTGCCGTTTCGAATTCGCTAACCGCATGCAGCATTTCGCCATAAATGCGGATATTTTCATTCACTTCGTAGTTGGCGAACAATCGCAAACGCTGCAACAAAAAGTTGTCGTCGACACCGTTGAGAAATGGCTTCATGTTTTGTTCGTGGTGATATCGAGCACGGTATTCACCACCGATATCCAGAACGCCGCAGTCGCCAACGCACATCCGCTTCAAATCTTCGCCCAACAGGCAACCGTCGTAGCATGGGTCGCACAAGTAAGAGAAGTTGTTGTCGTAGTAAAGCGTTTTGTAAGCACTGGCCGCCTTCTTCTTAAGCTCAGCGACCTTCTTAGGGTCACAACCGGAAGCATCGGCAGCTTCCATCATGGTCGATTCAGCATATTCGACGTTAGAAGTCGTCGAAATCGGTAAGGCCGGAATCAACATGTCCGACGGCGAAATCGCCTCGTCCAAGACTCGTGTTACCGGGGCGTTCTCAAGAAGCGCCGATTGCGGCGGTACCAGGTCTTGCGCGTTAAGCACAAATGGCGTGGCCCCACCCAGGCAAACTGCCAAAGCAGCTAGCCAAGAGGTTCTGGAATGGGTCATGGGTCGTTGTTCCTTCAACGAATAATCAATCCGCAGGTCAGTCCGTTTAGTGGGGTATTGCACATTTCGTCCGCGTCATTCGCGGTTCTTCAGGGTATTTGGGCAGGTTACTTCAAATACGTCCCTTTGGTGGTTGGGTTGAACACGCTGTGTCCTTAGGTGGCGTCAGAATGACCGCGCCACGCGACGCTCCGCGCAATTAATGCGCTTCACCAATGCTGCATCTGCTGACTGGGGCCGCAGGGATGCGCGGTCATTTTCTTCCCTGCGGCTAAACGCAATAGCCACGTAATCCATTGCATAGAAGCATGTTACGAAGTGGTCATTTTATTTTGGCACACCCATTGCGATTCCTTACCGTGCCACGTCAGCCACGGTGCAGTGCGCATCAATGCCGCTCATCGCTCCATTGTTGAAATCATCGCCCCCTCCGTTAATCCGAGTCACTTGTAGGAATCGAGCATGAACTGGACTGGACTTTGGAATCGCCACGCACTGTTTACCCCACTGCTCGCGATTGTGTTATTGGCTGGCTGTGCGGAATCGAAATCGACTGGCCCGAGCCTGGACGAACTTGACCTGAGTTCCCTTGCTGCCACCGTCGACACCGAGGCTGCTAAGTCTTCCGACACCCCCACCACTGAAACCGATACGGTGGCCACGCTGGCCGCCCCGGAAAAGAACAACCTGAAGCTCGGCTTCATCAAGCTGACCGACTGTGCCCCGCTGGTGATTGCCAAGGAAAAGGGGTTTTTCGCTGATGAAGGTCTGCAGGTCGACGTCGAAGCCCAGCCCAACTGGAAGACCCTGTTAGACCGCGTGATTAACGGCGAGTTGGATGGTGCTCATATGCTTTCCGGCCAGCCGATCGCCGCCACGATCGGTATCGGGACCGAGGCCCACATCATCACGGCCTTCACGATGGACCTCAACGGGAACGGCATCACCGTCTCGAATAACATCTGGCAGAAGATGCAAGAGAACGATGCCAAACTAAAGAGCCCTACCCCTCCCCACCCGATCTCGGCCGATTCACTTCGCCCGGTTGTCGACGAGTACCAAGCCAGTGGTACGCCCCTGAAGATGGGTATGGTCTTCCCCGTATCCACGCACAACTACGAACTACGGTACTGGCTCGCCGCTTCCGGCATTCACCCTGGCATGTATACCGAAACCGATACCGTGGGCGAAACCAACGCCGACGTCCTGCTTTCGGTCACACCACCGCCGATGATGCCAACCGTGCTGGAAGCCGGCAACATCCAAGGCTACTGCGTCGGTGAACCTTGGAACCAGCAAGCGGTCGCCAAGGGAATTGGCGTTCCGGTGACCACCAACTACGACGTCTGGAAGAACAACCCAGAAAAAGTATTCGGTGTGACGAAACGCTGGAACGACGAAAATCCGAACACCCATGTCGCCGTGATCAAGGCGCTGATCCGTGCCGGCAAGTGGCTGGACGAGACCGATGCCGACGGCAAGTTCGTCAACCGTGAAGAAGCCTGTCGCATTCTGGCTAAGCCCAACTACGTGGGTGCCGACTACGATGTCATCAAGAATTCGATGACTGGCTTCTTCTACTTCCAAAAGTCGGACAAGCGTCCGATGCCTGACTTCAACGTCTTCTTCAAATACCACTGCACCTATCCCTGGTACAGCGATGGGGTATGGTTCCTGACGCAGATGCGACGCTGGGGCCAAATCACTGAGCCCAAGTCGGCCCAGTGGTATGACGAAACGGCCAAAAAGATCTATCGTCCCGACATCTATCGCAAAGCTGCGGAAAACCTGGTTGCTGCCGGTCAACTGACCGACGCGGAAGTCCCCGCCAAGGATACCGACGGCTACAAGCCGCCAACGGAAAAAGGAGATTTCATCGACGGGGTCATCTACGACGGACACGACCCGATCGGTTATCTCAACGCTCACACCATTGGCAACAAAGACAACTAAACGCGTAGTGGGGTGGCCGGGGGAGGCGTAGGCGGAAGCCACCTCCGGCCCGTTACCACTATGCCCGACGATACCCACTACACCGATTCAACCGTACGAAAGATTCGCATGAAGTACAAAATCATCCGCATTCTGGACGTCGCCGGTCTCCGCGTGTTCGAGCCGGTTGTCCTGCTGTGCTATGGAGAAGACCCGAAGCAGCAGCTCAAACAAATTGGCCTCTATATCGCTATTCCGATCTTGGTGATGGTGGCCTGCGTGATCGCCTGGGACCAGATCGGTCCGCGTATCAAAACGCGTGCCGGCGAAGTCCCCACGCCAGCCCAGGTCGTCAAAGCCTACGACGGCATCGCCGACTTCCACAATCGCGAATACACCAAGGTCAGCGACTACAACGAATCGGGCGTAGGCCGTGAAAAAGCCCTGGCCACCGCTCAGGAAGAAATCCAATCGCTCGACGCCGAGTGGGAATCGATCAGCCAACAAAGCGAAGAGCTTCTCAACAAGTTATTAGCGAAAATCCCTGTGGCAGCAGCCAGCGAAAAAACCAAGATCGAAAGCGAATGGAAGAAGCTCAACGATGACCTGGCAGCTGCTCAAACGACTGCTATCGATGCTGCCCGCCAGAAGTTTGCCTTCGTCGAAGGGATCTCAGCTCAGTTCGTCTCTGCCAGCCTGACGAAACTTTCCGACGCGGTTAGCGCCCAAGAGCAAGCTTACAAGCAGGAACAACAAACACGTTCCAAGGCCCTGGTAGCCATGGCCAACAAGATTCCGGCCGACGATTACAAACAGAAAGTCGAGTACGTTCAGTTAGTCAACCAGCACCTGGAAAAGACCAACGACGAAAACGAACACCTCAAGTCGCTACGGTCAGAACTTTCCGAACGTCGCGGCAAGTCGCTTCCGGAAGTCGAATCACTGCGACAACAAATCAGCGCGACCGGCCAGAAGGCCGAGTTCCTGAAGACTCGCGTGAATTTGCTCACCGAAGGGAATCGCGAGCAGAAGGTCACCCAGGCAACTTCCGAAATGGAAGACCTGAAGCGGAAGTATGCCACCGCCAGCGGTCCTGAGATGTTCGCCTTGGCTCAACAACTGATCCAGCGTGAAGAACGCATCAATACGATCGCTGGTTCCGAGTTCGCCAAGCCACCGACGTTCTTTGATCAGATCTGGACAAGCCTGAAGTGTGTGTTCACGGGATTCCTCATCGCCACGGCCATCGCCATTCCGATCGGTGTCTGCTGTGGCATGAGCCGGGTGTTCATGGCCTCGATGACTCCGCTGATCTCGCTGTTCAAACCGGTCTCGCCGATTGTCTGGCTGCCGATCGTGTTCTTCATCGTCGGCGCGTTTATTACACGCCCCGATGAATCCTGGATTCAACCCTCGTTCCTCAGCTCGGCCATCACCGTTGCTCTTTGCTCGCTTTGGCCCACGCTGGTGAACACTGCCCTGGGGGTCTCAGCAATCGACCAGGACCACCTGAATGTGGCGCGAGTTTTGCGACTGGGCCTCTGGGATCGCCTGACCAAGATCATCATTCCTTCTGCCCTGCCCCTGATTTTTACAGGACTACGCATTTCGCTGGGGGTGGGCTGGATGGTGTTGATCGCCGCTGAACTTCTTTCCAGCAGCCCAGGACTTGGGAAGTTCGTGTGGGACATGTTCAATAACGGCTCGTCCGCTACGTTTGCCCAAATGTTTGTTGCCTGCGGTTTTGTGGGCGTCATTGGGCTATTGCTAGATCGAATCATGATCGTGTTCCAACGCATGGTCAGCTTCGACGGTGCTCCTACGGCTCTGTAATCCATGATTGCCAACGTCATACCTAAAGGAAAACGCCACATGGCAATCCTCGAACTAGACAATGCCACCATCGGATTTGGCGAGTCCCACCGCCGATATACGGTGCTCGAAGGAGCCAATCTGAAGGTTCACGAGAATGAATTTGTCGCGATTATCGGATTCTCTGGCAGCGGGAAATCGACTTTGATTTCCCTGCTGGCAGGGCTCCTTCTGCCTGATGAAGGGGCAGCCCGCTTCAAAGGTAAGCAGATGAAGGGGCCTGGTCCCGATCGCGGAATCGTTTTTCAGAATTATTCTCTGCTTCCCTGGCTGACCGTTTACGGAAACATCGAACTGGCGGTGAAGCAGGTCTTCCCTAAGTTCACCCGTAGTAAGCGGCGTGATTACGTCCAGCACTACATCGACATGGTCAGCCTGACCGGCAGCGAAGCCAAACGTCCTTCCGAACTATCCGGCGGGATGCGGCAACGACTGTCGCTGGCCCGAACGTTGTCGATGCAGCCAGAAGTGCTGCTGCTAGACGAACCGCTAAGTGCCCTGGATGCCCTCACGCGGAGCGTTCTGCAAGACGAAATTATTCGATTGTGGGAAGAAGATCGCCGCACCGTGGTCATGGTCACCAACGACGTGGACGAAGCCGTGCTAATGGCTGACCGCATCGTTCCTCTTACGCCTGGCCCGTCGGCCAAGCTCGGCCGTGAGTTCCCCGTGACACTCGATCGTCCGCGCGATCGAGCCACGCTGAACTTCAACCCCGAGTTTAAGAAGCTCCGCAACGAGATCACACGCTACATGATGGGCATCAACGAAGAAGCGAAACAACTGCGAATCGCTTCGGATGTGATCCTTCCCGATGTCGAACCGATTCGTTTCGGCGTCGCTTAACGTTCAACCAAGGAAACGTCATGTCACAAGAGAACCGCTTCGTCGAAATGTACCGCCTCGTCAAGGCGTACCCCAATCCTTTCGGCGACGACGTAAAAGTGGTCGATGGCTTCAACCTGATTTTGAAGAAGGGAGAAGTCGTCAGCCTGATCGGTCACTCCGGTTGCGGCAAATCGACCGTGCTGACCATGGTCTCCGGGCTCAATCCGATCTCCTCTGGCAGCGTGGTTGTTGCCGGCAAGGAAATTTCAGGGCCAGGTCCCGATCGTAGCGTGGTGTTTCAAGCACCGTGCCTGCTGCCGTGGATGACGGCCATGCAGAACGTACGAATGGGGGTCGATCGCGTTTACCCTCATGCGACCCGTACCGAACGCCGCCAGATCTGCGAGTACTACCTGAGCGTCGTCGGTCTGGCCGACTCGATGGACAAGTACCCCCGAGAAATGTCAGGCGGCATGCAGCAGCGTGTCGGGATCGCTCGAGCCATCGCCCTGAAGCCCAACATGCTGCTCTTGGACGAACCGTTTGGCCGCCTCGATTCGCTCACGCGAATGGAACTGCAGGACGTCATTCTGGGCATCCTCGACAAAGAAAAAATCACCACCATGCTCGTCACGCACGATGTCGACGAAGCGATCTACATGGCCGACCGTATTTGCATGATGACCAACGGCCCCAATGCCAAGGTCGGACAGGTACTGGAGCTTCCCCTGCCCCGTCCGCGAAACCGAGCCGAGACGCTCGAGCACCCGTTGTACTACGAACTCCGCGGTTCTCTGGTCTCCTTCCTGGAAGAACAGGAACGCCACAAGCATCACAAGCCGAAGTCCGCCGAACCGGAAGAAGCGACTCCGCAGCCAACCGTCACGCTGTCGGAAGAAGAAGACTCGCCAGCATCCGAAAACGTTACCGCCAACGCTTAACACTTGATCAAGGTACGAAATGGACATGACCACAACGATCGCACCTTCGGTGTTATCCAGCGTCCACGTCTGGATCTACAACGAGAACGCGGGCCAGCTAGTCGGTGCTTGCGGCTACCCGGAATCCCCCGCTGGCCCACCAAACCACGAATTGATTCACGTGTCGGTCAGCGAGCGACGCTCGGCTATTCGCTGCCCCGACCAGAACACGATCGAAATCGCTTTGCCGATATTGATCACCAACGAGGTCGTCGCTGCAGTTCTATTCACAGTGCATACACCGGAAGACTGCAAGATCGCGCTCGAACGTTGGTCGCGAACCGATCGCGACGAACTCGGCCTGGCCGAATCGGCTTACCGCGGCCTGGCGCACTTCGAGACGATCAGCCCCTATGTCAAGTTTCCCCGCGGTTCGGGGCTGCCTGGCGAGACGTGGGACGATCGCAAATCGCGTATCATTGCCCGCATCGATCAAGCCAAAGCGTTCATGCGTGCCGCCGGTGCTCGCAAGGAAGGCTTACGCTACGGCCTGGGCGTTCCGATCATGGCCACCGAGCACGAACTCGAATGCGTGCTGGTCTTCCTCAGCACGGTCGACTTCCCCTTCCAGCAGGCCATGGAAACGTGGGCTCCCAGCCAAGACCAAACCGAGCTCAGGCTGGTGCAATCCAGTTACGCCGTCGGTATTTCTCCACCGCAGCGATCGATCGTTAACTATGGCGAAGGAATCGTCGGTCAGTGCTATGCCTCGCGAATTCCCGTCATGATGCATAACGCCGACGACGACCACTCGCTCGTTCCGCTGTTCGATCAAGGGGCCCGCTTTGCGTTGGCAATGCCGATCTTCAACGGCGACCGTTTGGTCCAGGTTCTTACTCTCTTTGGCTAAGTCAACGGAATTCGCATGGCCATTGGCGAACAAAACGCGGAATTACAAATCGCTCCAGAATTCAACCTGGTCGACATGCTGTTGTCGGAACAACGCGACCTGTCGGCGGTCGAGCGATTCTCGCAGCGGCACGATCAACATGCCGATCCCCTGCTGGCCCCGACCTATCGCGAGTTGATTCCCCTCTCCGAGCCTGGTCCCGGCGAACAGTACGCATTCGAGGTAGACCTCGATGCTTGCTCCGGCTGTAAAGCGTGCGTGGTGGCCTGTCATAACATGAACGGCCTCGAAGAGTCCGAGACCTGGCGTCGCGTCGGCACACTGCAAAGCTCGGTTCCCTCGAAGCCGGTCGTTCAGCACGTGACGACGGCCTGTCATCACTGCGTTGACCCCGGCTGCCTGTCCGGCTGTCCTGTGCAAGCCTACGAGAAAGATCCCAAGCTGGGCATCGTCGTTCACCTCGACGACCAGTGCATTGGCTGCAAGTACTGCACGCTGATGTGCCCCTACGACGTCCCCAAGTTCAGCGAAGCAAAAGGGATCGTTCGCAAGTGTGACATGTGCCGTCATCGACTGGCCGAAGGGGAAGCGCCGGCTTGCGTTCAGTCGTGCCCCAACAGTGCGATCAAAATCACTATCGTCGACCAGGAAGGAATTCGCAGCGAATCGCTCGAAGGCAAATTCCTTCGTGGTGCAGCCAACCCCACAACCACCAACCCCACCACGCGTTACGTCGGCAAGTACCGTCTCGACGCCGAGATGGTTTCGGCTGGGGCTCAGGAGATCATCCCCAATCACGCTCACTTGCCGCTGGTCGGTCTGCTGACACTCACCCAGGCCGCACTCGGCATTCTTATCGCCAGTGCTGCCTGCCAGTGGTTTGGCGTAGGGGGCATGGTCAGTGCGATGCTGGCGACACTTGCTGCCATGGCTGGTCTCGCGGCCTCTGGGGCTCACCTCGGAAGACCGATGTATGGCTTCCGCGTGTTCCTGGGCCTGCGTACCTCGTGGCTCAGCCGCGAAGCCGTCCTCATGCCGGCCTTCGCTGGTCCCCTGGTGGGTTATGCGGCTTCCTACTTCATTCCGTTGCTCGAACCATTTCGCATGATGATGGCCTTGGCGGCCATTGGCGGCGGAGCGATCACGATCTTTTGTTCCGCGAAGATCTATATCGTCACGAAGCGCCCGTTCTGGCAATCGTCACTCACGTTCAGCAAGTTCGGCACGACGATCGTCCTGGCGGGCCTGGCTGCCTGGAACCTGGAAACCGCTTTGGCTGGCCAGCCTCCTTCGATCTTCGCCTTACTATTGATTGTCGCTGTGACGATGGCCCGCCTGGCATTGGAATATCAGGTTCTGTGCCAGGCAACTCTACCAACGACTGATCCCATCGCTCGCTCAGCGCGATTAATCATCGGCCCGTTGAAAGTGTGGCACCAGATACGAATCGGAGGCTGGATCCTCGGTGGGATCGTTTTGCCAACGGCACTTTTGACACTCGCAAGTCCTATTTCGGTCGTCTGCGCGGGGTTGGCCTTGGCCTGCCTGGCTGCGGCGGAATTGATTGATCGCGGACTTTACTTTGCCGCCGAATCCACACCAGCCATGCCGAACCTGCCCAAGTAAAAGGACGCGAACATGTCGACAGCAACCACGCCTAATCTGCTGAAACAGTTGATCTACGCCAAGGACGGTAGCCTCACTCGCGACCTGCTGCTGTACCCCGGTGAATATGGCCTGGGGAAAGTCCCGGCCGGCATCAAGCCCAACGCCACGACCACCTCGGTCTGCGGTTTCTGCTCGACCGGCTGCGGCCTCGAACTGCACATGAAAGATGGCCAGGCCGTCAATCTCAGCCCGGCGGTTGACTGGCCCGTGAATCTCGGCATGGCCTGTCCTAAGGGGTGGGAATCACTCACCATCCTGAAAGCGAACGACCGCGCCACGCAGCCACTGCTCAAAGGGGCTGACGGAAAGCTGGCACCCGTCTCGTGGGACGAAGCGATGAAGACCTTCTGTTCACGCTTTAAAGACATTCAGGCCAAGCATGGCAATGACTCGGTCGCGTTCCTTAGCACTGGGCAGATCGCTACCGAAGAAATGTTCTTCCTCGGTGCGCTCGCCAAGTTCGGCATGGGCATGCTACATGGCGACGGCAACACGCGGCAATGCATGGCCACTGCGGTCGTTTCCTACAAGGAATCGTTCGGCTTCGATGCTCCTCCGTTCACCTATGCCGACTTTGAAGAGTCCGACGTCCTGGTCTTCGTCGGTTCCAATCTTTGCATCGCTCATCCGATCATGTGGGAACGCGTACTCCGCAATCCGCACGATCCTAAGATCATCGTCATCGATCCTCGCCGTACCGAAACAGCCGTCGCCGCCACGCATCACTTGCCGCTGCGACCCAAGACCGACATGGCACTTCTGTACACGATTGCCAACGTGCTGATCGAAAAAGGCTGGATCGAAGAGTCGTACATCGCCAACCACACCAATGGCTTCGAGCAGTTCAAGCAGCATGTTGCACCCTACAAGCTGGAAGACAGCCTGACCAACTGCGGGCTCGCACCTTCGGCCGTCATGGAAGTCATTCAAGCGATTCACGACGGACAGCGGGTTTCGTTCTGGTGGACAATGGGAGTCAATCAAAGCCACCAAGGGGTCCGCACCGCACAGGCAATCATTAACCTGGCCTTGATGACCGGCAACATCGGACGCCCTGGTACCGGAGCCAACAGCATCACTGGGCAGTGCAACGCGATGGGTTCGCGCCTGTTCAGTAACACAACGAACCTGGTGGGGGGACATGAATTCACGAATGAGGAACACCGCCAGAAGATCGCTGGCATTCTCGATATTCCTGTTGCCAACATTCCGACTGAGAACAGTTGGTCGTACGACGGCATCATGGAAGGGATTCGTCGCGGCGATATCCGAGGCCTGTGGGTGATTGCCACCAATCCTGCCCATTCGTGGATTCATCAACAGGAAGCGAAGGAAACCTTTGCAAAGCTGGACTTTCTGGTCGTTCAAGACATGTACCACTCCACCGAAACGGCTGTGCTCGCCGATCTCATGCTGCCAGCCGCTGGCTGGGGTGAAAAGGAAGGGACGTTCATTAACTCGGAACGCCGCTTCGGCTTGCACAAGAAGGTGGTACCAGCCCCAGGCGAGGCCTTGGCAGACTTCCAGATCTTCCGCCTGGTAGCGCATTACTGGGGATGCGAGTCGATGTTTCACCAGTGGAAAACACCGGAAGACGCCTTCCAGGCGATGAAGAAGTGTTCGGCCGGTCAGCCCTGCGATATCACCGGCATCCGCGACTACCGCATGTTGGACGATGCCCGTGGTATTCAGTGGCCCACCCAATCCGACGAGAGCACCGGCGACGACTGGATGCCAGCGTCCCAGCGGCGTTTGTTTGAAGATGGCCAATACTTCCATGCCGACGGCAAAGCACGTTTCATCTTTGAACAACCCGAAGCCCCCGGCGAGGTCCCCAACGACGCCTTCCCACTACGCCTGTTAACCGGCCGCGGCACCGCGGCGCAGTGGCATACCCAAACCAAGACCTCCAAGTCGGCCGTGCTGCGGACGCTTTACTCGACGACCTTGCTCGTCGATATCAATCCGAACGATGCTGACTCGCTGCTGATCGAGCCACACGACTGGGTGCTGGTTCAATCGGCCCGCGGCGAGATTCGTGCCCGGGCCAATGTTACCTCCAGCGTCCAACCAGGGCATGTCTTCCTGCCGATGCACAACGAGGTCACCAATCAACTGACGTACCCTCAGTTCGACACCTATTCGCGTCAGCCGTCGTATAAGAACGCCGCCGTTCGCATCGTGAAATCGGTTTAAGAATTAGGCATTACACCACTTTATCAGGGACCGTTTTGCCTGGGCCGACGCCCTGAACACCAATTGTTCACGTCAATTAGATAAGCATAAAAACACAAGTGGGCACATCGAGCCTACTTAAAAGGCAATTCGACTCGGTCCCTGTTTTGCCCAGATAAAGTGGCGCAGAAAAAAACCTCTTCCTGACATCAGGAAGAGGTTTTTTCATTGAGCTCAAATTCAGCGACCAGCTTAGCGGCGATCACGTCCACCGCTATTACCACCTCCGCTTCCTCCACGGCGGCGACGACCACCGCCGCCACCACCACTGCGGCCACCTCGTTCATGAGGACGGGACGGCGGTGCGTTCTCGTGCCGCTCGATGTTCTTGTCGACCATGGCGGTCACTGCATCGGTCCACGAAGGAATCTTCTTGTGCTTGTCGCGTGGCTTGTCATCGTCTTCGTCCGATTCACCACGACGGCGACGTGAGGGGCGACGGCGACCACGCGGTGCTTCGTCGGCATCGTCATCGCTGTCGAGATCACTCTCGATGTCCAAATCGTCATCGTCATCATCGAAGTCCTCATCTTCCGAGCGACTTGGGCGACGACCACGAGGTGCTTCTTCCTGCGTTGATTCTGAATCGGAAGACTTACGCGAACGACGGCGACGTCGACGACGACGCGATGGGCGTTGTTCTTCTTCCCCTTCTTCCTTGTCCGAGCGAGAATCTCGGCTTTCGACTTCTTCGTCCAGGTCTTCTTCCTGGTCGTCATCGTCAACAGGGGCCGCTTCGCGAACTTTCACTTCTTCGTCGCCACGCGAGCGACGTCCACGGCGGCGACCACGGCCACGTCCGCGACGTTCACGTTGTGGGGCAAGTTCTTCTTCGTCCTGCTCGTCTTCGCCGGCATCAGCGTCCATCACATCGGTTTCGCGGGTTCCTTCGTCGAGGAAGATCCCATCGAAGCCTTCAAAGTCGTCATCACTCGTCGGGCGCGACTTAGCAGCAGGACCGCCCATGATCTCGGAGGCTCGCGTCTCGGCAGGCGAACGCTCAAGCGGCTGTTTGAAGGCCGCCAAGTGTGGGCTCTCCTCTTTCTCTTCCTTCTTGGCAACAACTGGTGCTTCGACCTTGGCGACTATTGGGGCCTGCTCAGCGGCCGGTGCTTCTTCCTCTTCCTCTTCCTCGTCGTCCTCTTCCTCTTCTTCCGGCGAGGCGAGGCCCAACATTGAGGAAAGCGAAGCCCAGTGGCTGCGTTTCTTGGGCTTCTTCTTTTTCGGCTTGGGAGCTTCTTCCGCGATCACTTCCTCGGTGGCGGCGACCGGGTCTTGATGCGGTGGCTCGACGATTTCTTGATTGTCGGCCGGTCCATCAGAAACCTGCGAAAGTTCGTCTTCCGGCTCGATTGCATCCTGGAATGCGTCTTCAGCTGCTTCCATATCGGAAACCGCAGCTTCTTCTTCCGCTTGCCGGGCAGCTTCTTCCGCAGCAGCGGCTTCGGCAGCGGCGGCAGCTTCGGCGGCCGCTTTTTCGGCAGCCTCTTTCGCAGCGGCTTCTTCTGCTGCTTTTTGCTCAGCCTCGCGAGCAGCGGCTTCGGCTGCTTCGGCCTTTTCGAGTTCTTCCTTCGAGATGGCACCAATTTCGGCGGCCAGGGACAACCAGTGCCCAGCTTTTTTCGAGTTGCTCATGTATAAAGTCAACGTTTGCCCGGTTTACGGGCCATGCCTTCCTGCATAAAGGGTATCCCCCGCCCTGGGTAATTACGGGCCATTAGACGGCTCTTCGCGGCGACCTCACGCTACCTACGACAATTTCTGTGGTCGCCAACCCGGATGGCGGGGATGCTTGCATAGTCTCACGTATCATACAGCGACAGTAGAATCTTGGGAAGGTGATTCGCTGTTTGAAGATACGACACGCGGCGACCCGCCCGAAAAGCCCTCGCAACCCTCAAGAACGACAGCAAGCCGAGTCCCCTCGCAAAGGACTCGGCCTGCTTAATCCCCCATCGGATTGTCGAGTTACTCGGTCGGATACATCGAGAACGTACCGTTGTTGGCCACATTAAACAGTGGACGGTAGTAGTTCTTGCCCGCACTCGCAGAGCTGCATGCACGGGGGTACCAAACCAGGTTGATTCCAATATTCCAGGTCTCGCAGGTACAAGGATCGCCGTTGTCCTCATTGTCGTGACGTGGAATCAGGTACAGAAAATTCGTTTCCAGCGCCAGGCACTTGGTAATTGGCACGTTCACGTCCGCACCCACCAAACCGAGTTCGTTGTCGGTCCAACCGCCCGAGAATCGCATTTCACCACCACACACCTCCAGAGGGGTGCGATAGAAGAAGGCGAACATGTTGTGCGGCTGGAACGATCCGTTGACGGTCGTCGGGACCGAGGCACCCGGCAACAAGATTTGTTCGTTGATGTCGCTCGTTTCATCAGAAGCGGTGAACCATAAACCGAACTCGCCTTTGCACTGGAACTTCCAGCTGAGTTCGCCGCGAATCTGGCTGGCATCGATGTCGTAGTACCAGTGATCGCTCATGTGGTCGTAAACCAGACCACCCTGCCAGCCCCAGTCGACACGGCGGAAGAAACCGGCAGTCAAAAAGAACTGGTCGCGGTTGTCGTCGGTGAAACTTGCTCCGTGCAAGTTGGCATTGGTCCCATTCACACCCAGCTGAACGCCGAATCCATGGTCACGCGAGAACAAAGGAGCACCCCAGTTCACGCCGTACAGAAAACCAAAGCTACCATCCATGCCGGCGTTCAAAGGACCTTTAAAGCCCTGAACACCTGCCCGGAACGAAAGATTGTCCAGGTTCAGTCGGAAGCAAAGTGGAAAGCAGATCGTTTCGCACGGGCCACAAACACCGCACGTGTCGCAAGAGCCACACGAATCGCCGCAAGCGGCTCCTCCTTGGCAAGACGAGCATCCAGGTCCGCCGTGATAGGTAGCCGGGTCATGGATACCAGCGACCGCCGGACCTTCCATGATAATTTCGCCTTCCATCGGCATAGTGCCGGAAGCTTCATTCAGTACGGAATAGTCGACCTGCTGAATGTCTCCGGCTTGCACCTTCGAGGCGACATAACTTGCCCGAGCAACGCGTTGACGAGCCGCGAAGACACGGTCTTGATCGGTCGAGAACAGGCTCCGAATTGCCGTGGTAGGGGACGGAGGACGGTTGTAATTTTCGGAAACCACATGCTGCAGCTTGGCAGGTTCACGTGGTTCTGCTGCGGTCGCGAGATCCGCAAGTGTGCTTCCGCATGAAGCGGTCAGCAAAGTCAGAATCCAGGGGAAGACTCGCATGGCCTTTCCTTCCTTCGACAGTTGATTGAAATACCGTTGGGGGGATGGCAGTGGAAGCGCAAGTTCGCGCTGTCCATATCTGCGTATCGTCATCAGAAAAGTCGCCACTTTCGGAAAAGTCGAGATAATCCGCAAAGTTTTCCCAGTCCACTGAATACAGTGCATAGAAGCAGGTACGTATTCCACCCACTTAACCCAAACAACCGATTACTGAAAGACTGGGTAATCTGCGATAGAAGTATCGGTTGATCTGATTATTCTGCTTTTTTGCGTGGTAACGGCTCGATAAAGATTGTCGTGAACGAACACCTTGCCTCTGACATGCCGCGTCACCCTGACGCTTCAACTTTCGAGAAGGATCTCAACCAATGAAAACGCAACTTCTGGCTGTCGCCGTTGTGCTGGTTACCAGCATCCAGGCCTACGGCCAATCGTGTGGCTGCGAAAGCAATCATGTCGTCACTCACTCGTCCGCTAGCTGCAGCTGCAATCAATGCTGCACGCCATGCTTCAACCCACTGGGTGAACTCGTTGAAGGGGTCGGCTTTACCCTGAAGACCACCGCCTGTGCCGTCAAGCGTGGTGTTAACAGCCTGTTCCATCCGATCCGTTTCAATGGATGTGGCTGCGGCTGCGACACGACTCCTTCGTGCGGTTGCGATACATGCGGCTCGAACTGGGAAAGCTACGAAGGGCACCACCCAGGCATGGAATACATCGAACAAGGGACTCCTACCGTCCCATCGATTCCTGGACCACCAATGGTCCCAACCACGGAACCCTCTACCATCCGCGAGCCAGGCAAATGGCAACCGGTCGGTACCCAGGCTCACCGATCGAGCGCCCAGGTTTCGCATTACTCGAAGCGAGTCGCCGCGAAGCCAACCGCCCGCCCAGCTACCTACTACGCTCCCACGCCAGCTAAGTAATCGCCCCTACTTGGTTTGCGATAAGGCGTCCTGCCAACATAAAAGAAGGGGAGTCCAACCGGACTCCCCTTTTTGCATGCGCTGATGCTGTTTTGTTCGTCAGACGATCCACTAGATCGTGTCCAGCACCTGTCCCAGGTCGGCGATCAAGTCTTCCGCTGCTTCCAGCCCGACCGAGATACGGATCAGTTCATCTTTGATCCCGTGGGCCAGGCGATCCGCTTTGTCGTAGCTGGCGTGCGACATCGACGCCGGTTGTTCGATCAACGATTCAACCGCGCCCAGGCTGACCGCCAGCTGGAACAGCTTGGTCTCTTCACAGACCTTCTTCGCCGCAGCGAAACCACCTTCGACCTCGAAGCTCATCATCGCACCGAACCCGCCGTCCATCTGCCGGGCAGCGATCTCGTGTCCGGGATGGGTCTTCAGGCCGGGGTAAAGGACGCGGGTAACCTTCGGATGATCGTTCAGGTACTCGGCGATCTTCTGAGCCGTACGGCACTGTTCGCGAACTCGCAGTTCAAGCGTCTTGATGCCGCGGGATGCCAGGAACGAACCGAACGGATCGAGCACGGCACCGGTCGCGTTTTGAATGAAGTAGAGCCGATCGTACAGGGCCTTATCCTTCACCACCAAGGCTCCACCTAGCACATCGCTGTGCCCGGCCAGGTACTTGGTAACCGAGTGCTGCACGATATCGATCCCCAGTTCCAGCGGCCGCGTCAGGACCGGCGTAGCGAAGGTGCTATCGACACCCAGCAGAACGCCAGCTTTCTTGGCGACTGCAGCACAGGCGGCCAGGTCGGTGATCGACATCAGCGGGTTGCCGGGGCTTTCGACCCACATCATCTTCGTGTTGGGCTGAATGGCCGCGGCCAGGTTCTCGGGATTGGTCGCGTCGACCAGCGTAATTCCGATGTTGTTCTTCTGCGTGATCTTGTGCAGCAAGCGATAGGTGCCGCCGTAGATATCGGTACCGGCGACAATGTGATCGCCTGCTTCCAGTAGCATTGTCGCACAGTGGGTGGCCGCCATGCCGGAAGCAAACGCCAGGGCTCCGCAGCCCCCTTCCAGTTCGGCCAAAGTCGTTTCAAGGTTCTTACGTGTCGGATTGCCGCTACGCGAATAGTCGAACTCGCCCCACTCCCCTGCCCCAGGCTGCACGAACGTGGAAGCGACATAAATCGGTGGAACAACGGCCCCGGTTAGCGGATCCTTCTTGTTACCGACGTGAATGGCCTTTGTGCGAAATTGCATGGGGATTCCTTCTCTCGATCTGTATAGAACGCAAAGATGGCTATCGACGAAGACATCGTAGCCATCTCACGCTTTGCGTTTGGTCTGTCTTGCTACGCGTTGACTAGGCGTTGTCGAGGGCCTGCTTCAGGTCAGCGATCAGGTCTTCCGTGTCTTCGATACCACAGGCGATGCGGATCATGTTGTCGTAGATGCCGAATTTGGCACGGTTCTCAGGCGTTTGCTGATAGTAGCTCATCACCAGCGGCTGCTCGATCAACGATTCAACACCACCCAGGCTCGGCGCGATCTTAAAGATCTTCGCGTTGTCGACCACGTTGGCCGTCTTGCGCCAGTCGGCACCCTTCACGTTGAAAGTCACCAGGCCGCCGTAGCCGCGCATCGTGGCCTTGGCGATCTCGTGATACGGATGCGAAGGCAAACCAGGATAGTAAACCTTTTCGACCATCGGGTGATCTTCCAGGAACTGGGCGATCGCCATGCCGTTGGCGTTGTGACGCTCCATTCGCAGCGAGAAAGTCTTTAGACCGCGAAGCAGCAGGTAACAGTTGTGCGGAGCATTGATGCCACCCATCACGCCGCGCAGCTGACGCACGTCAGCCAACTTCTCTTCGCTACCGATAATCACACCGGCCAGAAGGTCGTTGTGACCGGCCAGGTACTTGGTAGCCGAGTGCAGCACGTAGTCGACACCATATTCCAGCGGACGCAGGTTGTATGGAGTCGCCAGCGTGGCATCGATCAACGTTTCAACACCGTGCTTCTTGCCGATCTCGGTGAACTTCTCTAGATCGACGCAGCTCAGGTGCGGATTGGTAGGGGATTCGCTGATCAGCATCTTGGTGTTGGCGTCGATCGCGTTTTCCATCGCGTCGTAATCGCCGGTCTTCACCGTCTTCGTTTCAACACCGAAGCGGGCCAGGTGTTTGCCGCAGAACTCGCGGCTGCGGTGGTAGCACTCGTCGAAGAAGACGACGTTGTCGCCAGCGCTGACCTTGGCCATCAACAGACCGACGAACGCTGCCATGCCGCACGAGTAAAGGACGGCCGATTCGCCCCCTTCGATGGCCGCCAGTTTGGCTTCAGCCGTTTTCTCGCCGGGGTTGCCGTAACGTCCGTACTCTTCGCGAAGCTGGTTCTCTTCGATATAGCGAATGATCGAATCGGTGTCGTCGAAGGTGTAGGTCGACGCACAGAAGATGGCATCGGTGATTGCGTTGCCCGGTTTCATGCGGGCCTCGCCCCCTTGTACGGCGGTAGTGGAGGTGCCTACGTTTGTCTTCTTTTCTGGAGCCACGGACATGACAGGTGTTCTCGCAAGCGATGCGGGAAGTGGCAGATCAACGGCAGTACGCCTATCAAGAACGCCACGGTTCCCAAATGTTCGATAGGGCCGCAGCATGTGATCTGTTCTAAGAAAAATTGCCGCTTGGGAGGAGCGACAACGGCACTTTAGCAGATAGGCTGCAAGCGGCCACAAATCCCTATTAAACCAGCATTGAGTGTAACCGAGCGCAAGATGCCCCGCAACGGGCTGCTTTCTCTATTTTCTCGCGTCGAAACAGGTCTCAACTTCGGCGGACAAGTTTCCATTAAATCGAGGGGAACGGTAGTTAACGGTCAGGCAGTGTCAGTGCGAAAGTTTACCTAATCGTTAAATTCAACTACTTGCGATCCATCTTGAATGTCTTTAAAACCGAAGCTTCGTTTGCCATCCCTGTCACGGATTTCGGATGGCAAGACCCGCTTCGATACCCGCCCACGGAGGTTTGTTCTCCCCCATGACCCGATTGACCCTAGCCCTTTTGTTGACGCTGACCATGTCCGCGTCGCTCGTTGCCGCCCCCACCACAACCGAGTCGAAGGCCGACGAGAAGAAGGAAGTGGAAACCAAGAAAGCCGACGCCCAAGTGCCTGGCGATGCCTTTCTTCACAAGCACCCCACGCTGGTAAAGATGTGGCACCACTCGAATCAGGTTCGCGGCCGGTATCAATTGCCGGCTCAGCGTATCAGCCCCGAACTGACCAAGGCCGCCCAAGACCATGCCTGGTACATGGCTCGCACCGGGCAGTTCAGCCACTCGGTCAATGGTGGCTTCGTCTCGCGTGCTCGCCGTCACAGCTACCCCGGCTCGCCTTATGGCGAGATCATCCTGTACGGTTCGCCGAGCATTCCTGAATGCTTCAACGGATGGCTTAACAGCCCCGGGCACCGAGCTATCCTGCTTAGTGGCGCTCGCGAAGTTGGCTACGGTTACGCCATTAGCGCCAACGGCACCGCGTATTGGGTTGGCGTATTCGGCAACTAGCTGACGCTGGCCAGTAAGTTCGATCCCAAAGAAAGCGGCCCCGAAACAATCGTTTCGGGGCCGCTCATTTTTTCGAACGAAGCCAAGCTCGGTCTAGTCGACCAGTTCGATCACGCCGACATCGTTGTCGTCTTCTTCGACCTTAATTTCAATTCCTGACTTCTTGAAGTCCGCGTACTTCTTCGGAACAAGGTTCTTCTCGCGAAGACCACCTGGCTCGCGGATCTCGGTGACGACGTTGCCGCTGGCATCGACCAATTGCACCTTGTGGACTGCCACGCGATGCGTGCCAGGGGTTAGGCCGTCTCCCGGATCGAACGTTTGGGCCTCGAAGTAGCCCTGATCGTCGGTGATTGCCGAACCACCTTTTCCTGTCTCATCGACTGGCTGAAACGTAAGCACGGCGTCAGCAACCGGTTTCCCTTGATAGGTCACCTGGCCGGTGACTTCATATACCGGCGGTCGACCGCGTGTCCACTTGTCGTCACGTTTCCCACTGCAACCGGCCAGCAACGCGCACGCGACTGCGGCCATCAGCAAGACCTTGCTGGCATCTGAAATGCGTCTCATGAAACTTTCCTCCTGTTGTTTGTCGATGTACTACAAGGAGGCGTTCGTTTCGCCGCCGGACTTCGAGCCGATCGCTCCCCAAACACCAAACGGACTGATGCCCGAGGTGACCGGAGCAGTCGCCAGATTACCGGTATCAATGGTCTCAGGCACGAACCGCACCGAGCCGTCGGCAAACATAGACAACACGCCGCCTGGGTGCCGGCTCGATGCCGAGTAAACCCCGCCAGCAGCTTGCGAACTGCACGTCGCGCTGTTCGGGGGCAGCACAGTGGTAATTGCGCAGTAGCCGGTGCGGCCGTCTTGCCAGCGTTGACCGTGGCAGCGGTACTGGGCAATCAGGGTGCCGGAAGTGTAGTTGTTGCCGGTCAGATAAGCACGACAGGCCAGCGGATTGTTGGTCGAAGCACCGACAGCTCGGCCCAGTTGGTCGCTGGCCGGGGCGACAATGATTTCCGACATGGCCATCGTGTTGCTCAGCCCGTCGGTGATGTCGCGGAAGCGAGTGTAAATGAGATAACCAAAGATACCCCGCACGTTGGTTTCAGGATCGACCGCTGTCGAAGAGCCCCCGAAGCTGAAGTTATCTCCCATGCACAAACCGTAATTCAGCGGCGAATACTCGGCGCTTCGATCCGTACCCGATGGCGAGAACAGCCCATCCGACGGACACATGAACGCATCGATCTGCCCCACGTAGCCGGACGTTGCACTGCCGCTCCAAGCGATTTGCTTGTTGGCAACAATCTGATCGTAGCGGTTGTCGGCTTCGATGAACGGTAACAGGCTCACAAACGCACTGTGACGCGTGGCCGGAGCCCCCGAGACGGTTGACCAATCAGGCCCGCCTTGCCGTGGAGGCAGTGCCTGGAAGGTGTCGTGATAGTTGTGCATGGCGATGCCAAGTTGCTTCAAATTATTCGAGCAACTCATCCGCCGGGCCGCCTCACGGGCCTGCTGCACCGCCGGTAGTAGCAAGGCGATAAGGACGCCGATAATCGCGATCACGACCAACAGTTCGACTAAGGTGAAGCCCCAACGGCCTCGACGAGCGCGAAACATTTCCACTGACTTTCATGCGAGATGATAATAGGAGAGGATTTAGGCAGGGAGGACCGCAACAATGGATGCCAGAGATTCTTAGTTGCCCTGAGAACCATTACCAACCCATTACGGCATTGTGTCATCCATTAGCCGTTTTTGCCAATAGAAATCACAATCATTTTGATAAAAACCACTCTCCATGCCTGCCCACTCCGAATCAGTCAGCTTATCCATTCCGCTGCGAATTTCCGGCCTGGTAGCAGGCAAGTCCTTCCTGCCAATCAGCTCGCAGCTTTGGCCGTCAACGCAGCGTGCAGGGGGCAGTTGCGGGCAATCTCTCTTCCAGTGCGATATTGGTGCAGCAGTTCTTTGGAACGCTGGGCCAGCATGCGGCGGACTTCGCGGCGTTTGCCTTTGACGCGGGGGATCTTCATTGTGTCGTAGGCGGTCGTTTGATGACGCATCCAGGCAATCACGGCTGACTCGGCTCGCTGCTCGATAGGAATTCGCTGCGTGCGAGCCACCGTCCCGCTACCGACCGGCGTCGCATGCGAGGTCACGGCCGTTGCGAATTGATCGGCCAGTTCAGCGTAATCGGGATGGAAGTTCAGGTAAGCAACAACCGCTCCGAAGAAGTCTTCGACGTACTCGGCCTGTTGTTTGTCGCGACGCGCGGCGGCGGCCTTTTGCTTCTTAGCATAGGCATCGGTCGAACGCTCGGCATCGAGTTCAGCTTGAATTTTGCGTATCGTAGCCCCAGGTGCCCAGATGCCGCGCGAGAACATCCGGCGTCCCTTCTTTTCCTGTACAGCTAAGTACTCGCCGGCAGCTTTCACTCGCCGCGTCAAACCGGCATCACCTGGTGGCAGGAGGGACCAATGAGGTGGTACTTCAATCACATTTCCTTGCGGATCACGAACGGTACGCTCTCTGGGGCCAGGAGCATAAGCTGGCTGGGGCATCGATTTCCTTTCGACGTCGGTCAAATCCTTCGTAAGAGGTTGCTGCCCACTTAGATGTGGTGCAGGTGATCGTCTTCTTCCGGCAAGACGCCGGCCATCAGACGACCAATGGGCTCGGTGGTTTTGAATCGCATGAGCACGATTCGCACGATGGCCGTGATGGGAGCCGCCAACAACATGCCGACCGGTCCCCATAGCATCCCAAAGAATGCCAAAGCCAGAAGGATGGTCGCCGGATGTAGCTGCAAGCCGTCTCCCATGATCTTCGGCTCGATGACGTTACCCATGGTCATTTGCACGGCCCCCGGCAGCACGATCGCCAGGGTGATCATTAAGGCCGAATCGAACTGCACGATCGCAATCGGAATCGGCAACAGCGTGGCGATGATCGAGCCGATCGAAGGAATAAAGTTCAAGCAAAACGCGATTAGCCCGAACATCGAAGCAAACTGCATCCCGATCATCGCCAGGCAGCCCCATACCAGCAAGCCAGTGATGGCCGAGATAAAGAACTTCGTGGCGATGTACTTGCGAACGTTGCGGTCGATCTCGGCATAGATCCCTTTCGAGACCTTGTAAGGATCGCGCCCGGCGAGCATGAAGCCGACAAAGATCGACGTGAGCACGGTACTGCTGATCAAGTTCAACAGGGTCGCTCCGGCCTGGGTAGCCAGCTGCGGTGCCTCGAGACGGATCTGCGACATCAGCGCTCGAAACAGCTGCTGGGTGCGGTTGATGTTACTGCGAGGAGTAATCGGTATGGCAAAGGAACCTGACTTGCTTTCCATTACATCATCTGATTGCTCTTCGACTGGTACCATAACCTCCGCATCCGCATCAGGTTCGGCCTCGGTTGGCGGGTCATCGGTAAAGATCGGCTCGCTGGCATCGGCCGGTGGTTCCGCCGGATCTTTGCTGACGCTTCCTTCGGCTGGCGTTTCTACCGGCTCTTCCTCTGTCGTAGCAGTCGAGACGACGATCGGCGGATTCTCTCCTTCGCCGACACCACTGATGCGGTCCATCAGCCTGGAAGCGGCCTCGAGCGGGCCTTCCAGCCGCTGTTCAAGTTTTGTCATGAAGGTCTTATCGTTGGCCACGGTCGTAACGTTCTGGATGACCGTCGTCACCAGAAAACTCATCAGCACCAAGACCAGCACAACCAGCAGCAGCGTCAACGAGACGGAGATGAACTTGCTGAACTTCAGCCGGATCATCTGAAAGTCGACAATCGGCGCGACGAGGTAGTTCAGAAACAACGCCAGCGTGAATGGCACAAGAACCGCACGGGCATACATTAGCCCGAACGAAAACGCGATGAAGGCCAACACGAGAAGTGCGCCTGTCTGAAGCCATGATTGCTCTTCGGTGAGCTTCTTGACCGACAGTCCTTCTTGATTCATCAATTCTCCCCCTGCTTCCCATAACTCGCCGGTGTCGCGGTTCATTATCCCCGCGATCTACCCCGGCGTGCAATGGGATGGAAAGCGATGAATTACTCGCTCAGCTCTTTCTTCAGGTCCTGCAGAAGCCGCGGAACATAGCCGCCGGTGCGTGGTGGGGCCTGTTTTCCCCCATCGGGAAGCTTTGCCAGCACGGGTGCCAACGGCTTGGCTTTTTCGTCCATGGCATCGATCGAATTGAGTGCCAGCATCGACACATAGACTCCGTTCTCGACCGGGTCGGCCAATTTGCCGAGCGTATCGAGAGCCATCTTCACGTCCTCTTTGTTGCCATAGCAGCCCAGTGCTTCGGCGACAATGCACCGAACGCTGGGGGAGTCGTCGTTCAAAGCGACACGAAGTTGCTGGCGTGCCGCGTCGACCGCTGCTTCTTTCTGCATCAAGACACCCAACGCCGCCCAGTAGCGAACCGCGTTTTCTTCCGCAGAAAGCTGATTGATCAATCCTGGCAGCATTTTCGGATCACGACTGGAAGCCAGGATCGCAACCCCCATGATTTGATTCATCGGGTAGTCCGTCTTGTGACCGAGCTCGTAAGGAGAAAGTCCGTCGCCGCGCGAGTGGATCTCATCTTCCGGGAGAAAGCCGATGTCGCGAATTTTTGCCTGCCACTTATACAGTGCGTTCTTCAGTTCCTGATGCTGCTCCGCATATTTCGCATCGCCTGCCAGGTTGTTCACCTCATCGGGATCGCTCTCGAGATCGTACAACTCTTCCGCTGGCTTCTCTTCCCAGAAGTGGCTCTGAGCGTCGTTCAACTCGCCGGCATCGTACATCTTCTTCCAAACCTGCGTGGTTGGCGTCTGGAACATGTAGTCGATGTGCTGGCCGTAAATTTTGTGCGGCATGTAGTTGCGGATGTAAACAAACCGTCCGTCCGTTACCGAGCGAACCATGTCGTAGCGTTCGTCCATGCGGCCGCGGAAGCCGAACATGTACTTCGGTGGCAATGTTTCATACTGCCCCATGAACGCGTCACCTTGCATCCACTCTTTCGGCTCGATACCGGCGAGGCTCAACACGGTTGGGGCCAGATCGACGAAGCTCACCAGACGCTCGGACGTTCCGCCCACTTCGTATTCTTTAGGAGCGAGTTTCTTAAACTTCTCGGGCACGTGCACGATCATCGGCACGTGCAGGCCGCTGTCGTACGGCCAACGCTTACTGCGAGGCATACCGCTGCCATGGTCGCCGTAGTAGAAGATGATCGTGTCTTCTTCCAGGCCATCCTTCTTCAGTTGAGCCAACACCTGGCCAACCTGTTTATCCATCTCGGTGATCTTGTCGTAATACTGTGCCCAGTCGCGACGCACTTCCGGCGTGTCAGGATGATACGCCGGCACACGAACGCCAGCCGGATCGTGAACCGGCGTGTGAGGTCGTTTCCGCAGTTGGCTTTCGTGGCTGGTCGTGAAGTTGAAAACCGCGAAGAAAGGCTGGCCATCATTACGGTTACGCCAATGCGCCTTGCCGCTTGACTCGTCCCACACCGTGCCCTCTTTGGCGAGGTTGTAATCTTCCTTCGAGTTGTTCGTACAGTAGTAGCCTGCTTCGTGCAGATAGTAAGGAAACATGTGCACGCCCTCAGGCAGCACCGTCTGGCTTCGCATGTGCTCGGCACCGAGTGCTGGCGGATAGATGCCCGAGATGATCGTCGTGCGAGCCGGTGCACAGACCGGGGCATTCGACCAGGCCCTCTTGTACTTCATCCCCTTAGCGGCGATCGAATCGATGTTGGGCGAGTCGGCGTACTTGTCACCGTAGCAGCCCAATTCGGGACCGTTGTCTTCGCTCGTGATCCACAAAATGTTCGGCAGATCAGCCGCCGACAGCGTGCTGCTGCAGGCAAAGATGCAGGTGATTGTGATCAGAAGGATATATCGCATCATGAGGGAAAACTCTTATCGAAGGAGGTTGGGGCCAGGCAATGATGGACAAGGTTCTCAAATGGGTCTCTCTATATTACCTCTTCCCGCGGCCTTTGTCATTTTTCACGAATCACGAAATTTCCTTGTTGAGCTGACCAGATTTCGTGAAAATGAGGCACCAAACCCAACTTCTCACCTCCTGCCCCTCATCCAACATGCCACAGCCCCCCTACCCGATCATCGACACACACCAGCATCTTTGGGATCCGAAACGACTGAACCTGCCTTGGCTCGCCGGTGCCGGTCCCCACTTGAATCGCAAGAACGCCATTGAGGAGTACAACGCTGCGGTCGCAGGCCTGCCGATTGCTTCGGCCATTTACATGGAAGTGAACGCGGCCCCCGACCAAAAGCTACAAGAAGCAAAACTGGTTCGCGAGCTAATCGCCTCAGGCACGGCCGTGACCTCGGCGGCGATTCTCTCGGTCGATCCCGGCAGCGTTGACTTCCACGAGTTCGCCAACCAGTTTCAAACGCAAGATTGGGTGAAGGGATACCGCCAGGTACTGCACAGTGGTGCCACGCCGCCGGGTTACTGCTTGAAGGCCCGCTTCATCAACAATTGTCGTCACCTCGGTGCGACCGGCAAAACTTTCGATCTGTGCATGCGACCAGCCGAACTAAAGGATGGGTTCAAATTGGCGGAGGCCTGCCCCGATACCCGCTTCGTGCTGGATCATTGCGGTAATATCGATCCGAAGGCCTTCTTCGCGAAGGACGATCCGCGCGGTGGATCGAATTCGCAGGACGCTACTCGGTGGAAAGAGGACATGGCTGCACTGGCTAGTCTACCCAACGTGGCCTGTAAAATCTCAGGCATCATCGCTCGCGTACCGAAAGAGTGGACGCCGGACGACCTGCGCCCGGTGGTCATGCACTGCGCCGAGGCGTTCGGCAGCGATCGCGTGGTCTTCGGTACCGACTGGCCAGTCTGTCTGTCCGGCGGCAGTCCGCGGCAGTGGGTCGAAGCATTGACACAGATTACAGCCGACTGGTCGCCGGAAGCTCAACAGCAGCTCTGGAGCGAAAACGCCAAACGTGTCTATCACCTGGGCTAGTTTGTCATTGCTTAAAAAATAGAGCAAGGGCACTCCGTTGGATGAAGTGCCCTTGCCGTTCAGATTGACTTGCCACCGCCATATCGCGGCGACATGAAAACATCGCTTACGCCATGTGGCAAGGATTGAAGAGGTCGTCGACCTCGTCTTCGTCGCCAGCGATCAGGTCGATCCCTTCACCTTCCGGTTCTCCTTCCACACCCGAAACGGCTGCTGCCGAGACGGCGATCAGGATGCTATCGGTATCGGCCTTGGCACCACCGAAGCCCGTGTTACCCAGGTCGTCGGTGACGATCGTCAGCGTGGCGTTCCCTTCAAAGGATGCATCTGGCGTGTAAACCAGGCCGGTCAGCAGCGAGTTGATCTGATCGATCGAACCTAGCAGCTTGTGACGGTCGCTCTCGAAACCGTTGGCCAGGGTCAGCACACCACTGTCGACGCTGATGGTCACTTGAACCATGGCATCGGCGGCGTCCGGATCGGAAACCGAAATGGCATTGCCATTGGCTTCGTCGAAGACAATCGGGGTAGCCGAATCGGTTGCCTGGTCGCCGGGAACCGAGTTAACCGGTGCGGCGTTCTCGTTCTCGACACCACTTGGTGCGGAAACAGTGATCGTCACGGTAGCGTCAGCCGACAGGCCGAGGGCATCGGAAACGGTGTAACCGAACTGAACCGTTGCAGGTTCGGTCAGGCCTTCAAACTCACCGTTTGGATCGAAAGTCATGCTACCGTCGGCATTGAGGGTCAGCATGCCTCCCCCTGCCAAGGCGATGGGCGTACCCACGCTGGCGGCTTCACCATCGACTGCAGTGACGGTCATCGTGTCGCCGTTGTCGACATCGCTATCGTTCATCAGAACGCCAGCGACGGCCAAAGTCAGCGCGGTGTCCGACTCGGTCGCAAAGGCATCGTCTTGGGCAACCGGGGCGTCGTTCACACCAGAGACGGTGATCTCAACGTCGGCGGAAGCCGTACCAGCGACGGCATCCGAGGTGGTGTACGCAACGGTTTCGGTTGCCGATTCACCTTCGGCCAGACCAGCGTACTTGCCGGTCGGATCGAAGCTTAAACTGCCATCGGCGTTGATGACAATCGTGGCACCAGAAGCCAGTTCGATGGCCGAACCCACGTTCGCGGCATCGCCGTTGACGTCGGAGACAACCAGCGAGTCACCACTGTCGTTATTGAGCACGCCCCCTGCTTCCACTTCCAACGGAGTGTTGGCATCGGTGGCGAAGCTATCCGACTCGGCAGTCGGGGTAACGACCACTTCATTGACCGTCAGCAGGAACGACTCGGTCGTCACCAGTTCTCCATCAGACACGCTGATGGTGATATTCGCCGAACCGAATGCACCGGCCAGCGGAGTGACGATCAAGGTCTTGTCGGCACCGTCCCCAGCCACGATGATGCCAGCGGGATCGACCAACGCAGGGTTATCGGATTCCACGCTGACCACCAGGTCTTCTGCAGCCGACTCAGCATCGGAAACGGAAAACGCGAGGGGGGCAGTCGCCGAGTCCTGGTCGATCACCTGATCCTCCACCGCAGTTATCGTCGGGGCAGTATTCTCCCCCGCGAGTTCGGTCACCGTCAGCACGAACGATTCCGTGCTGGTTTCTTCACCGTCGCTCACGCTGATGGTAATGGTGGCCGTACCGAATGCCCCTGCCAACGGAGTAACGATCAGGGTCTTATCGGCTCCGTCCCCAGCGACGATGATTCCCGCAGGATCAACCAGGGCCAGGTTGTCCGATTCGACGCTAACGACCAGGTCTTCGGCAGCCGTTTCAACGTCACCCACGGTGAACGCCAGCGGCTCGGTAGCCGAGTCTTGCGAAATCGTTTGATCTTCGACAGCCGTAACTGTTGGCACCGAGTTGCCTGCAACCACTTCGTTGACGGTCACGACAAACGATTCGGTCGTCGTCAGTTCGCCATCGCTCACGCTGATGGTGATGGTGGCCGAACCGGTTGCACCGGCCAGCGGGGTGATGACCAGCGATTTATCGGCACCGTCACCGGCGATCAGGATCCCAGCAGCATCGACCAACGCCAGGTTGTCCGATTCGACACTGACGGCCAGGTCTTCGACAGCCGTTTCGAGGTCACCCACGGTGAAAGTCAACGGATCGGAAGCCGAGTCCTGTTCGATCACCATGTCGTCGATTGGCGAAATCGTAGGAGCCGAGTTCTCGGCCACGACTTCGCTGACCGTCAGCAGGAACGATTCGGTGGTCGTCATTTCGCCATCGGTCACGCTGATGGTGATGTTGGCCGAACCGGTCATACCGGGCAGCGGAGTGACGACCAGTTCGTGATCGGCACCGTTGCTGGTCATCACCAGCGAAGCAGCGTCGACCAAGGCTTCGTTGTCCGACTCCATCGTGATCGTCAGATCTTCCGCAGCCGTTTCGGCATCACCCACGGTGAAAGCCAGCGGATCGGTAGCGGTGTCTTGATCGATGATCTGATCTTCCAGCGGGCTGATAGTCGGTGCCGTGTTGGCGGCTTCCGAAACAGTCAGCGTGAAGTATTGGGCATCGGCCAGGCCGTACTGATCGACAGCGAGAATGCGAATGGTGTAATCACCAGGTTCGACACCTTCACCTGGTGCGATCGACAGGGTCGCTTCACGCGAACCAGCTTCCTGCGTCAGCGTGACGTACTCAGGCGTTTCGACATCGAGCAGCATGAAGATTTCGTCGCTCTCGTTCTTGTCGGTAGCCGTGATCACGAACTCTTCAGCCTGACCAATTTCCAACGCTTGATCGGCAATTGGCAAGAGGTCCGGTGCATGATTCACCGCGATGGTGCTGGTAGCCACGGCACTGTCGTACTCGCCATCACTGACGGTGATTTCAACCAAACGTGAAGCCGGATCGGCATCTTCGTTGGTGTTGTTGTAGGTCAGCGTTTTCAGCACGTTGGCGTAGTTCTCGGCGGTGTCTTCACCACTCAACAAAATCGAGCCATCGGCATATTCCACGCTGATATTGGTCCCTTCCACGTCGATCGAGAGGGATTCGGCAGCGCCGTCCATCGGGTTGGTTAGGGTGACTTTCGCCGACTGCAGCATGTCGTCGTTTTCGTCCGAGACGGTCAGGTCGCTATCAACGACACTGATCGGGCCGTGGCCCACTTGGAAGACCGCGTCGTAGTCGATCCCTTCCTGGTCTTCACCATTGAGGTCGACAACCGGGCGACCAACACGCACGTCGATCATCAGTTCTTCGACATCGGCGTTGGAAGGCTTGCCGTTTTCGACGGCAATGATCTTCACGCTATAAAGACCTTCCTGCTCGGCAGTGGGGGTCCACTGGAAATCGCCGGAGAATGTCATCGACATTCCCTCGGGCCGCTCGTCGCTATCTGGATCGAGCTGAAACATGACCATCCTTGGCCCATCTTCCCCTTCGCTGACCGATGCGCCAAGTTCACCGAGGTTAAAGCTCAGTGTCTCGCCGGCGAAAACCGTCTGCGCGGGAACCGCTGACAAATCCAAGTCCAGCGGAGTTCCACTCAACATGCTGCGATCTTCCAGCTGTTCCCCGAGAGAAGCTTTAAACCTGGGGCGTTTGAATCGCATTGAGAATCTCCGTTTTTAGATGGGCAATCATTTCGACCACGCTCCCATGCGCGGCCGGTTCGAGAGGCATTGTGCGTCCGACTTGAGAAAGTTCCACGGTCGGAAAAGTTTTTGCGGAACTTTCATCAGCGATAGCGTTATCAAAGCTAGGGCAAAAATTGCCGAGGTATCGTTACGTCTCGATGAATTCCGGCGGGACGCATCAGTCGCAACTTTTTGTTCACGCTGGCGGCAAAGATTTCCGATTCGACGTAAGTCCAGCAACGAGACAACTCTTCAATACTTCCCAAATGGTTTATCAACATGTTGATATCTATTGGTTATCAACAAGACGGCACGCGTCGATGCATGCAGGTAGCATGAAGAAAATCTTGGCATTTCGGCTCAAGTTTTATTTCTCGGTTCCAACTGTCTAGTGATAGCAGGACCGCCGATTGTGCAACAGAAGATGCTGAGAGGTTGAAAATGGCTTTAAGCTGGGAAGTCCGGGAGGGACTTGGAAGTTCTCAGCGTTCGGTTTTCACCAGGAAATGTAGGCTCGCAGCGTTATGCCGGCAGACGGCGTGTTAAGAATCGTGTTTCAGAACGCCAGCGATGATGTCTTTGTCAAAGTAGTTGATGCTCATGCCGGCATCGACAGCGATGTTCTGGGCCTGGATGCCACTCGAGCGAGGGCTTAGCAGGAAGACTGCCACGTCGGCCGCTTCCTGGGTGGTGACGGCACTCTTGCGAGGAATGACCTGCTCGGCGAACAGGTACGCATCAACATAGCCAGGGATGCCCGCGGATGCGGATGTCTTAAGCAGGCTTGGCCCCACGGCGTTGAATCGCACGCGAGAGAAACTGCTGAAGCTTTTTGTGAGGAACGCCAGCGACGAATCGAGAGCCGCTTTGATCGGGGCCATGAAGCCGTAGTTTTCGCTGGCCATCGTGGTTGTAGAGATCGAAATGGTGACGACCGATGCGTCTGGGTCGAAGATGTCTTTCAGAGCGTTGGCCAACTTCACCAGCGAGAAGCACGATATGTCAACCGCTTGCAAGAACTGAGCCTTGGTCGTTTCGTGAAACGGCTTCATCCCCTCGGAGTAGTCGGCAAAGGCCATCGAGTGGACCAGTCCATGGATGGCGATGCCTTGGGCGGTGAGATCGTCGCGGAGTTTGTCGATTTGCTCTTGGTATTCGACATCGCAAACGAGCACCTGGCGATCAGCCAACAGCTTGCCCGTCGACTCTTTGCGGGCCTCGCTGCGGACGACGTAGATCACCGTCGCTCCAGCTTCTTCCAGGGTCTTGGCGATATGCCAGGCCACGCTTTTGCGGTTGGCGACCCCAGTGACAACAATATTCTTGCCGGTGAGTTTAAGAAAGTCGGTCACGGTTACGCGTCTTCCATCTTCGCTACGGTGCAGGCAAAGTCGAACCGCATCGACAGTTTGCCGTCGACGGTTACTTTGCCGGTCATGAAGAACGCATCCGCCATGCGTTCGTTCAGCTTCACGTTCATTTCGATTGTGTCGCCAGGGCGGACCATTTTCTTGAACTTCACGTCATTCAGCCGCGTGGCAACCGGCACGCCTTCGCCGTCTTGGACGAACTTCGAGAGCAAGATCGCCCCAGCCTGCATGGTGGCCTCGCACAGGATCACGCCTGGCACCAGCGGGTAATTGGGGTAGTGCCCTTGGAAGAAGTATTCGTCAGGCGTGAACGTCTTACGGCAGATGATGTGCTCGTCCGACTGCTCGACAACTTCGTCAACCAGCAACATCGGGGCGCGATGGGGAATGGCCGCTTCGATGGCGGATTTCGTCATGGTGATTCCTACGTTACTTGGTGCTATCGGCCAACTGCGATCCGGCGGAAGTCTTCATGATGTACGAGTCGACGTCGTTCGAGACAATCACGCCGTAGTTGATCGCGCCCAGCCAGCCAGACATGATGATGCCCACGCTGCCGGCGTGATACAAACCGGGGATCTGCTCGGGGATCGCGCGACTGACGGCCAACCCTTCGAACTTGGTGCCGAAGCTGGAACCAAACGCATGCTTGGTGTACCGCTGGAACGTCTTTGGCGTGGAAACTTCAACGTGGTCGATTCGCTCGCGAACGTTGGGAACGTACTTCTCGAGCGCGTCGAGCGTGGTCTCGGCCAGGTCGTCCTTGCTGGCTTTATACTCGTCTTCCGACAGATTCGCCCAGTCTTCGAACCGAGCATTCGTGCTAGAAACAACCAGCGATCGCGGACGCCCTTCCGGCCGCGTGTGCGGGTAATAGAACGAGTAAGTTCGGCTGGTGATGTCGCGACTCAGCAAAAGATCGGTACGGAATGCCGGAGCCGTGCTGCTGAAAAGAAGGTCGCCCGTTTCTTCCGGAATCTGCTCATCCGGCTTCATGGCGATGTAAACCTGCGTGCTGGAATTGTTCAGCCGCACCTCTTTGGCATCTTCAATGAACTTCTTGTCGAAGTACTGCTCGCCGACGAGGTCGAAGATAGTCAACTTCAGGTTCGAGTTCGAGACGATCGACTTGCACTTGATCGTCTTGCCGTTGGCAACGATGCTGCTCACGCGACCGTTTTCGAGGTTGATCTTCTCGACATCGACGTTGATGCGTACGTCGACGCCTGACTTCTTCAGATCTTCGTGCATCAACTGGATGAGCCGGTCGGTGCCTCCTTGGAAGGTGAACACCCCTTTGCTCATGAAGTTCGAGAAGACGATACCGTAGCTGATCGCCGGATCTTCGAGGGTCGAACCGTTGGCGTAGGTGATCGGTTCCATCAGCAGTCGCACGACATCCTCCCGGCCGGGGAAGAACTTGTCGAACAACTGCTTGGTTGTCATGCCCTGGTCGTCGTAGAAATTCATCCCACGCGCAGTGTCGAAGAATTCCTTCACGGTCGCTTCCGGCACGTTGAAGTCTTTGATCAGCAACTGCGTGAAGTCTTCACGATTGAACGTCGTCGACAGCGAGAACATCGGGTTATCGAAGCGGATGTTCTTCAACTGGACGATCGAATCGGCGATCTCGCGGGTCCAATAACGCTTGCAGCTTTTGATCATCCCGATCGGGAAGCCGTGCAGCGAGATGTCGAAGATGTGACCACCAGGACGCTTGAACCAAGTGGCCATGCCGCCCAGCTTGTAGTGCTGTTCGCACAGCAACACGCTGCGTCCCTGACGTGCCAAAGTATTGGCGGCCGTCAGCCCAGCCAAACCGCTGCCAATCACGACAACGTCGTATTCGTCCTTGGTGTCTTTCAGAAAGTCTTTCGGCATGATTCTATTTCCTGTCCCCTCGCCCCTCCGGGGAGAGGATTAGGGTGAGGGGGCGAAACGATATTGGCTTCGCTGATTCTTCAGTGATTGAATTATGAAGGTGTCCGACACCTTCGTTGCTCGTTGTGTTGTCTCTTGTGGATGTAGCCCCTTACCCTTCCCCTCTCCCCTCAGGGGAGAGGGGACTTAAAAGCTGGGGCTGAAGCCCCAGGCAGGCAGTGGACTGGGTGCGAAGGATTACCTCACGTATTGCCGCTTTAGCCGGCATCTTGCAGGCAATATCGGTTGGCAACCGATACGCCACTCATGATGGAACCGATGATGCCGACGTAGCCTTGATCGGTTCCGCAAATGTACAGGTTATCGAGGTGCGTGGTGCCGTCGAGGTGCTTCTCGGGGGCTCCGTAAACGGCACCGTTCTTGTGCCACGTGTATCGATGGATGGTCTTCGGCGTGAACATATCGACCGCCACCACGTGTCGGCGGAACTCGGGAATGAACCGCACGACACTATCGCTGATCAGGTCGTACCAGCGGTTCTTCTCGTAGCGGTACTGCTGCTCGGAAAGGTTCACCCAGCGGTCGTAGTTGGCCAAGGCCGTGACGCGCAGGTAACCTTCATCGAGGTTCGCTCCATCCTCGTAATCGAAGTTGTTCGGCGAGCAAATCACACCAGTGCGGACATCGCACAATTGGTCTTCCGGTTTAACCCAATGGAACTTGTTCGTGTCGTTAAAGAAGACGATCGTCGAATCGTAACCAACCTCGACCGGTTGCTTCTTGATGACGGAGATTGTTTCGACAAAACTCAAGCGGCCTGGCTCGCTGACAGGCGGCTTGATGCCTTCTTCGCACATCCGCATCGTTTCCCACCAACCGGCGGACGAAACGACCTTACGCCCCATCAGTTCGGTCCCGTCGTCGAGCTTCACTCCGACGCACTGACCTTCTTCGATCTTCAGCGAGGAAACTCCGGTGCGGAGCTTGAGTTCGCCGCCTAGTTCGCGGAACTTTTTGACCAGGTTCTTCAGCAGCAGACGCACACCTTTAAGCGGACGCGCGAAGCCTTCCATGTAGATACTGCGGAACATGATGCAGAACTGCCCCCAGTCCATGTCCTGCTCGCGGGCATTGCCGTACCACATCAGCGGACACAGCAGCATTTCGACCAGCAGTGGATCGGTGATGATCTCGGCCAGACGCGTACGGGCAGAGCCGGCATAGTTGTCCGGCGTGATGTCGTCGTAGTCCATGATCTGCCCGCGTAGGCGATCGAAGTTGTCGGCCTGCTTGGGAAAACGCTGAGCGATTTCGCTTCGCAGCAGTTCGATATCGTTATCGAACTTCAGCTCGACACCGGGAAACATCACCTTCGAGCCCAACTGGGGGCACAGCGCGAACTCGTCCCATTTGAATCGCAGCTGACGCAGCAGCCGTCCGAGTGGCCCCTTCTTCTCACCCTTTTTAGTGAAGTTAGTGACCGCATGCAGGCCGACATCGAAGTCGCGGCCGGCCATACGATAGAAGGAGTTCAGCCCGCCAATCGTATTGTGACGCTCGAGAATGCAGACATTCTGACCGAAGTAGGCCAAGCGAATCCCGGCCGCCAGCCCGGACATGCCTGCGCCGATAATGATCGTGTCGTACATCGTGACGAGAAAGTCCTTGTGGCGTCCCAGTCGAGTCCCCTCGCCCCTGAGGGGAGAGGGTTAGGGTGAGGGGTTTAAATTGTGCGTGACGAGATCAATCGACCGTGTATCGGGTCCGCCCCTCATCCGCCCTTCGGGCACCTTCTCCCCTATAGGGGAGAAGGGACGATTGAGAAAATTACAGATCTTTCATCTTCGGTTCGAGGTAAGCAACCGTGCTGCTCATCGAGCCGAGTTCCGGGTATTCTTCTTCCGGAATCTGGACTCGGTGACGCTTGCGGAGTTCCATGACGATGTCCAGGAAGTCCATGCTGTCGAGTTCCAGCTGATCACGAAAGGGCTTATCGTCGTCGATATCCGTGATGTCGTCATCCGGAGCGATGTCCCGCAAAATGTCCAATATTTCTTCACGGATTTCCGCTGGCGTCATCCCGATCTGGCTCCTTCAACCGTTTGCTTTACAGCTTCTTGATGATTACTACTGAGTTAATGCCCAGCATTCCGAACGAATTGTTCAGAATGACCTGAGCCTTTCCGAGTTCTCGCGGCTGATTTAAAACCAAACCGTCGATGGCACATTCTGGGTCCAACTCGTCGACGTTGATCGTAGCGTGACAAACGCCATCTTCAAACGCAGGCAAGTTGCCGGCTAGTTCCAATGCTCCAGCCGCTCCCATCGCGTGACCGATGAAACTTTTTGTGTTGTTGACGAAAGTCGTTTCGCTTTTTCCGAAGACTTCGCGTATTGCAGTGCATTCCTGCTGATCGCCCAGCGTCGTGCCGGTGGCGTGCGTGCTGACGATATCGACATCGGTTGCATTCATCCCAGCTCGCTTCAAGGCCAGGTTGATGCACTGCACTTGTCGTTCGGGGTTGGGCAGCACGAAGTCAGTCGCGTCGGTGTTCATCGCGTAGCCGACCAGTTCGCCGTAGATCTTCGCACCGCGTTTTTTCGCATCCGATAACCGCTCAAGCGTATAAATGCAGCCACCTTCGGAAACGACAATCCCGTTTCGCTGGGTGTCAAAAGGGCGCGAGGCCTTGGTTGGGTCTTCGTGATGGGCCAAGGCTCCTTGGCTCTTGAAACCGGCGAAGATCCCGAATGTTTGAATACTTTCCGACACGCCGCCCGCCAAAGCCAGATCGCATTCGCCCAGACGAAGCATCTGTGCACCCTGAATCAGCCCCGCATTGCCGGCGGCACAAGCAGCACCAATGGTGTAGTGCGGGCCCACGATACCCAGCGTCAGGCAGATTTCGCCGGCGGGATTATTGGCCACCGTGCGGGGGTTGTGGTGGTGCGACCAGAACGAGGTGTCGTAGTCGTAGCCTTTGATGTTATAGACTTCGTTTTCCGTCTCGACGTTGCCGTGCTCGGTCACGCCGATGTAGACGCCGACCATGCTTTTGTCGGTGTTTTCCCAGTCAATGCCGCTATCGGCGATCGCATCGCCGGCGCAGTAGATGCCGATGCTGCCGGCACGCGTACCGCGGCGGATGTCCCGCTTCTTTTGATAACGGGTCGCTTCGTAGTCGCAGATACCGGCCAGGGTCTCGCCGACGTAGCGAATCTCGTAATTCTGCACGCCGCTCTTCCCCTCGAGCAGCGCAGCTCGGTAATCGACATACGAATTGCCATTGGGCGCGGTCAGACCGATGCCCGTGATGACAATGCGCTGCGAATCGGGAAGTTGTTCGGCGGTGGCAATCATTTGCCCATCCTCGGCAATTTAACGGAAACCGTTCAAGCTACCGATTCCCATGAACCTTGACAAGTCACCTGCGGCAAGCCAAATCGTCGCACAGGCGCTGCATCCCCTCTTCGGTAGAGACCTTCGGCAAGTAGCCCAAGTCGTGGCGAGCAGCGGAGATATCGAAATAATGATGGGTCGCAAGTTGCCGCGCGAGGAAGCGAGTCATGCGTGGTTCTTCCTGCATCCGACCGATCATTTTATAGGTCGTTTCCAGTGCGGCACCGGCATAATAGGCAACGTTTGCCGAAACACGTTTCCGAATCGGGGGAATCCCTTCCATGGCGAGGATCTCGTTAATCCAATCCCACAGCCGAACAGGAGCCCCCTGCGTGACGAAATAAGCCTTGCCGCCGACCTTCTCTGGCGTGTTGGCCAAGGCCCCAGCCGCTTGAATATGGGCCGAGGCGGCGTTCTCGACATAAACCATGTCGACCAGGTTTTTGCCATCTCCCACAATACGCAACTTACCTGATTTCGCTCGCTCAATGAGCCGCGGAATCAAGTGCCCATCGCGCGGCCCCCAGATCAGATGCGGACGGATGGCACACGTGACCAGGGCCCCTGGCCGGTTGGCCGACAGGACGGCTTGTTCGGCGATTGCTTTGGAATGGGGATAGTGGGCCAGCCATTTTTCCGGATAAGGGGCCGATTCATCGACTCCCTTTTGATCCGTTCCGTTGAAGGTCACGCTGGGGCTGCTGCTGTAGACCAGTCGCTCGACATTCCAAGCCAGACACGCATCGATAATGTTCTGTGTTCCTTGAACATTGATGCCGTAGTAGTTTTCCCATCGGCCCCAGATACCGGCCAGCGCTGCGACATGGTAGACAACGTCGCAGCCGCGGACAGCCCCTTCGACGGCAGCCTTGTCGCGGAGATCCCCCTGGATGCACTCGACGCGGAGTGCTTCGAGCTGGGGGTATTTCTGCCGCGAGAGCACCCGCACGTGTTCTCCGTGCATGAGAAGCTGCTCGACGATATATCGGCCGAGGAATCCACCTCCGCCGGTGACCAGCACGCTCAAGGGTTGCTCCGGATGCCTATCTTGTCGTGGTCAGGGCCCGGTTACAGACCCTGAATCATGGACTTGGGAATCTTGAACCGGTACGAACCACTTTTGCCAATCGCTTCGCCTGGCAAGTCAAGATACAGATACTCGACTTTGTTGGGATCGAAATCCTCTGGCACGTCAAAGACGATCGCATCGGTACCTTCGTCCAAAGGCTGAAACGTTTTGCTGGGGGTCCACCATTTCAGGTCGGCAAGATCATCAAACTTGAGGGGATAGTACAGGTTCTTGTCGTCGTCGGAAAGCTGGGCCGTACGAATTGCACCATTTTGTGTGGTAAATTGGTTGCCGTACCAGCTTTTAAAGTCAAACGTCTTGCCCGAGCGATTGGCCAGTTCGAGATAGACGTTCATGTATGGGCGGCCGTTCGAGGTGACCAGTTCGCCTGCTTCGTCGCGGCCGCGAACTTCGCCCCAGTCGACGTGATTGATCTTTACCTTGAAGCCTTCCATGGTGGCCGAATTCTTCGCCGGCACCCAGTTGATGTAGATATCGCCCTTTTCGGCGGCTTCCATCACGTCTTGAATCTGGTTACCGCTATTAGCGACCCCGTCGTTGTTGTACGGGGTTTCGTTGACGACATCATCGCCTGAGCCGATTTCCAGGATGCCCATCGCCACCAGGCCGAAGAACAGCACGACGGCCAGGAAGATCGGCAGCACGACCAACTTGGTGATCTTCAGAATCAGATCGATCGGGATTCCGCCCGATTCGAATTCTTCTTCCCCTTCGGTACCCTCGGCTCCTTCGGCCTGCTCGGTCTTCGGCTGGGCCTTTTTTCGCAGTGGCTTGCTCCCAGGCTCCCTTGGCGTAATGACCGGTGCACTGATTTGCGGTGCACTCATCTGAGGTGCCTGCGGTGTTGCCTGCGGAACGACAAACAGGCCCTGGCAAGTCGGACATTGGACCTGGGTCCCGCCGGGACTGGTCACATTAAGAACGGTCGAACAGTGAGGGCACTTGAGATGCATAGGTTAGAAAAGCCTTGAATCGACTGATTAGTTGTCGCGTGGAGCGTTCGTTGTCTCAGTATAGCGTCATTGGTCCCTCCTCCCCCGCAGACGGGGGCGAGCGGGCACGATCACGAGAGCCGATCCTCGGCCCAAACCTTCAGTTTTTCGCGGAAAATCTTCGAGTTATGCCGCACATCCACAGGAAAATTCGGGTGCAGCAGGAAATGTTCTATTCGCTCGGTCAGTACGTTTTTATTGCCGATTTCCCGCAGCTGGTCTATCAGTTGGTCGATCTCTTGCGGCGTATCGGGGTACATTCCTGGCCACGGCTGAACGATCACCACAGGGATCTGCTCGCCTGGTTCCCCGAGCCCTACTAGTGCGCTACGAAAGATCTTCTCGTGCGTATTGAAGATCGATTCGACCGGGATCGTGAACATCGGCCCCTCGGCAGTTTCCAGGCGATGCGACTTTCGCCCACAAAACCAGAAACGGTCCAGCGTGTCGAGATAGCCCACATCTCCCATCCGATGCCACACGGCATCCCCATCATAAATCTTAGAGAGTCGCGTGGCCTCGTCACTGGTCGCATAACGCCGCGTGATCACCGGACCTCGAACGATCAGTTCCCCAATTTCACCGCGCGGCAGCGGCTCGATCTGGTCGATGTTCTCAATGGCTTCGTCCGAGATCGCAATCACCTGCCAGTCGATACCCGCGAAGCGCGAGCCGACGCACGTACCACCGCCCACGCTGGAGCGTTCGATTGTTTCTCCCAACACCTCACTGGCCGAGATCGAAGCGACTGGCAGGGCCTCGGTCGCGCCGTAAGGCGTGTACATCTCGGCATTGGGTGCGGCCTTCTTCATACGCTTCAGCACATGCGGAGGGACAGGAGCCCCTGCCGACAGAACTCGCTTCAGCGACGGCATCCACAGGTTCTCACGTTCACAGAACTGTCCCACGGCGTTCCATACCGCTGGTGAAGCGAATGACTGGGTCGCCTCCCAGTCGCCGACCGCTTCCAGAATGTTCCGCGGGTCGACCGTCGCAGGCCGGCTGAAATCCATATCAGGAATAACCGAGGTCACCCCCATCGCGCTATTGAACAGCCCGAACAGAGGAAACCCAGGCACATCGATTTCGCCTGGCTCGATCGCGTATCGCTCTTGAATGAACTGCACCTGGCGGCGGAATCCTTCGTGCCGGAACTCGACTCCCTTCGGCGGCCCCGTGCTGCCAGAGGTGAAGATAATCGCCGCTTTGTCGTTGGCCGTGGCCGCAAACGACTGGAAGTCGCCGACCTCCGTTTTGCGTAGCTCTTCGAGAGTCGCTCCACCCCAGAACCACTTGCGACCCACCGTCACGTTCAGCCTGGCATCGCGGTAGCGTCGACCGCAAAGCTTTCGCACGGCATGCACGATTGGGATTCCGACGAACCCTTCCGGCTTGACCTGGTCGAGACAAGACAGGACATTCTTCTTGCCCATGCCGGGGTCGATCAAGATGCTGACCGCCCCGACCTTGAACAGAGCGAACACAAGCGAAACAAAGTCGATCCCCGGCCGAACCATCAGCGCCAGTCGCGTGCCTGGGACGACTCCCATCTGTGAGAGACCTGCGGCAATGACCGTGCTGTCTTCGGCCAATTTGGCGAATGTAATCGTATCGTATTGCCGTTTTCCCAGGGCATCGCGTCGGCCTGCCACGGCAATGGCGGTCGCATCCGCGCGGGCAAGCGCCACTTCATCCAGAAGCAGGCCCACATTGTAGACGGTCGATGTTTTCATTCTTAAGTTCCCTCTCCCCTGAGGGAAGAGGGTTAGGGTGAGGGGTTAATCAACGTTCGGCAATTTTCGCTACGACGTAATCCATCAACTTCGAGGCGATATCGACATCACAGGCCGCCGAAAGCCCTTTCCATCCTGGGACAGCATTGGCTTCCAGTAAATACCAGCCCCCTTCGCCGTCAGGCAAAAAGTCGAGCCCTGCGATCGCCAGGTCGAGAGTTTTCACCGCTGCCAAGGCAACCTCCGCGACTTCCGCGGGGACTGTTTCTGGCGTGGCATGGGCACCTCGGCTGAGGTTCGTTCGCCAACTATCAGCGGACGTCCGCCGCATGCCCCACATCGTATCGCCTAGCACCATCACCCGCAGGTCATAGCCAGGATGCGGCACAAACTTCTGCAGGTAAATGATCTGCCCCATCTGCTGCAAGGTCTTGAAGACACGATGCGCGAGATCGGCATCTTCAACCCGCATGATCCCCCGCCCTTCTCCGCCGAAGATCGGTTTCACAACCACCGACGGTCCCATCTCTTCAAAGGCGACCATCGCGTCCTGCCAGGTCTGACAGACGTGTGTTTGCGGCACACGAAAACCGGCGGACGATAGTTTGGAAAGGGAAAGATACTTGTCGATCGCCAGCTCCATCGACTTAGGCGGATTGATCACCAGCACGCCTTGCCGCTCGAGCCCTGCCAGCGCGTCCATGCGGAACACAACCTGCTCGAGCGAGCCTGGGGGCATCGTGCGGACGATCACGGCGTCGAAGTTTTCTGAAAGCAATGCATCGGTCGAGATTGACTCGACAACGCCGATACGCGACTGAAGTGCCGAGAACTCCAGACGCTCGACATGGGCTTTACCACTGGCCGCACACTGCAGATCCTGGAAATACCAGCTGTCTTCGTTGGCCAGGATGCCAATGCGGGGCAGTTGAGTGCGTGGATCCATCGCGGCGGTTAACCCTGCCCGAACGATTGAGCCAGCACTTCCAGGTTGCGCTGGCCGAAGATGGTCGATTTACCATCCTGCAAGCTCACCAGGCACACTTCCGCCGGGCTGAATAGCAGCGGATCGATCTGATAAAAGTCGAACTTCGCATCACGCAGAATCTTTTCAAACGGCTGTCCGTACATCGTAGACGTACTGCTGGGAAGCTTCTCGCCGAATTCCTTCAGCCGCTCGGACGTTTCATTGACCCATAACGTAACGGTGCCGCCGTAAAGGATGGCATCGTTCGTGCGGCCAATCCCCGCGACATCATCGGCGGCGATCGGCGGAAGCGGAGCGGCCCCGAACCCGCTGGCAATCTTCGAAAGATCGAACTCCAGCTCATGCAGCTTGTGAAGTGACGTCTCGACGCTACGAGCGACAACCTGCACATGCCCGGCGATACTGGCCGTCCGCGCGGCCAACAGGACCAGGTTTTTCGGGTCGACATGGCAGTCAGCCGCGATTTTCTGACAAACTTCATCTCCCGGCAGCCGCGACGTTTCCAAAACGCCCACGGCCACAGGGTAGTCGTCGGTGAGATTCAGTTCGCGAATAACAGGCTCTTTGGCTGCTTTCACCCGCATCGGCCCCGAGCCCATCCCGAAGAAATTCTCGGTCTTGATCTGCCAGCCGGCGTACTGCGAAGCGATGCACGCCAGTTCCGGGCGATCGGTGCAAACGTTCACGAAGGTCCGCGTACCGGGAGCGTCCCCCAGCGAGAACGACACTTCCCCCAGTCCAGCCAGGCAAATCTCGGCCATCTGACGACCTGCCTCCAGCCCCCCTCGCCCCGTGGCAACCCCCAAATCAAGCACTTTGGCACCACATTCGAGCTGCACCAACTCGGCTCCGATCTCGCGTGGGGTTTCAATAATCGGCTGTACCAGGGCATGTGCCCGCTGGTTTAATTCCAAGATTTTCTCCTCAGCGTTGTATTCTGATCCCCTCGCCCCTGAGGGGCGAGGGATAGGGTGAGGGGTTTTCGACGGTGCCGAAAAGTTCACACCAGCAAAGCTCCCCCCATCATCCCTGTCTTTCCCAAATGCTGCAATGACGTCTCCTGCCGGATGAAGGCAGTGCTATTGACGCTTTTTGCCGCATTCTCCTATACTCAGTCGCTTGTTTGTAAGCATTTTACAGGAAACGCTTTAGTAGCAATCCCGCTACGATCACGTTTCCCGCAGGCCCCACTCTTAAAGCGTTAAATCAGCGATGAAGTCGGAACGTCGGCACGAAATCCAAGAGAATTCCCTGGCTCACTTTCTCGAAGGCATTCTGGAGCAAGCCAAACCTCACGCGACGATGATCGGCGGGGTTGCTTTGGCGCTGCTGTTGGGATTCGTGGGTTACGCCATCCTCAATACGGATAGCGGCATCGTGAAACACGAAGAGTGGAATGCCGTTTACTCGACGCTCGACCAGTCATTCCGCGTTGGCGAAGACGACGTCAAACGCCAGGAAGTCGCCCAAGAGTTCGCAACGCTCTCGACCGACTTCGGCACCACCCGACCTGCATTGTGGGCCGAGTACTTCTATGGTCAACAGAACCTGACACAAGCCAGCGACCTCGCGTTCAGTGATCCTCAATCGGCCACTGCCGATATCGAACGAGCTTTGAAGTCTTTCCAGAAGGTTTACGACTCGGCGGACATGCCGGTTCTGAAGGTGAAAGCCCTGTGGGGTATGGCCGAAGCCTACGAACTTCAGGCCACCAAGGAATCGCTGGCCAAGGCCAAATCGAACTACGAAGAAATCCTGGTCATCTGGCCAGACACCAACACTGCCCTGCTGGCCGAAGAACGCATCAAGCGTCTCGACAACCAAGGGGTCGACGGTTTCTACGCTTGGTACCGCGATCAAGACTTCGTTGCCCGAGCAGCGGAAGTCGAGAAAGAAAACCGTGCACCACTTCAAGGAACCGTGCCTGGCATGGACATGAACCTGGAAGCTCCTGGTGGCGGACTGTTCGATGCCCCTGGTGCCGGTGCCACTCCAGGTGCAGGCAACAGCCCACTCTTCACGCCAAGCATGGACCTCAAGGGTGCTGACGGCGAAGGTGCCGCTCCGAAGCCTTCCTCGTTCACCGAGAAGGAAAAAGAAGCCGCTGAAAAGGAAGCTGCCGATAAGGCCGCTGAGCCCATGAGCGAAGAAGCCAAGGCCGATCCAGCCGCAGAAAGCACCGACAAGCCGAAGGCCGAGTCGACTGAAGAAGCTCCTTCCGAAGAGAAGCCGGCCGCTGAAGAAAAGCCAGCGTCTGAAGAACCGGCGAAGGAAGAAGCTGCCAAGGAAAAAGCCGAATAGGCGTCCCTCCCCTACGGCGAATCACGGGATAAAATATCAGCATGGCCACTTTCCGGTGGCCATGTTTTCTTTCTTGGGTCTCATGACATGCGATACACGGTCGACAAATCAGACGCGGGGCAACGGCTCGATCAATTCGTTACCCGCCGCATCAAGAAGGCGAGCCGCGCCCAGGTTCGCGAAGCGATCGACGAAGGTCAGGTCACCATCAACGACCAGGCCATGAAGCCGTCTTACAAGCTGCGTCTGGGTGATGTCGTCGAGTACCCCGAGATCGATGCCCGGCAGGAAGAACAGCTACCCCAACAATTCGACCTCGACATCCTGTACCAGGACGAACACCTGGCGGCAATCAACAAGCCCCCTGGCATGGTCACCCATCCGGCCAAAGGACACTGGGACGGCACGCTAACCGCGGCCCTGATCGCGAAGTTCAGCCAGTTGAGCGACATCGGCGGTGCCTCACGCCCTGGCATCGTGCACCGGCTCGACCGCGATACAAGCGGCGTGCTGGTAATTGCCAAACATAACGAAGCCCACGAGGCACTCAGCCAGCAGTTTGCCGACCGGACCACCGAGAAGGAATACCTGGCGATTGTTGCCAATTGCCCCGACCGCGACCGCGACGTGATCAACGAACCGATCGGTCCGCATCCCCGTTTTCGCGAGCGAATGTCGATCGTGCGGGACGATCCGGAAGCCAAAGAAGCGAAGACCTTCTACGAAGTCGCCGAGCGTTTCGATGGCTACGCGGCGTTTAAAGTCTTCCCTAAGACAGGTCGCACCCACCAGATCCGTGTCCATCTGGCCCATATCAAGCATCCGGTGCTCTGTGATCGCGCGTATGGAAATCAGGCCCGCATCACGCTTGGCGAGATCGCACGAACCGACGACGAAGAAATTGTTTTGGCTCGCACGGCCCTGCATGCCCGGCGGCTGAAGATCAATCATCCGGTAACGGGCGAACCCCTCGAATTCGAGGCCCCGATTCCAGAAGACATTCACTCGACGTTGGTCGTCTTGCGTAAGTACCGCTCGGTGTAAACTCGATCGTCAGGGTACAGCAGTTGCATCATGTCTGGAGTGCCGACGGCCCGCGTTGTGTAGAACAGTTCGCCGGCACCATACCCGGCTGTAGCTCCCAGGTAGATCGCCGCTCCCTTCACGCGTTCAAAGACGTACGCTTTCTCTTCGGAGAACTGTGTCTGGTAACAGCGAATGCTCTCCAGCTTTCGCTCCAGGCAATCGGTGATGTCATGCACGAAGCTGCCAGGCGCGTCGAGCTTGTGAATCGGCTCGAAGGCAATCTTGTAGTACAACTGCCGGCCGATCGTATGTACCGGCAGGTGATCGAACGTTTCGTCCCACTTGGTCAGCCGTGAATAGAAGACCGCCGCGTCGGTGATCTGCATCGCCTGCCAATGATCTGGCGATGCCATCGGCGTGCGATCGCCAAACCCGATAACCACCTTGGGACGATACTTACGGAACTCTTTAGCCAGGGCGACGCGTGCCTCGAAGCTGTCGAACAGCTTGCGATTGGGCAGATCGAGTGTGATCCGCTTCTGCACCCCCAGCACTTTAGCCGCCGCGGCTGCTTCTGCGAGACGCGTTTCCGGATCGGGCGAACGAGGCGTTGGCTCGCCATCGGTCAGATCGATGACCCCCACCGTATGTCCCAAGTCGGCCAACTTGGCCAGCGTTCCGCCGCAAGCAATCTCGACATCATCCGGATGGGCACCGACCGCCAGAATATCGATCTGCGGATACTCTTTTTCGACGTCAACAGTCAACGGACTCTCTCTTTTTTGTCCCCTCGCCCCTGAGGGGAGAGAGGGGGGACCGGAGGTTGGTTAGCTCTTTTTCAGTGGCTTCTTGGCACTGACCAGGAATGTTGGATTCGAGGCTTCAAACCGGTGGCGTTCCAGTTGGTAGGTGGCATGCGAGATGTTCACCATCGTGACCTTGGCCGATTCCATTTCGCTGTCGAACAGCTGGTGCACTTCGGCCAGGTTTTCGATGCTGCTCAGATTGCACACGATGCGGCCCCCTGGCTTGATGCGAGCAATAGCCTGTTCGCAGATGCCACGGACCTGACGACCAGTACCACCGATGAACACACAATCCGGGTCCGGCAGATCGGCCCAGGCATCGGGAGCTTTGCCCAGCACAGCCTGAACGTTCTTCACGCCGAAAGCTTCGATGTTGGCGCGAATCAGGCCATGGTCTTCGGCGTCCATTTCGATGGCGTAGATCGAACCTTTTTCGGCGATCATTCCCGCTTCGATCGAGACACTACCGCTACCGGCACCAACATCCCACACAACGCTCGAATCACCCAGGTCCATCAAGCTAAGGGCAATGCAGCGGACCTCCATCGGAGTCAGCAGACCACGCTTCGGCTTGGCCTGGCGGAAGACATCGTCCGGATTGCCAAACTTGCGTTTGCCAACCAGCGACATCGGCCGGTCAGGCACATCGGGCTTGCGAACGAGAATCATCACATTAAGCGGGCCAAAGGTCTGCTCGCTGATTTCCTTCAGGTCACCTTGCGTGACACATTCGTTCGGCGAGCCGAGATTCTCGCAGATGTAGGCATGGAAGTAATCGAGATCGTGCCCGAGAAGTGTCTTGGCGACTTCCTTCGGCGGGATCTCTTCGGTGGTGAACAGACCGATCGCTTCGGAAATCCGGGCAGCAGCCACCACCGATTCGAGTGGCTGGTTGGCGAGGTTCGCCAGGTGGGCATCGTCCCAGCTCTCTTTGATTCGCGCAAAGGCCAACTGCATGCTACTGACGTGCGGAATGACGTGGAAGCGATCTTTCCCGAGCTTTTCGCACAGGTACCGCGACACGCCGTAGAACAGCGGGTCGCCGCTGGTCAGCAGTACGACATCTTTGTCGCTGTGCTTTTCAAGCGCCTCTACGATCTCGTTCAGGTCGCCACTGACCGGCACCTTCTCGGCAGCGATCTTCTCGACGTGGACCAGGACTTGAGGGTTGCCGATAATGACCTTGGCATCCCCCAAGATCCGCATCGATTGGCTCGTCAGCCCGTCGAGACCATCGTCGCCAATACCTACGATAAATATTCTGGGAGTCTTACTCACCGATTGTTCCAATTCCGAGCTTCTGAAGAAGAAAAGACTTGCGTCGATTTTACGAGATGCGACGATCTCTGGAAAGTTCACCCTCCCCCTCCCTTCTGCCCCATTCTTTTTCCGGAAGATTCATCATGCCCACCATCGCCGTTACAGGAGATCACTTCCATTATCCTCAGCAGGAATATTTTTGCCTGCTAACCAAGGCCGGGTACGAGGTCCGCTTCGTCGATCCGGTGAAACACGATCTGACCAAGCCAGATGTGCTTCTTGCGCAGCTTGAGGGGTGCGATGCCGTGATGTGCAGCACCGAGCCCTACCCGGCTGATCTGCTGAATCAATGCTCGGTCCGTGTCCTTTCGCGGCTGGGCGTGGGGTTCGATTCCATCGACCTGCAGGCCGCCACAGCCAACAACATCGTCGTGTGCCGTACGCCTGGGGTGCTGCACGAGTCGGCCGCTGAGCAGACGTTGGCCTTCCTGTTCGCGATTTCCCGCAACGTGATCGAGCGCGACCGACAAGTCCGCGCCGGCCTATGGAAACGCATCTGCTGGCCGCGTCTGGCCGGACAGACCCTGGGGCTGTTAGGTCTGGGCCTCATTGGCCGGAGCGTCGCCATGAAAGCCCTGGCGTTGGGAATGAAGGTTATTGCCTACGATCCTGTCGCAGCCCCGCACGAGGGTATCGAACTGGTCACGCTCGATCGACTGTGGAGCCAGGCCGATATCGTCAGCCTGCATGCCCCTTGTACCCCGGAAACAGCCAATATCATCAATCACGTCACGCTACAGCGAATGAAACGGGGCGTGATTCTGATTAACACTTCCCGCGGAGGCCTGGTCGATGAAGGCGCGCTGGCCGAGGCGTTACAGTCGGGACAGGTGCTGGCCGCGGGGCTCGATGTCTTTCACGACGAACCACCTCGCGCGGACAATCCGCTACTGAAGCTCGATAACGTGGTCCTCGCTCCCCACATGGCCGGGATGGATCTCGAATCGGAACGCGCCATGGCAACGATGTCGGCCGAGAACATCATGGCCCTGCATCGCGGCGAGTGGCCAACTGCGCATATCGTGAACCCCGACGTGCAGCCAACCTGGAAGTGGTAAGCGTCGGCCAATTCGCGTTCAAGAAAAGAAAACGCCCTAGCAATTGCCAGGGCGTATCTCTTTTCGTGTGTATCAGCAAAGCTGGTTTGCAGCTTAGGCCTGGAACGACGAACCGCAACCGCAGCTACGAGTAGCGTTCGGGTTGTTGAATGCGAAGCCGCGACGGTCGATGCCGTCGTAGAAGTCAACCGTGGTACCGTCGAGGTACAACGCGTGCTTCTTGTCGACAACCACTTCGACGCCGTGATAGTCGTACTTCGAATCCTTCTCTTCGTCGTATTCCTTTTCCAGCGTCAGGCTGTACGAGAAACCGCTGCAACCACCGGCGGTGATACCGATACGCAGCTTAGTGCCTTCTTCGTACTTCTGGTCTTCCAGGATTCGCTTGACTTCGCCGGCCGCTTTTTCGGTAATGACGACTGCCATGTTTTGTTCACTCCAGACGTTAAATTAACGCAAACTTGTATGTGTTTATTATTATCGATGCCCCGAAACGGGGAAAGGGTGCAAAATACTTGGGGAATCTTGAGCACTGATATTATTACCGATTCTACCCCAAAAATCGAGGGTGCGGTCAACCGAAGTGCCTGCTAAGCAATCAACTTACGAAGTTTATCTACCGCCCCTGCCACGACGTCAACGGCAAATTCGACTTCTTGCGGCGTGTTGAACCGCCCGATCCCAAACCTCAGGCTGCTGCGAGTGAGGTCCTCAGACAGGCCAATCGCTCGCAGCACGTGGCTGGGCTGGGGGTTGGCCGAAGTGCAGGCCGAACCACTTGATACGGCAATTTCGCGGACATTCATCATCAGCGCCTCGCCGTCGACCTGTTCGACCGCGAAGTTCAAATTCCCCGCCAGGCGGGCCCCAGTCGCCTCAAGCGACGGCCCATTGAGATGCAGCCCTGCGATCCGCTCGGTCAGGCCTGACCACAACTGCTTTCGCAGTTGGGCTAACCGCTGAGACTCTTCTTCCATTTCGGCCACGCTCAGACGGATAGCTTCCGCCAGACCGACAATGCCGGGGACATTCAATGTGCCGCTACGGATTCCCCGCTGCTGACCACCGCCGAAGATCGCCGGTTGAAGACGAACCCGCGGGGCACTCTTCCGCACGTATAGCCCACCCACACCTTTCGGCCCGTACATTTTATGGGCTGAAAAACTCATCAGATCGACACCTAGTCGCTCGACATCGACTGGGGTCTTGCCAACCGCCTGGGTTGCGTCGCTGTGCAGCAGCACGCCCTGCTCTTTGCAGATCTGGCCGATCTCGGCGATCGGATGGATCACCCCGATCTCGTTGTTGGCCAGCATGACGGAAACGAGAGTCGTATCAGGCCGAATCGCATCGCGGACCTGATCGGGATCGAGCATGCCCGCCAGCGGGTCGCTGGCCTGCCGGGGTGAAAGCCGCGTGATCTCGAAACCGTGATGCTCCCACTGTTCGAGCGGATCGAGCACTGCTTTGTGCTCGGTAGTGACGGTTACCACGTGGTTTCCGCGACGACGACGCTGTGACAGAACGCCGCTGATCGCCAAGTTATTGCTTTCGGTTGCGCCGCTGGTGAAAACAATCTCGCTAGCCGACGCCCCAATGGCCAAGGCAATCGACTGCTGTGACGCTTCGACCAGTTGCTTAGCCTCTTCGCCGTACAAATGCCCGACGCTTGATGGGTTGCCGAAAACTTGCGTAAACGTCGGCAACATCGCCTCGACGACGCGAGGATCGACCTGGGTGGTAGCGTGATTGTCAAAGTAGATGGGCACTGCCGTTGCCAAAATGGTGGACCGATTCATGGACGGTCACCATTGTACTCGATTACTTAGGCAAGGAACCCTCTTGCCAGGCGAAGAGGGTTCGGCGTGCCGGAACCTAGCCGTAGATTGCCTTCAGACAAATGCTCGACCAGGTCTCGAATTCCTCTAGCTTGGCCAGCAAATCAGCGACCGGGCGGAAACCGGCGTCAAGAATGTCTTCTTCGTTGGGCATCACTTCGGGACGTTCGATCTTGCACAGGTAAACCACGCCCAGGTGCACACGACCGACTTCCGATTCGTCGTCGTTGATCAGCCCAGCACATTCCATTTCGTGGGGTGCATTGAAGCTGACTTCTTCTTCCAACTCGCGACGCATCCCTTGCTGGAATGGATCTTGGCTGGCGTCAGGGGCGTCTTCTGAGGAAACGTGACCTCCGATCCCGACGCTTCGCTTGCTGTGTAGACGCGATTCCCCCTGCCCCTTACCGCGAACGTACTGGAAAACGTGCTTGGTCCCCTGGTCGTCCCTGTATTCAAAGATGACGTAAGGGATTAGCTGCTTGAACTCTGGCGACTTTTCCATGATGTCGCGCGGGCGGAAGCTCATCTGCTCTGGCGTCAGCAGCTGATCCAGGTAGGTCTCGACGTCGTCGTGAAATCCCTGGAACTGACCGATCTCGTGAAACTTCTCGGTAGGGACCACTAAAACCTGCTCGACTTCCGCAATGCTCATTTCGTTTTCCCTTCCATGTGGGGGCTACTATGGGATGTTTCACGGGGCTATCGTACCCCATTGCTATCACGCGATCGACACCCCTCTCGCCGGACCTTCGACTAGCAAAGGAAATGTTTTCGGTCGAGGCGAGAAGATTCGCTTAATACACTCTCAGAATAGCCATTTCTCGCGATAATAGCTCGCGAAATCATTCATTTTCTGAGAAAAGCTTGATAAGGCGATTTTCCGCCCCGCTAACGCCCCTGCTACAAGATGAGCATGGCATCGCCGTAGCTATAAAAGCGGTACTCTTCTCGGATCGCTTCCCGGTAGGCCCGGCGTAGGAGTTCATCGCCACCGAACGTCCGCACCAGGATCAGGAGCGTCGACTTGGGCAGGTGGAAGTTCGTTAGCAAGACATCGACGGCCTTGAACTGGTAAGGGGGACGAATGAACAGATTCGTTTTGCCCGTCCATGGCTGCAACTTGCCACTTGCCGCAGCCGTTTCCAGCACCCGTGTGGCGGTCGTTCCGACTGAAACAATCCGGCCACCATTGGCTTTGATCTCGCCGAGCCGGTCGACCGTCGCCTGATTAATTTCACCGTACTCGAAGTGCATTTCGTGCTGGTCGATGTTATCGACCCCGATCGGGCGGAAGGTCCCCATACCGACGTGCAGCGTTACGAATTGCCGGTCAACCCCTTGGGCGCTGACCTTGTTCAACAGTTCATGCGTAAAGTGCAGCCCAGCCGTCGGAGCAGCCACGGCTCCAGGCGTTTCGGCGAAGACAGTTTGGTAGTCTTTCCAGTCTTCCGGCATCATTTCGCCGCCGCGAATGTAGTGCGGCAGCGGCACACGGCCGACGCGTTCGAGGACGTCGAACGGCGACTCCAAGGTCAACGGCTTCACGGCCCATTGCCCACCACCCAGGTTGGCCACCAGTTCCAGTTCGGTGTCTTCGCGGGCCTCGCGGTTCTCGAGAATGACCTTCTCGCCAGGCTGGATCTTGCCGCGCGTCTTCGCCAGGACCAGCCAGTGTCCTTGTGGGTCGGTTTCGACAAACAACCCCTGCCAGCGGCCTCCAGTATTAGCTCGGCGGCCCATCAAGCGAGCCGGAACCACCTTCGTGTTGTTCAATACCAGACAGTCGCCAGAGTTCAGGAACTCTGGCAGATCACGCACATGGTGATGCGAGATTTCCTGCGTCTGACGATTTACGACCAACAACCGCGCATCGGTCCTTTTCTCCAAAGGTTGCTGCGCGATCAAATCGGAAGGAAGATGGTAGTCGTACTGGTCGATATTTGTCATAGAACTCGCAAAACATCAGTGATTAACCGCTGAACGACGTCCGTCCGTTGTGTCGTCCATGGTTGAGTATACGCCGCCAGCGGCAAGCTCGACTAGGCCCGCACTTACCGCCATTGGCTGCCAACACCATGTCTACCGCCCCCAAACGCGTCCTGCTTGTGACCACCGAACTGGGCGTGGGGGGGGCCGAACGATGCGTGGCCAACGTGGCATGCGGTCTCGATCCGGCCAAGTACGCAGTTCATGTCGTGGCGCTTGCACCACCGCCCGAAACGCCCAAGGACGCGCTGGTGCAACAACTGGAAGCAGCTCAAGTCCCCCTTACGTTTCTCGGTTGTCGCTCGAAATGGCAGCTATTCTCTGCGATTGGACAGCTGAAACGCATCATTCGCGAAACTCAGCCGGACGTCGTTTGGAGCTTTCTGTTTCACGCCAATATCGTCACCGCGATGGCGACACGCGTTACCCGAAGACGTCGGCTACAGTCGCTTAGGGTCGTCGAACAAGGGAGTTGGCGTCGTCGATTTCAGTCATGGGCGGCTCGCCAGTCTGATCGCGTGCTGTGCGTCAGCGAAGGGGTCCGCCAGTTTGCCGCTGAGACCCTTCGCGTGCCCCAGTCTCAGCTTCAGGTAATTCCCAACGGCATAGACGTCGACGCGATCCAGCCAACCACCTACGCCGAGCCTGTCGATCGCAAGCATCGGCTGATTGCCGTGGGGCGACTCGACGACCAGAAGGGCTTCGACTGGCTAATCTTTCGGCTCGCGGAACTATTACGTGAGAAGCCTGAGTGGGAACTGGTAATCCTCGGCGACGGTCAACTCTTGCCAGAACTTGTCACTCAAATCGAGTCCGAGGGGCTGAACGACTCGGTACGGCTCGAAGGCTGGCAGGACGACTTGCCGAGGTGGTTTCGCGATAGCGAGATCTACACCCTCAGTTCCCGTTGGGAAGGGATGCCCAATGCGTTGATCGAGGCGATGGCCCATGGCTTACCGGTGATGGCCACGGACGTGGAAGGGGTGCGGGAACTGCTTCCCGGCGATCTTTCGGTGCAGATGGTCGACCATTGGAAGATGCCTGAAGCAGAAGCGTTATTACGCAAACTAATGGAAGACCCGGTACTTCGCCAACAACTGGGGCAGGCCAACCGCCAACAGATCGAGGCCCGCTTCTCCCTTCGCCAAATGCTGCAGTCTTACGAAACCATGCTGGACGACGTACTTTCCGGATCTCCCAACAACCGCTAGCAATCCTTCTGGGTAAGCTGCAAAACTTTTTCTGCCGGGGGGCTTAGTCGCAACTCTCGCGATGGCCAACCGTTAGCCACGCTAGCGTGATTTGCTAGCAAAATTTTCATCCTGGTTTCTGGATTGACGAAAAATGCGCACCGAATATCCTCAATCACATGCTCATCAGGCGACATCGATTGTTGATGTTTTGCTGAATAACAGTTCAACAACTAACGAATAAATTCTTACGTCCGAAGCTTGCTCCGCGCGACGATGCCACCCCGATTAGGCCACTATCGGGAGTACCAGTGCCGTCACGGAATCAACGATTGAGGCCGGGTCGGGCAAGCCCTGTGGAGTCGCTAGTGCAGCGGTGACTCCGCAAGATCCGTCGTTTTGGGGCACGGATGCGCCACGACGGATTTTTTCTCCCCCGCCCTGCCGCGGGGCCCATTGCTTCGGTAAGCTGGACGTTTTGCCTGATTTCTTTCGACTGATCTTATGGCCGCTCCTACCGTTCACGTACCTGTATTGCCGGCGGAAGTTCTCCACTGGCTCGACCCTCAACCGGGAAAAATCCTGGTCGACGGCACCCTCGGTGGCGGCGGACACACGCGGATGATGGCCGAGAAGCTCGGCGACGAAGGATTTGTCGTCGCGGTCGACCGCGACATGATCCCTTTGCAGCGAGCCGAAGAGACCCTGGCCGGCCTTCCGGTGAAGATTGCCCACGCCAACTTCGTCGAGATCCCGAAGATTCTCGATTCACTGGGTATCGATAAGGTCGATGGGATACTCCTCGACTTGGGTCTATCGAGCGATCAACTGGCCGACGATGATCGTGGCTTTAGCTTTGAATCCGAAGGCCCACTCGACTTGCGGTTCGACCTACGTGACAAGAAAACAGCCGCAGACCTGGTTAATCACTTGAAAGAGAAAGACCTGGCCGACCTGATCTATCAGAACGGCGAAGAACGCTTGAGCCGCCGGATCGCCAAGAAGATCTGTCACATTCGCAAAGAAACCCCGTTTGAAACGGCCAAGCAGTTAGCCGACGTCGTTGTAAGCTGTTACCCACCGGTTGCCGGCAGCGGCCGAGGACGCATCCATCCCGCGACCCGCACGTTCCAGGCCCTGCGGATCGCCGTGAACCGCGAGCTCTCGTCTCTTGAGACCGCTTTGGATACGCTGCCTGATCGCCTGAAACCAGGAGGCCGCCTGGCTATTATCAGCTTCCACTCGCTGGAAGACCGGCCCGTGAAACAGGCCTTCCTGGACGACCCGCGTCTGAACCGACTGACCAAGAAGCCGGTCACCGCCAGCGATGAAGAAATTGCCCAGAACCCGCGTAGCCGTACGGCGAAACTGCGAGTAGCCGAACGCGTGTAGGCGATGAAAGTTGCCCTCATCTTCTCAGGGCAACTTTCAATTTCTCAAGGGCTAGTTCGCTGTCGTTTCCCTACGGAAGGGAGAATGGAAACGGAAGCGGGAAGGGGAAGTCGTTATTCGATGGGGGTTGATATCCATCGGATAGTGTTGCCAAAAATGCGACAATCGCAAGTTCCTCTTCTTCGGTCAGTTCCAGATCACCGACAATACCCTGCGTGAGATTGACCGGCACCTCAGGTTCATCAAATTCGCCTGGTATGTCACGAGCATTGTAGAAGTGAACAATTTCTTCCATCGATTTAAAGACTCCATTGTGCGCGTAGGCTTTGACGAACCCGGGGAAGGGTCTTAAGTTCACATTTCGCAATGTTGGTGTTTTGTGACGTCCTTCGGCATTGTCGATATCCTCCTGCGTGATCTCCTTATTCAGCATCTTCAAGGGTGCTTCCTCCGCAGGATCTGCTTGCTGAGCGAGAAAGAATTTCTCGAGCGTCGCGGCCAGGCCACGATCGACAAAGTTCGCACGATCAGGATTGAAACGACGTGGAATAAAGTAGAACGGATTGTCTGGATTCTTCGGAATGCCGATATTGTGATAGGCAAAGTCCGTGAACACAGCTGGCTCACCGTTGGGGCCTGGCTGTTCGGAATGGCAGACGCCACAACGACCTTTTCCCTGATTCCCCCGCGGAAATGAGGTACGCCCCTCTTCTTCATTTGCGTCAAGCAGCGATACGCCATCAAACGGACTCTCGAACAGCCAAAGTCCAAGCTTTTCCTGCTCGGTCAGTTCGACGTCGCCGGCGAGCCAGGCGTCGAACTTGGAAGAATAAGGATTGACCTCGCTGGAACGTTCAAACGCGGCAATCGATTTGACGATTTGATCGTACGCTTGCTCAACCACTTCATCGTCCTGGAAATTGAGCGAACCGGGTCCCCAAACATTGAGGAACTGCTGGCGATATATCGAGAAAAACACCTTGCGAACGACGGCCTTTTTGTTGGGAACGTTCTGCTCGAGTGGGTTCAGGAACGGAGCCAATGCCTGCTCAGCCAGTGGATCAAACTCTGGGCTGCTGTCGGATTCCGGGAACATTGCATGATGCCCCGATGCACGGCCATCCCAGAACATCCCTCCCGCCCAGTCGACACCAAACGGATCAGGTCCCACATAGGTCAGGTCACCAGAATCACCTGCATAAGCGGCCGAAGGTGGCTTGCGGGCACCAAAGCGATTAGGAATCGCCCCGAAATGAGGCCCCCAAAGAAAGTTGACAAACAGATTGGGGCTCGTAAAACCCGTTTGCGGGGCATGGCAAGTGACACAACCTTGCCCCGCCGGTACGGAAAGATTCGTATCATTAAACAGTGAACGCCCCAGTTGCTCGATTGGCTCCAGGTTGTCTTGTTGTGGTGCCAGCGGAAACCCAAAAAAGCCTTGAGCGCTGGCGGCCTGAGCACTTGCTGCTAACACAACCGCAACGAACAAGTACGAAAGTAGCTTGCAATGAAGTAACATTTTTTTAATTCCCCCGATGATGGTTCGTCTCGCAGGTTTCGTCAAAAGAAAGATATTCAACCCGAGTCGGCGGGGGCGGGCGGGCAATTGGCCTTATAAGTAACGATGGAAGCGATACAAAATGCAAAGGCCCCGGAAGCGATTCCGTTTGGATCGCTTCAAGAAGATCGAATAAACGGTTTCGATCTTTACTGTTCATATCCCTGCGCTACAATCGTTTTGAGTGTCGCGAGCGCATACCAATAGCGCTCTTTGATACCATGGTCAGCAAGTCTTCCGGTTGGCGCTGGGACTTACTGGCCATCTTTATGCGCGCCCCGTCTGGGACGAGCTCTTAAATCAACGAATTGGCGTCAATTCAGTTCGTAGCGGTGTGCGTTAACGGCAAAGTCTTGAGGAAGCAGAGTCTTGAGGAATCTGCCACCAAGCTTGAGCACTCGCATTGAGTGCATTAGGCCCTAGACGTCGAACCCATGTCGCAAAGAACACTTGACAACGTCTTGAAGATCTCGGCTATCAAATAAGCGAGAGACGCTCGTACTAAAGAGGATTGGTGGACCTGAAATAACTCGAAAGATGTTCCCGCTTTACCGATTCCACAAATCGAAAACGCTACCCAAAACATTGGTACGGAAACGACATTGTCGAGAAAGCCCGCGCTGCCCCTGACAGGTCTGTGTACTTTGCTTAACCGTTACAAGTTGACATTGAACACGCTTCCTTTTGTAACGCCTTCACCGGTCAAGTCAATGAACTTGGATACGTATTTGCCAACATTCTGGGAGCTTTTGGCAAACTACAAGAGGGGCCATACAGAAACACGCAGGATCTACCCAAGAAACAAACAAAGGGCTACTCCACATGTCATGAAGCAGCCCTTTTCAGTGAGATCGCTGGGGCTCGAACCCAGGACCTACGGATTAAAAGTCCGTTGCTCTACCGACTGAGCTACGATCTCGGTTGGGAAGGGAACCAGTTTCCGCCGGATGGGCGGGATTGTCAAGGGGCCGTCTTGGGGCTGCTCGTCGTAACTGGTTTCTGGTGGCCATTTTGCTGCAAAATCAGCTTTCCTCGTTCTTACTCATAAGACCGCATTACTGCCGATAAGTTCACCGGGCGTGCGAGAAATTGCTCGTCGCAGCTACGCCAGAATGTCGTGCAATACATGCCCGTGGACATCGGTCAGACGCATGTCCCTACCGCTGAAGCGGAAGGTCAGGCGGCGATGGTCGACCCCCAGCAGATGCAGGATCGTCGCGTGCAGGTCGTGCATTTCCGCACGGTTCTCGACCACCTTGTAGCCGAATTCGTCGGTACTGCCATAAACGGTGCCCCCTTTGACGCCGCCGCCGGCCATCCACATGGTGAAGCCGAACGGGTTGTGGTCGCGGCCATTCTTGCCCTGGGCGAAGGGAGTCCGGCCGAACTCGCCACCCCACACGACCAGCGTCGAATCGAGCATCCCGCGTCGCTTCAAATCGGAAAGCAGTGCGGCAATCGGCTGATCGACTGCCAGGCAGTTTTTCTCGTGCCCATCTTTGAGATTGCTATGCTGATCCCAGCGGTCGTGACCGACGTTGGGCACCGTCAGCTCGACAAAACGAACGCCTCGTTCGACCAGTCTCCGCGAAAGGAGACAAAGCCGCCCAAAGGTTTTCGTCGGGTCGTAGTCATGGTTCAGACCATACTCTTCGAGCGTCTGCGGGGTTTCGTCGGCCAGATCCATCAAATCAGGCACAGCCGATTGCATGCGATAGGCCAGTTCGTAATTGGCGATCGCCGATTCCATTTGATCGTTCGCGCCAACCTGGTTAAGCGTCAGTAGGTCGAGCTTGCTCAGTAGATCCAACTTGCTTCGCTGGGCGGCAGGGCTCTTGTCGCGCGATTGGATGTTGGCCACCGGTGGGTCGCTGGCCGCGAAGATCGATCCTTGAAATGCCGCCGGCAGGAAACCGCTATTGAAGTTATCAAGCCCGCCCGGCGGAATCAGCCCGCCGTTAAGCACCACGAAGCCTGGTAGGTTATCGTTCTCACTTCCTAAGCCGTAGGTGGTCCAGGCCCCCATGCTCGGTCGACCTTGCAGACCGCTGCCGGTGTGCAGGAAATAGTTGGCGTTGGTATGCTCTGAGAAGTTCGACGTCATCGAGCGAATAACGGCAAGCTCATCCACATGCTTGGCCACGTGCGGAAAGAGCTCACTGACCTCGATTCCACTCTGGCCATGCTTCTGAAACTTCCAAGGGCTGGCCAGTGTGCCACCCAGATTATTGAACTGCGTCGGTTCCGTCGCTGCCGGGAATGGTTGACCGTCGTACTTGTTGAGCAGCGGCTTGGGATCAAACGTATCGACCTGCGAAGGGCCGCCATCCATGTACAGGAAGATAACACTACGAACCTTGGGGGATACATGCGGAGCCCTTAACAGGCCCAGCCCTTCGGCCGCGAAAGCGTCGCGTTGTAGCATCCAGTTGAGTGCGACCGCACCAAAACCGCAGGCCGCCTGACCCAACCATTGGCGGCGACTTGGCATTCTGGAATGTTGAGGACAAGAATCCACGCGGCGACTCCCCGGTTAACGAACAAAAATAAACGGCTTGGCGTTGACCAACACATGTGCCAGATCGCGCCACAATTCAACCGACGATGCCATCTGGTCCGGGGCGATTGCTAACGTCTGCCCGTGGCTTTCCAGAAACTGGTTAGCCAAGGCAAGCTCTTCGGCGGTTGGCTTACGCGAGAAAGCCTGCTCGACCATGCGTTCGATCCGCAGCTGCGTGTCGTCCGGCGTCTGGGCAATCGCATGCTGGGCCCACAATTGGCACAGTTCAAGGACAAGCGGATCGTTCAGCAATATCAACGACTGCGCTGGCACGTTCGATTGATTCCGCCGACCGATCGTGGTGATCGGCTGTGGCGTGTCGAAGGCCAGCATCATTGGCGAGAGGAAATTGCGACGCACTTCCAAATACACACTCCGACGCCCTGCCCCGTCGATAGGACCACTCTGCCCTGGCCGGCCGCGTCCTTGCATGAACGACGTCAAATGCACCGGCACGCTTGGGCCGTACATCGCCAGGTCTAAGCGACCGCTGACCATCAGCAAACTATCTCGAATAGCCTCGCCAGAGAGCCGCTTCACTTCAGCGCGATGGAACAGATCGTTCTTCGGATCGGCTTGTTCGGCCGAGCCTGCCTGAACCGACGACATCTGGTACGTCTGCGAAAGGACAATTCGGCGGATCATTCGCTTCAGCGACCAACCCTCTTCCACGAACTGCGTGGCTAGGTAATCGAGCAACTGCGGGTGAGTCGGCAGTTCGCCGAGAACCCCAAAATTGTCAACAGAGCGTACAATGCCTCGGCCCATCAGGTAGTGCCATACGCGGTTCACGGCCACGCGAGAGGCGAACGGATTGTCAGCGGCCATCATTTGCTGGGCCAGTTGCAAGCGTCCACTGCCGTGTGGGTCGAAGCTGTTATTGCTGCCAGTGATCGCGGTAAGTAGCTGCCGATCGACCAGATCGGCCGGGTTCTTCGTATTGCCGCGAATCAGCAAGACTTCCTTCTCGGCCGAGTTATCCCACATGCCAGGAGCCGTCCGCGAGCGCCATTTGACACTGGCCAACAGCGGCTGGGATTGCTCGTGATACGTATTAGCCGATTCGCTCCAAGGAGCTGGCTGTCCAGGCGAAATAGTTCCCCAGTTCTTCACCAGCCAATCGGCCAGTGGTGCTGTCTCTGGCGAATCGGTGGCACCCTTCAAGGTCTGCAGAAAACGCGAGACGCTCACATCCCCATCGGCAAGCGCGCCGCCAAGTGCCAGGGCGGCCTTGGCTTCGTTGCTCAGCAGCGGTGGTGGCTGCGGCCCTTCGACGACCTGCAGAATCTCCATTGGCTGGGCGTCGATCGGGGAGAACTCGATATGCGTGGCATGCCCTTGGTAGTCGTGCAGGTCTTGGGTAATCCAATGCGCATCCCCGTCGTCGAACTTCCATTCCCGGGTAGTTACGCCGTGAAGCGGTCCCTGCACCAGGCGATGCGAATCGACCACGGCAAATGCCCGTCCACTTCCCTTCACCAGGTAATGAACATGACCATCCTTCAGCGTGAACGTATCGGTCTTGAGCGTGCGACCGGCGCGGTTCCAGTTACGGATCTTGCCGAAGTCATCCTGCACGCCGTTCTGTAGTTTGAGTTCCCCCCAACGCGTGTCGTAGACGGCCGCACCATCGATACGCACGCCAACGACGCCACCTTCGGCAGCAGTACTGAACGCAAACGTTCCGGCCCGTTGTGGTCCAGCACCATAGACGCCACCATCGGTTCGCCACTGCGGTTGAGATAGCTGGGCATAGTCATGCACCTGTTGCCCCTGGTAACTAGCTATCGCTGCCCGCTGCTGCTGAACCAACTGCTGAGCCGCGGCGATCCGTTGCTCACGCTCCTCTTCCGGAGCAGTTAGTACCTTCGCCCACATGTGCAGCGGGTGCTTCGCGTCTTTGGTCGCTTCCGCGAAAGCCTGACTCCAGGCGGAATCTGGCGTTTGCAGTTCCTTTTCCCAGCGGCTGGCCGCCTGCTGGACGCCGCTTTGATACGCCAACTTGGCCTGGCTTTGAAATTCGTCGTTGATCTTCGCCAGCGAGTTGGCGATCCGCTGGTTGTGCTCATCCGATTCAAAGCGAACCTGGCGATAGGCCGAGCTTTGCAGGAAGCCCATCTGGGCGTAGTAGTCGGCCTGTGAGATCGCGTCGAACTTGTGATCGTGACATCGGGCACACGTGACGGTCAGCCCCATGAACGCCTTGTTCATGACGTCGAGCATGTTGTCGAATCGGTCGGTCTCGTCCTTGCGAATGTCGACCGGCGAATGCACCCAGTCCCCCAGGTGCCAGAAGCCGGTTCCCAGAACCGATTCATTACTGCCTGTTTCGGCACTAATGCGAGGCTTGTCTAAGAGGTCGCCGGCAACGTGTTCGATGACAAGCTCGTTGTACGGCAGATCCTGATTGAGCGCGCGGATGACGTAGTCGCGATATTCGTAGGCGTTGGGAATGTCGTAATCGAATTCATGCCCTCGCGATTCCGCGTAACGGACCAGGTCGAGCCAGTGCCGTCCCCAGTGTTCGCCAAAGCGGGGCGAAGCCAGCAACTGATCGACAATCTTCTCAATCGCAGCCGGCGAAGGATCCGCCAGAAACGCGTTGACCTCTTCCGGCGTCGGGGGCAAGCCGGTCAGATCGAAATAGAGTCTGCGAATCAGCACGGCAGGCTCGGCCGGACTATTGGGTGGCAGATTGGCTTCTTCCAATTTCGCCAGGATGAAACGATCGACCGGGTCCTTCACCCACGCCTCGTTCTTCACCGCCGGAAGCTTCGGCCGCACGACTGGCTGCCAGGCCCAGTGTTCGGCCTTTCGCTGCGCAAGATCGAAGACTTCCTTGCGGGGTGTATTCTTTTCGTCACTTACGGGCCATGCGGCACCACTGGTGACCCACTGCTCAAGCTTGGCGATCTCGTCGGCTGGCATCTTCGATTTGGGGGGCATCTGGTAGATACCGTCGTAGTGGATCGCTTCAATCAGCAAGCTTTCATCCGGCTTGCCTGCGACGATCGACGGACCACTGTCTCCTCCTTCGAGCAAAGCACCACGCGAGGTGAGGAAGAGCCCGCCACCAGGCGTTTCGGAATCAGGCCCGTGGCACTCGTAACATCGCTTTGCCAAAATAGGACGGATGTCCTTCTCGAAGAACTCGAGCTGGGCGGCATCGAACTGCGGCGTGTCCAACTCGGCAGCGATCGCGCTAAGCGAGATCGTCGCGAGCAAACCGCACACAGCCAAACTGGACCGGAGGAAGAGTGGCACCATAGTTTCCGCTAGGGCAGGAGTTTTCAAAGGCGGGAAGGCAGGATGGAACTTCCTTACCTTAGCAATTCAGGCCTTGAATTGCCATATTTCCTGGCTCAATTTTACCTCCTGGCTCAACATAGTGCTCAGATAGTCAACCTTATTTGCGAGTGAAATCGAAGATATGGCCTGCCAACTAGCTCTGAAAGAGTGGAACATCGTCTGCGAAGCGATCGCCCGCGGCCAACAGATCGTCTTGGCTCGCAAGGGAGGAATCTCCGAGCCGGAAGGTGAGTTCGAGTTGCCCAAGAATCGCTTCTGGCTATATCCCACCCATTTCCATGAAGCCGAATCGAAGCTTAACGGCATGGGGAAGATGTTGCTGGCCGATCACCCCGAGTTCACGCAGCCACCTGCCACGCCGGAAATGACGATGCATTTGGTATGCGAAGTGGCCGAGGCGATCTACCTGGAAGACGAAGCGAAGCTCGACGCATCACTCTTCGAGCAAATTCTCAACCGCGAAGCCTTGCACATGCGATACCACTACCGGGCCCCTGGGATCCACATGTTGGTTGTACGTGCTTACGAGGCAACCCAGTCGGCAACGATCATTCCGACCGCTGCGATGTCCGGTTGTAAGAGTTGGGTCGAGTTGAACGAGCCCCTGGAAACCGGCGATTTACAGCCCGTAATCGCGGATGCCGATTTTGAAGTACGCAAAAATTTGCTACTTTCCGCCCTGCGCGCGTGAACCTACAATTCTACTGCCCTGTCCTAAGGGGGCGTTCACGGAGAAACGAGTTTTTGAAAATGCTCTTGTCATTTTAGAAAACTTGGTTCAAAGTGAGTTTACCTAGGGTCGCGTTACGCAGCGCGACATTACTGAAGACCTGAGGTCGGCTCTACACGGCGTTCTGTCCGGCCAACATGGTGAGCTTTAGTAGAAAGGAGGTGTTCCAGTGGAATATGTCTGTACCAGCCGTAGAGGTGGCTCTGCCTAACGGCTACCGGCGGGTTGCCGGTAGGCAACCACATTCCTATCGGAACCTCTTCTGAGAATCCGATCAGGCTACCAATGAGGCTCCGCAGGTCCCACAAGGGACTTGCGGAGTTCTCTTTTTTCTTGGCCCGTGCATCTAGCCACAGTGGGCACAAAGATCACCGAGAGTTCATCTCCCAACGACAGACGAAACTCACTGCACAATCAAGCAATGAGCGCATAAAAAAACGCCGGACAAACTGCCCGGCGTTTTTCAGATGGGGAGTGCTTACTTCTTCAAGTCGAAGGCATAGGTGTTCTCAGGCTTGTTCTCGACGTTTGCCGTCAACGTGGTAGCCGTGTTGTACTTCTTGGGAATGTACGGCACGTAGTTGGGCAAGCCATCGGGGGCCGGCTTATCACTGATCTTGTTGGCCGTGATCTCGACTTTCTTTTCGCCTGGTGGGGCGATGAACGAGAACTCGCCGTTGGTGATAGGACCTGCTCCGACAGGCCCTTCGCCGTTGGTAGGTATGAACAAGATTTCGCCCGTTTCTACTGGTTCACCTTCGAAGGTGACCGTACCTTTGACCACAATTTCGGTCGGACCGCCACAGCCAAGTAGCGGCACCATCAGGCCCAGCACCACGAGCAGGGCCATCGATTTCCACGCGTATCGCATAACTTCCTTTCAGGAAACGTGTCTTGCAAATTCAAAGCGAAATGTGCCGGCGAATCGATTAATATTCGCCGGGCACTTCACCGCCAGCACGCGTGCCCAGGTCTTGCCAGGTTTGCGTGTTGACCGTCTCCGAAACAAACTGCACGCTGGCATCCATCAAGGTGATCATGGCACCACCGGGATGGTTGCTTCGCGAATAAAGGACCTGCGTGTTGGTGTCGCTGACACATGGGGCATACGACGGCGACGGTGGCGAACCTTGGCAGATACGTGTCTTATCGGCAGCGGTCGTGTTAGGTGGCAGCCGCGTGCTCACGATGCTGCTCAGGTGGTCAGCGCGGTAGTAGCGACCACGCCAGTCACGGGCACCAGCCACGTTCGATTTGACCAGCAGAATTTCCGCGGCCATCACCGTGTTAGCGGTACCGTCGGTGCACGACGAGAAGTCCGTATCCGACTGATAGAAAAACATCCCGTTCGCGGTGTTATCCGTCGTCGTCGTGATTTCTTCGTTTCCGTGACACAGCAAATAATTGCCATGGAAACCGTCGTTAAAGTCTGGCGGCGGATCCGCGGTGCCGTGTACTTCGCCGGTCTGACCACGATTAGGGTCCGATGGGCACATTAGCGTTTCGATCTTCGTGTTCATCAGGTCGCTGGGAAACGCGTTCGAGTTTCGTGTCAGCATGTAAGGTTGAAGCTGATCGTGCAGTGGGCCTTGCTCTAGAAACGGCAGCAGCACCGGCATCCACGACATGGAATGCGGGGGCGTAGGCATTGAGCTGTTAAGCCCACTGGCAAACACGCCTGGGGGAAATACCCGATGTGTGTCATGGTAGTTGTGCATCGCCAAGCCCAACTGTTTTTGATGATTGGAGCATGTCATGCGTCGAGCGGCTTCACGGGCCTGCTGCACGGCCGGCAGCAAAAGCGCGATGAGCACGCCGATAATCGCAATGACAACCAGCAGTTCGACGAGCGTAAAGCCCGCCCTCTTGAGCGTCATGGGGTAGTAATCCTTCAGGGGTAAATAAATAGATAAAGGAAAAGTGTCCATCACACGCATTCTATAAAGTCGCGTTATCTCGCATACATATATTTTTGCCAATACCAGCAATTTTTTTACATCTCCCCCATTTGACGGACGCCATTTTCAGAGAGCGTCAAATACCACTAGGATCCCAGGAGACGCCATAAAAAAACGCCGGAGTATTCACTCCGGCGTTTATCTCTGTTTTAAAGTCGCGTCAAAAGCTTAGCAGGCTTACGGACGCGAGAGGGTAAGTTCGGCGTCCAGAACCTTCTCGATACGTCGCGTCGATTCCAGCAAGTGGGCACGCGTGTAGGTATCGAGCTCCAGTTCCTTCTCTTCCAAGTCTCGCAGCTTTTCGTGCAGGTCGATCAGCTGAGCATAGGCGACGGTCTGGCAGTCGGCCGGAGCGTACGCGTTGCCCATCGCCAAGGTCGACAGACGCTGCAGGTAATCTCGCTGCAGGTTCCGGCGAAGGCTGCTGATTGCCGGCTCCCGAACCGAGTAATCCCCTTCTTCCAGCGAATCGAGTTCGCTGAAGATGGCATCCGTCAGGCTCTCGATCATTTCCGCCGTGGTGAATGCATCTTGATCGGCCGGAACTTTCAGTTCGGCATCATGCATCCGCTCGAGCGTGATCGACGAGAGCAGTCGCGACAAAATCGTCGACTGCCACCGCGAGATCGTATCGTGAACTGGGAAGTCACCACGAATATCGAAGCTGGTACCCCAGTGGTTCCAGTGGGAAGGAGCCAACTTGTTGTACAGTTCAGCATCGAACTGGAATGGCTTATCGCTGAAGACCTGCTCGGAGAGCAGTTTCATGACTTCACGCTGTTTTTCAACGTCCACCACCTCGAACGGTGCCGGAGCGTTCTCTTGCCCCTTGTGCGAGCGATTCACATGCACGCCGCCAACATAGCGGGATGCGAAGTACATCGCCTGGCCGTGGGTGCTGAGCAGCGTGTTGAACGCCTGACGAACGCGGGAATAGTCTTCGCCATCTTCCACGACGCGATCGGCCAGACCATCCATTGCCGCTTTCACGACTTCGGCCTGGTTCTTGGCGAACTCGAGTGGGTCCTTACCGAAGTCGAAACGATTCGAATCCGGATCTGGCGACAGGCTGGTCGTGTCTTCGTCGGTCAGGAAGGCCAGGCCCGGCTCGGTGCTCTTGGAAGCCAACTTGCCGAGCTCGCCTTTCTCGCCGTCGGTTCCACCGCTGAACGGCTTGTAGCCGTATTCGATGGCCCACATATCGTAGATACCGATCGATTGCGGGAAGAACGCTCCCTGCTTTTCGCCCGGAGGGGCAATGTGCGGCGGAACGTAATCCATCACGCTGGAGACCGTCGCTTCGCCATCTTTCAGTTCGGCGATCTCGCTCAGGCTGCGATACTTACTGGCAACAAAGTTATGACGCAGGCCCAACGTGTGACCCACTTCGTGCATGGCGACTTCCTTCAGGCCTTCCATGATCATGCGTTCGAGCAATTCTTCTCGCTCTTTCTTGATCTCTTCGGCCGAAGGTTTCTTTTCTTCCTCTTCCTTGGACTCTTCGTCCTTGGCTTCTTCTTTGTCTTCCTTCTTGTCGTCGGAAGCTTCTTCCTTGTCGTCCTTATCCTCGGACTTTTCGCCCTCTTTCATCTCTTCTTTGGACTTGGCTTCTTCCTTGTCCTTTTTCTTTTTCTTCTTCTTGTCGGCCTTTTCTTTCTCAACGTCGGCCAGAACAGCGGCAGCACCGAAAGCGAACTGTTGCGACATTCCGCCAGAGAGCATGCACTGGTGACGTGGCGAGATCGAGCCGACCCGCTTCAAGAATTCTTCCTGGCTGCTGACATCCAGCGGACCGCCAATCAACGCTTCGGTCGCCTGGGGATTGTAGTTCTCAAAGGCCTGTTTCCAGTAGTTCAGGAAGTCGGCGTCGAAGATGATGTCGGCGTCCAGAATTTGTCCCGTGTAAGGATTCACGCGGCTAGGGCCCATCGCGAAACCGGCATCGGAAGTGATCCAGCGGAAGGTGTTATAGCGAACGTCTTCTGGATCCCAGTCGGCGTCATCTTCTTGCTGGCGAACGTGAATCGCGTCGATGAAACCAGCCTTTGCGAAGGCCTTGTTCCATTCCAGAATCCCGTCGCGGATCGGCTTGCGATACTTGTACGGAATCGTGTTTTCCATGTAGAAGATGATTGGTTCCTTCGGTTCCGACATCTTGGCCGATGGGTCAGCCTTTTCCAGCTTCCAGCGATTAACATATCGCACGAACTGGTTGTCGTCGGACTTCGAGTAGTTCTTCACCGCCGTCAGGAAGTATCCAACCCGGTCGTCAGCCACACGCGGGGTGTAACCTCCGCTGGGGATCTTGCTGATCGAGTAGTGGACGTCGATCGTCAAACCACGCGAGTCCGGCACCGAGTCGATGTTGCTGCGACCGCTTGACTGGTAGGTCGCTTCGACCTGAAGTTCCAGGTTCTTCTCGAAGCCCTTCACTTCACCGAAGATCGATTTTGTGCTTGAAAAACCGAAGCCCGGCAGCACGTCGCCGATCATCGGCAGGTCGCTCATGAAGACCGGGGTCACTTCGACCAGGTCACCGCCGTTGGGGCCCTTGGTTGCGATCGGAATGCTGAACAGCACACTGTCGTTGTAGGCATGCTTTACAGCACGCGATTCCGGCTTGCCGTCCTGGGCCTTGAAACGCACGTTCTTGCGAACGATGTGAACGCGATCGTCCACCTTGCGGAAGGTCCACACCCAGTCATCACCAAAGCCCCACGACATGCCGCCGTATAGCGGTTCGACGCCGGCACCGCGGGCAATCGAAATCAGCACGATAAACTCGCCGTTGTAATGCGAGCTGTTCAGTTCAAAGAACATCCGATTCCCCTTGTGATAGGTGGGGATCAGGCCTTCTTGTTTCTTAAAGTCCTTCAGAATCGCGGCATGCGGAGCAGCAGAAGCACTGCTGGAACCACTACCGCCGGAGCTGGAAGAACCGGAATCGCCGGTCGTTGCGGCGACTTCTGATGGGATCGCCTTTTCGACTTTGTCCCCATCCGACTTCGTCTCGTCCGCCATGGCCAGGCCGGTTGCGGCCAAAGCAACCACCGCGGTCGTGCACCAAGCCGTCGACCAACGCAATAATGTAAACACCTTCATGCGTACTACTCTCGTACAATAAAAAGGGAGGGAGATTTCGATAAGCTATCCGGATATCGTTCTCGCTGGGTTGCCTATGACGATTACCGCACACCGCGACGGCAGCAATCGCCCCTCAGGTAGAGGTGTCTCACCGCGAAATCTTGCGACAGAGGACAACGAAATTCGGAAAACTTTCCTTAACGGCTGCTTTTAGATCGCTTGGAAAATATACCCCACTCTAAGCGACTGCCGTATTTGTTCTATTCTGCGCATGGGATTTTGGGAAAGAAAAGCCGTTTATACCAATAAAAACGATTAGAGTTACCAAATCGACCATAAAACTGGCCGGTTACCACTCCGGAAAACTCGCTCGAAAGCGCCGAAAATGACTGACAATGTCCCCAAGATTGTCGAGGTTCTCGCTGCCTATCAGCTTCATCCAGCACAGGTGCGCAGCATCGTTCCCTGTGAAGCGGGTCTGAGCGGAAGCGAGGCTTGGAAAGTCGAGGGGACTACGGCAAGCTACTGTTTGAAGCTTATGCCGCCCAACTTTTCGGTCAATCGATTACTGGCCGCACATCTTGCGGCCAATCACCGTCGGCACCTGGGTATGACCTGTCTGGCTGGTTACCTACCCACAGCCAACGGGCAAACCTATGTCGAGTCGGACGGACGGCTATGGGAACTGCAAACCTGGGTAGAAGGAACACCACCAACGGTTCCTTATACAACCCTGCAAAAGAAGGCCATGTTTCAGGCCATTGCCGAGTTTCACGAGCGGCACGAAACACCCCCACGGCAAAACGACATATCGCCTGGCATCCAGTCCCGTATTGAGCTCTGCGAGAAGTGGCGCGTCCGCCACTTGCGAGATCAATTCCCCTCGCTTCAACACTTCGGACATCCGCAGTGGAAATTGGCGATCGAGCAATTCCTAGACAGTTTCGTGCACTACCATACCCGCCTGGGATTGTTGCTGCTGTCGCAGGAACACGAGACCTTTTTGCTGGAAGATTGCATCGCCGATCCACGCCCCGAGAACTTCCGTTTTCAAGGCGATCAACTGACGGGCTTATTCGATTTGGGATCGATGCGTTGGGACAACATCGCGCTCGACCTGGCACGACTGGCCAGCGAAGTGTCCGTGAACGGGGAAGTCGACTGGAATTTTGCTTTCCAAACGGTGAAGTCAATTCGTTCACTCACCCCTTCGGAAGAGCGGTTAGCAGAGGTTTTCGATGTGGCCAACGTTTTGCTCACTGGGTTAAACTGGGTACAGTGGCTGGTGATCGATGGGATCAGTTTCGCTAACTGTAACCATGTCAGTTCTCGGCTAAACCATCTTACAGATCGTTTAGAGAAAATAGAGAAGCATCCAGCCTGGAAGTTGTAGGCAAACAATGTGAAACCTGCGGACGTATCCGACATCACAGACATTGTCGAAGTCGTGGTGAACAATGCCCATATGGCTACGGACTTCCGTTTGCTTGAAATGCGAATTCCGCATTTACGAACCCACCATTTTTTCCGAAGATGGTCGTAGACCGTTATTTAGGTCATCACCAGCTTATTCCTCGCGATAGAACATTCTCATGAAGCGTTTTGCCCCCATCGCTCTTACGCTGCTTCTTTGTCTCCTTCCGACCACGATCATGGCCCAAGGCTTGGGTGGCGATCTGTTCAAAGGCATCGAGGGCTTCGAAGACTTTGGTGGTGGCCAAAGTGATCCGAATCTGAAGATCACCGCCACGTACGTTGTCGATCCGGCTGGCACCCATGGGCGACTCGACGTCACGGCCACCGTCGGCAGCGGCTGGTGTGTCTATTCGACCACGCAGCCCAAGGGGGGCCCCATGGCAACCAAGCTGAAGGTCGACGAGAACGCCGGCATCACAGCGGTAGGCGAGTTCACCGCCGACCACAAGCCGAAGATCGTTCCGCCTGACAATATCATCCGCGTCGCTCAAGAGAAGTTCTACGAGAAGGTCACCTGGAGCGCCCCGATCCTGCTGTCCCCAGGCACCAAGCCTGATGCATTGGAGTTGAAGGTCAAGCTCAGCGGTCAAAGCTGTCACGACAAAGGAACGTGCGTGCCGGTAACGGCCAATGCGGTCGCACAGTTTGGTGGCATGCAGGAAGTTCCCAAGCCAGAGAATCTGCTTCCCGAAAAGGCCACCACCCCAGGCGGCGCGATTCCACCGGCCGATTACAAAATCCAAGGAACCATGGGGGACTACAAGACCGAAGGTGGTCATGGTGTCCTCAGTGGCAAGTTTGAACCTGCCAGGGTCGAGCCCGGGGATGAAGTCACCGTCACGCTGAACTTCAAGCCAAGCGGTAACTACCACATCTACGCCTACTCGCCGACCGATTCGACCATCGGTTACAAGTCGACCCAAGTTGCCTTGGCGGAAGTCACTCCCTGGCTGGCCACCCAAGCCAAGACACAAAACCCGATCATCACGAAGGCCCTCATCGAAGGTTTTCCTCCCGTGCTGTATCACGAAGGAGAAACAACCTGGACCTTCACCGTTCAGATTCCTATCGATGCCGTCCCTGGCAAGTATCCGCTCGTTGGCTACGTCGGCTATCAAACCTGCACTGACACCACCTGCGATCGTCCCTCCGGCGCGATGTTTGAAGGAGTAGTGCAAGTTGGCGAGAAAGGCAAAGACGAATCGGTTCCGTTCGCCTTTTCTGCCGCCAAGTACACCAAGGCCGCCGAGCGAGCCAAGATTACGCACGCCGAAGTTCAAGACGCACAGGGGGTCAATGCGAACGCAATCATCGCTCCTCCCACGCGCGGAGCCGAGCCACCCGAAATGAACGCGATGGCTCCTCCCGTTCCGCTGAACGACAACATCCAGTGGAAGGTCCTCAACCCGCCGGAAACGGCCAGTCTGGCCTGGATCGTGGTGCTCAGCTTTATCGGCGGTGCGATCCTGAACCTGATGCCGTGCGTGCTGCCGGTGGTTGGTTTAAAGATTCTCTCGTTCGTGAATCAGGCCGGTAAACATCGCGGCCAGGTCTTTATGCTGAACCTGATCTACTCCTTGGGTGTGATCTTCGTGTTCATGATTCTGGCGGTCGTTTCGTCGTCGTTGAACTGGATCGTCGGTGCATTCAGCCCTGCCGATGCCGCCGCCAGCGGAGCCGATGGCCTGGCCTGGGGCCAGTGGAGCGGTGACTGGCGTTACATCCTGGCTATGATCGTCCTGGTTTACACGATGGGCCTGAGCATGCTGGGCGTGTGGGAACTGACAATGCCCAGCTTCCTGGGAAGCGGCAGCGTCGCCAGCGCGTCGAACAAGTCAGGCTACGGCGGGGCGTTCTTCAAAGGGATCGTTACGACGCTGTTGTCGACACCATGCAGCGGCCCGTTCCTGGGGCCTGTGTTCGGCTATACCATCTCGCAGGAAACCTACGTGACGTTCATCGTTTTCGGCTCGATCGGTTTAGGGATGGCTTCGCCGTACCTGATCATCGGCATGAATCCCCGCTTGATCGCGTTCCTGCCTAAGCCAGGCAACTGGATGGTGGCCTTCAAGCAGTTGATGGGCTTCGTCATGATGCTGACGGTCGTTTACCTGATGTACACCATGCCCGACGAATACGTCGTCCCAACGCTGACCCTGCTGGTTGGCCTGGGTGCCGGCTGCTGGATGCTGGGGCAGGTCCACACGCTCGAGCATCAGTCCTCGAAAATCGCCACGACCATTGGCGCGTTCGTGGTTGCTATTGGGATCGGGGTGTTCTCGTACACCAATCTGATTGAAGGGGATGCCCACGAAGGAAGCATCGCCTGGGATACCTACGCCGAAGAACGTTGGCCGGCATTGGAAAACGACATCTACGCCCGGCAACAGGCCGGCGAAACGGTAATGGTCGACTTCACTGCCGACTGGTGCCCAACCTGCAAAGTGAACTACTACACCGCGATCAATACCGATGGCGTCGGTGAAGTGGTCAACGCTCACGGCATCGTGCCGATGCTGGTCGACTGGACCAACACCACCCACGACAACAGCCCCCAGGTGCAGAAGTTCATCAACAAGCTCGGCTCGAACAGCATCCCATTGCTGGCCATCTTCCCCGGCGGCAAAGCCGGCGAAGTCTACGTCCTGAGCGACCTGCTGACCGAATCCAAAGTCATCGAAAGCCTAAACGCCGCCCAGCAAGAATCAAGCAGCGTGCCGAAACAAACGGCGATGAACGAGTAACATTCCAAGGGGCGGCCTTTCAGGCCTTAAGAGTTTGCCAACTTCTAAGCTTAGCCCCTCAGGGGAGAGGGGACCATGATTTACTCGCTCAGGGATACGCGTTAATCCTAAAGCCGGCAATTTGCAATATTCGTTTGCAGAATCGCTGACGCTCCCAACTGCTCCAACTGTTCCATTACGTCGATCACTTCTTTCCGCTTCACCATGGCCCGCACGGCGCACCAGGCGTTGTCTTCCAGCGGGTTGATCGTTGGCGAATTGAAACCAGGCGTGATCTTTTCGGCTTCGGCCAGTTTCTCGCGGGGAATGTTGTATTCCAGCAGCGAGTAGTCGCGGGCGATGACCACCCCTTCCAACCGCCGAACGATGCGATCGGCAAGTTCTGGTTGGCGTTTCTGTGTGTTCTGGATGAGTACCGTTTGATAGTTGCCGATCTCGGCGAAGATCTTCAAACGATTCGCGGCCAGCGTGCTGCCGGTTTCGACCAGGTCGACAATCGCATCGGCAATGCCCAGCGAGATCATCACTTCAACCGAGCCCGACAGGTTCACCAGGTGCGGATTGGCACCGTTGGCTTTCATGTAGGTCTGGGTCACGTGTGGGAAGCTCGTTGCGACGCGGCAGGTCTTCATGTCCTCGACACTCTGCCAGTCGGTATCTTCCGGCACGCACAACGCCAGGCGACATTTGCCCACGCCTAGTTCCATGCGGGTTTCAACGTCGACGTTCGCTTCCTGCACCAGGTCGCTACCGGTGATCCCCATGTCGATGGCCCCTTCGGCGCACAACACCGGAATGTCATCGGTTCGCAGGAAGGTGATGTCGATCGGCATATCGCGCACCCGAGCAAACAGGCTGCGATCTTGACGACGGAATTTCAGACCTGCGTCGCCGAGAAGTTCGGTGGCGACTTCCGCGAGTCGCCCTTTGCTGGGAATGCCAATCCGGAAGTTTTCCATGATGGTTCGCTGGGGGTTTAGATGTTGGTTTCAGAAGTTACTTAGGGTCGCGGGCCGCTTTTTCGTCGATTCCGGAAACACCAAAGCGGCGTCCCAGTTCGCTCTCGACTTCGGCCAGGGAAATCTCGCGATGTCCCAGCATGACCAGCAAGTGATAGATCAGGTCGCCGGCTTCGTAGATCAAGTGCTGACGTCCCTCTTCTCCCTCTTCGCCGGCCGCTTCCACGACTTCGGCGGCCTCTTCCATGATCTTTTTACCGATCTTGGGCACTCCACCTTGAAACAATTTGGTGGTGTACGACTTCTCTGGCGGGTTGGCGCGGCGATCTTCGATCACGGCCATCAGCGCTGCCAGAACGTTCATGGAAGAATCTGCGTTAGGTTCGCCGGACAAAGCACGGCCCCCTTCTTGAGGTAAACCAGTGGAGGAAGTTCGTTTCAGTGACTAACCCAACCCCCTTCGTCGAGTGGCCGGGAATCTAGTATTGTAGTCAGCAGGGGGTAAACTGAAAATTGCACCCCCGCCGAACCTTAACAACCGCGAAAGCCCCGGTTTTTCCCCAGAATCGCCCCCCATAAGCATGACCAATCCCACGACTGACAAAGACTTTACCTTCCGGGACTGCTGGTTTCTTTCGGGGGCCACCGCCAGCGGAAAGACCCGCGTGGGGCTTCGCCTGGCCGAGAAAATTAACGCGGAAATCATCGCCCTCGACTCGATGTCACTCTACCGCCTGATGGATATCGGCACTGCCAAGCCCACCCCGGAAGAGCAATCGGCAGCTACCCACCACCTGATCGATGTGCTCGATCCCAACGAGAATTCCAGCATTTCGCACTACCTGGAATTAGCCGAGGCCGCCGCAAAGGAAATCCGCAGCCGTGGCAAAGAGGTCCTCTTCGTAGGTGGTACCCCGCTCTATTTAAAGGCCCTGCTGCGTGGCCTTTCCGAAGGTCCCGCCCCCGATCCCGAGTTGCGCAAGGACTTGGAAGAGGAAGCTGCCAGGGTGGGTAACGCGGCCCTGCATGCCCGGCTGAAGATGGTCGATCCCCTCGCCGCGGCCCGCATTCACGAGAACGACACCCGCCGCATGATCCGCGCTCTCGAAGTGCATCAGGCCACCGGCCAGCCGATGAGCCATTACCAGTTCGAGTTTGAAGATCACGCCAAACCGGAAGATTGCAAAGCATTCTGGCTCTCGTGGGAGCGAAGCGTGCTGCACGATCGCATCAACCAGCGTGTCGAGGCGATGTTCCAGGCTGGCCTAATCGAAGAAGTGCAGCGGCTGCTCGACCAGTTCTCGCCCCTCAGCACCACCGCCATGCAGGCGGTCGGCTATCAGGAAGTGATCGATTACCTGGCTGGCAATCAAGAGCTTGAGTCGGCCAAAGATCGCGTCAAAGCTCGCACGCGGCAATTTGCCAAGCGGCAATGCACCTGGTTCCGCAGCCTGCCGGAATGCCGCGAGGTAACCCTTACCGAGCCATTCGATGCCGAAGCGGTCGCCCAGCAAATCTACGAAATGGGGACCGCCTCTTAGGCAGCGTCTGTCGCTATGGCCACCAGGTGACGTAGTAGGCCGACAGGCCCATCGTCATCCGCAGCAGCAGCGTGATCAGGATATACAACGAGAAGTGCAGGAAGCCGGACAGGGGCTGAATGTCGAACGAGCCTGCCGCGGCAAAGCCGCCACCAATCAGGCAGACAACCGCCGTGATCACGAAGTACGGCAGGTTCTCATTCAAGTTGCTGTCCAATTCCCAGTAGCCGATCAGAAACGCATAGATGCCCCAGATAAGGGCATACGCGGCAGAGCAAATCAATACGCGTACCCACAGTTCCTGACCGGAATAGGCCTCGTACTCGTCATCTCGCAGAAACCAATAGCCGCTCCAGCACAGAGGCACCGCAATCAGGAAAGAGCCTGCCGCAACAATCCACGTCAGGTTATTGGTATCTTCGGTCGAGTGCCCGATAAAAAATGCGATCGCGAATGCCGAGATCGCAGCGGTCAGCACTACGGCCAGGGCGGTGGTCGAAAACTTGGCGTCTTCGCGGGCCACTGGTTTGAAGACCAGCTTCCCTTCCTTCGACTTGACGCCGCCGAAGCCTTCCTTCTCGCGAAGGACCACTTGTTCCGACAGTTCCGGAATCTTGATCGGCTTCTTGCACGCAGGGCAAGGGCCTTCTCGACCGGCAAACTTGGCACTGACTTCAAAGCGTTTGAAGCAACTAGGACAGGTTACGCGTATTTTTTCTTGCTGTTCGGCCATGTTGTTCCGCGATAAGGATCGAAAGCAGGGCTTCCAGGGCAACGTGAAGATAAGCTAAGCCGCGCCTTTAACTTGCCCGGGGGCCACATTTTAGTCAACTGCTGAGCGATTGATAATGTGACATATCTGAGTGCCCTAAGTCGAGATCTGAGTGAAACTTCGGCGAAAGTACCCCAAAATTACGGAATGCAGGGCTTGAATTCATCATTTGTTCAAATCCACCCCCTATCCTGGAAGGATGATCGAACGATCACGAGCCCCAATCATTGCACGATGCAGCTGTCCGGCTCGATTTTCTCATACGAGGAGCGCAGGTGAACACTAAGTCCGACACCATTATGTTCCTGTGCCCCAATGGGCATCGGCTCAACGCTCCACAACGGCTGCAAGGCCAGCCTGGTAAGTGTCCGCACTGCAACGTGCGATTTCGCGTCCCCGGCGATTCGGCCGATTCCGACCCCAATTCACAAACCCTGTCTGCTTCGTCCTCGGCCAGCAGTGCCTCTTCCCTAAAAAATTCCGCCCCGGTCCAATCGGCCGGCCTCTCCGATTTTGGCCTGCGTGACGACCCCGAAACCTCTGACGTGCTACATTCCTCCATCGGATCGAAACAGGGAGGTTCCCCCATCGTCGCGGGGCACAGCCGTCTGTTTGTCGAGTTCACTCATCTGTGGAAAACGCGTGCCCCCGAGGCTTCGTTTGAAATCCACCTGCCCGAGGGAGAAATCTTCGTCCCGCACCACTACTCCCCCGAGAAATCTTCGCCTGAGCTCGGCTATTTCGCTCGCAAGGGGGACTCTGGCAAGTTTCAGATCCATTTGATCCCCTGGAAAGCGGTTTGCCGCCTGGTGGTCAACGGTGTGGCCGACCTTCCCTTCGACGTCTAATCCGCGTACGCTAGAAGACGAATCCCCGTAAATCGCATCCCAAGCTGGTTTATGGGGTTACGCCGCCTGAGGATGGGCGGTTAAGTTTCTAGTAATTTTGTGCACCTGGTTTCCACTCACCGTGCAAGATAACGCCGTGAACGCCGTCGAAATGAAGCCCCGTGTGGGGGCCGTTCGTTACTTGAACACCAAGCCCTTGGTTCACGGCCTGGGTGATGCGGATACTCCCTTCACGCTGTCGTTCGATTATCCCAGCCATCTGGCCGACCAGCTTTCGTTGGGGCTGTTGGACGTCGCCCTGATCCCCTCGATCGAATACTTTCTGGGGGACGGCTACCGCATCATCACCGATGCCTGCATCGGCTGCCTGGGACCGGTTTGGAGCGTGAAGATCTTCTTCCGCGTTCCCCCTCAGCAGGTTCAAACGCTGGCCCTGGACGAAGGCTCGCGTACTAGCGCTGCCCTGGCCAAGATTCTGCTGGCCGAGCGTCTAGGTGTCCGCCCTCGCCTGCAAGCGCTGCCGCTAGGTAGCGACATGCGAGACTGCGAAGCGGACGCGATCCTATTGATCGGCGATCGGGCGATCCATCCTCCGGCGATCGATGCCGTCGAGGTGTGGGACCTGGGGGAAACGTGGGTCGAATGGACAGGGCTGCCGTTCGTCTTCGCCATGTGGGTTGCCCGTCCTGGCGTGGCGACTGAAGCCATCGCTCAGCATTTGATGCAAGCCCGCAACAGCGGACTGGAAAACCTGCCGGAAATCGCCGAGCGGGAAGCAGCCAACTACCAGCTAACTACCAGCGAATGCTTCCAATACTTTCACGATAATTTACACTTCACGCTGGGCCCGCAAGAGAAAACGGCGCTCACGCGTTTTTACGACTATGCAGTGGGTTTAGATCTAGCACCCAGCGGCAGGACACCGATTTACGATGATTGCGAAATTGCTCGATAAAGCAGTCGCCGGCGAGCGACTGACCCCGGAAGAAGGCCTGAAGCTTCTCGAGTCGAACGACCTGCTGGCGATAGGCCGCGCCGCCGATGCGGTCACCCGGCGTCTGCACCCGGAAAACTACCGCACGTACAACATCGATCGCAACATTAACTACACCAACGTCTGCACGGCCGTGTGCCATTTCTGCGCGTTCTACCGCAGCCCGAAAAGCAACGAAGGTTACGTCCTTTCGCGCGAAGAAATCCTCAAGAAGGTCGAAGAAACGGTAGCCCTCGGCGGCGATCAGATCCTCATGCAAGGGGGCCTGCACCCTGAGTACAAGCTCGAGTGGTACGAAGAACTGCTCGGCGATATCAAGAAGGCTTTCCCCGAGGTCAACCTGCACGCGTTCAGTCCACCGGAAATCCACCACTTCACCAAGGTGAACAAGATCCCGCTAAGTGACGTGCTCCAGCGATTGAAAGACGCCGGCCTGGGTAGCCTGCCGGGGGGTGGCGCTGAAATCCTCAACGATCGCGTCCGCCGCGAACTGACCCGCGGCAAAGTGATGACCGACGACTGGTTGAACGTGATGCGAGTCTGGCATGAACTGGGGGGACGCAGTTCCGCGACCATGATGTTCGGGCACGTCGAAACGTTGGCCGAGCGAATCGAACATCTCGAACGAGTCCGTCAGTTGCAAGACGAAACAGGCGGCTTCACGGCATTCATCTGCTGGACCTTCCAGCCAGAGCATACCGACATGGCCCACATTCCACCGCGTGGCACGTTCGAGTACCTCAAGACCCAGGCCGTCTCGCGGTTGTACCTCGACAACATCCACAACATTCAATCAAGCTGGGTCACCCAGGGACTGAAGGTCGGCCAGTTGGCACTGCTATACGGAGCCAACGATATGGGCAGCCTGATGATCGAAGAGAACGTCGTCGCCGAAGCAGGCACGGTACACTTCCTGACCCTCCAGGAAATCCGCGACGCGATCAGCGAACTCGGTTACGAACCGCGTCAACGCAACGTCCACTACCAACTGCTGGCCAAAGAACACGAAATGAAAGCCGTCCAGGCCAACGCCCTGCGAAACCAGGAACTGGTAACGTTGTCATAAGACTTCATCGTCTTAAGTGCCGGAGGCCCAGCCGAATGTAGCCAGGGGCGTCAGCCCCTGGATCGACGCCCATTAAAAACAAAGAGCCCTGGAAGGGCGACCGAAGGCACAATACTCTCTTCGGTCGCCCTTCCAGGGCTCAATTCATTCTTGCCATCATCCGCCAAGGGCTGACGCCCCTGGCTACATTCGACCGGCCTTCCAGGCCTTAAGAATTCGCATCATCACTTGGTCGCACGTGGCGGCTTCACCTGCCAGCTTTCGCTAAAGAAGTCGGCAGCGACGATCTTCCCAGGCCACAGGGCATCGGGCTTGGTCGTCACGTCCACCACAGCCCAGTCAGGCAGTTTCGGCACCTGGCGAGCATTGTTCAGGTAAGCGTACTCGCGATAGGTGAAACCACTGTTGATCACCACGTACTTGGCTGGGTTCAGTGGGTTCGGGTAGATCAAGATCGGAGCGTTCTCGGTTGCCTTGTAGGTCTTGCCGCCAACGGTCACGGCATCCTTGGTCCACTGGATCGGCAACTTGTCGACGATCTTCGCCAGAACCGCGTTGCTACCTGGGTCGCCAAACAGGATGAGGTTGCTGTTGGCGATATCGGCATCGGCCACCATGTCATCGGTCTTCACGACCGCATCGCCACGGAACTGCTGACGCCACTGCTGGGTGAAGTGATTCATCTCGCCAATGGCCCAGTTGTTGGCGGCATCGTTCCACGGCTCGCCGGTGGGGCTGACTACGACGAAGCTATCGAGGAACGCGTCGTCGATCGGACCTTGCAGTCCTGGTACTTTCGCCAGTCCCGTTGGTGCACTGTAGCCCAACTGCCAGCCGTTGGCCGTGAACTCCAATTGAGCCGTCCACGAACGATCCGTTTCGGGACGCAAGGCCACCAGGTCAGCGATCTCCCCTTCACTGCCGGCCTCGGACGAGGCAATCCGAATCTTCACCGGCTGATCGACCGACAACAACTGCTGCCCGGCGGGGAAGTTCAGTTCCAGGCGCGTGATGTTCTTCGTCGCCAGCGAGATCGTATTGGTGCTGGAGTCGACCTTGGCATGCACCTGGGCCTGCTTCCAATGTTCACCCAGACCGGCAACCCGGACCCAATGCATCCGGGGGTAACGCAGCGTGTACGTGGCGAAGCGGATCTCGCTAGGCGTGGTGATGCGACCGACCTTGGCCAACTCGTCGAGCTTGGCTGAGATGATCACCTTGGAATCGGCGTGAATCGCGTGCTTCGTTTCCGGACCGATGATGTGCGTCAGACGCATTCCCTCGGCAGCGATCGCCTCTTCCATGACGTCGGCGGCTTGCTTCTGGATATCGAGTTCGCCACTGTAGGCGATCGTTGGCAAGTTAAAGACGTTCGCGGCGTAGCCAGGGCAGTCGTACCACTGCCACAGGGCCTTTTCGTACCAGGTCGGCTCCAGTGTTTCTTTTTGAAAGACGTCCAGGAACAGCGGCGTTTCCGAGAAGCCAGCCCCGGGGTTGGCCGCAAAGAACAAGTCTGGGTAGTGCACGGCCATCTGCCAGCACCCTGCCCCGCCCATCGAGAACCCACGAATCGCGACACGGTTGTCGTCGATGCGGTAGTTCGCTTTGACGTGCTCCATCCCTTCCAGGACGTCGATCTCGCCAGCGAACTTGAACGCGTTGCAGTACCGCCCAAACGGATGCAGCACGATAGTGCCAGCCGGTTGGAACTGCCCTGGCCGCTTCATCCGTTCGGCAATGAAGTTGGCTTCGGTGTTGCGTTCACCGCGGCCATGCAGCCAGATGTCGAGACGAAACGCGTCGTTCGAATCAAAGTTGTAGTTAGCCGGAATCTCCAGGCCATAAGGCTGCACCGTTTGATCGATCTTCGAGCGATAGCCGCGTACGACCAGTCCGGTTTGGGTGAGCCACGGGGCCTTCCCTTCCAAAAGCGCCTCGGCCCGGTTCAGACCTTCGGTGAGGGTCTGCTTGGCGGCGGCGATATCTTGCGGCTTGTAGAACTCGCGGTATTTGAGGGCTTCGTTGATCGCACGCGAAAAGATCTCGACATCCGGCAGCAGCTGCGGCGTGCGTGCATCGCGGCGCATCGCCAGCTTCTTGATCAAGTCGTCCAGCCGTTCGAGCCCTTGCGAAAGCTCCGCGGCGTCTTCCGCAGGCACTTCGATCCCTTCCGGCGGGATCACGCGGACCTGGGCCGGAATGTTATCGGCCGGGCCATCCGCCCAGGCAGAACTAGCAAGCAAACAGAACGAGGCAGCAAATAGAAGGCAGATTCGCATGAGGTCAATCCAGGCAGGGGGGCGAAAGGCCGACAGGTACGTTGTCGGCCAGGCTGGATTGATTTTAGCTGCTCGTCGTCACCGAGGAAACAATGCTCTACGAAGCTTCGTCTTCGTCGACGATCTCTTCGCGAACGATCACTTCGTCGTGATCTTTGCGAGGATCTTTCGTTTCGTACCAGCGACGCGGCGAGTCCCACCCGAATTCGTCGTGGGCCGTGTAAACGTAGCGAATTCGCATCTTCTTCTTCGCTGGCAGCGGCACTGGCACTGGTTCCGGCTCCGGCTGAAGCTCCAATTCCGGTTCCGGTTCTGGCTCCCACTGGGGTTCCGGTTCGAGGATGGCATCGGCCACGGGGAACTCTTCTTCGTAAGGTTCCTCTTCAACCGGCTCTTCGTCCAGCAGTGCATCCCAGTCGATCTGCGGCTTGCTGTCGCCGTCGGCATCCTTCAATCGGTAATTCACGTTGCCGTTGGTCTCGACACCAAAGTCCGACAGCGACAGGAAGTACTTGTCGGTAACGTCGCTCCCCTTCAGACGGTAGCTGACCTCTTCCTGCAGCACATCGCAGCGAAGTCGGACCGGCTCTTCCTTGGGTAGCTGAACGATTGGCAGCGGCACCGGTTCAGGCTCGACGTGCTTGATCACTTCAAAATCGATTGGCACGTACTCTGGCAAAACCACTTCGGTGTACTTGTTGGAAGGTGGCGGAACCGGTTCGGGCAGTGGGTTCTCGATATGGACGGTCACCTTGGGTTCCGGCAACGGAGCCTGTTTGACCTTCGGCTTCGGGGCTGGCTTCGGAGCGGGTTTTGGCTCCGGCTTGGGTTCCGGTGCGGGAGCCGGCAGTTCCATCTTCGGCAGCGGCTCTTCGATCTCGATCAAGCCGGGACGGCAGAGACCGGTGAACTTGGGAAGTGCCCGGACGTCGGCCCCCATGTCCTGGAACATCGCGGCGATGTGTTCGTGACAGGTAAAGATCAGCAGCTGATGCCCTTCGGCGGCGAACTCTTTGAAAACTTCCGCCGTGTTCTTCGAGCGTTTCGAGTCGAAGTTCACCAGCACGTCGTCCAGAATCACCGGCAGTACGCGCCCCTGGCGGGCAAACAAGTGAATCAGCGCCAAGCGAACGCTGAGAAAGACCTGCTCGCGGGTACCTTCGCTCAAGTGAGCCAGGCTCTTCGAGTCGGCATCCTTTTCTTCGACGAACAGGGTGTTCTCGTGCAGCGGCGTCCAAATGCGGATGTAGCGGCCGTCGGTCAGTTTCTTCATGTATGATGAGGCCAACCGCAGCGTTTCCGGCTGACGATCGTTCTCGTACACACGGCGAATCTGTTCCAATAGGCACGACGTGGTGGCCAGCGTCTGCCACTTTTCGATCGCCTTTTCCAGCTGGGCTTCTACTTCCGAAACCTCCAGCTGAGCATGCATCAGGCGGTCGTTCTTCTCGAGCGCTTCAAGCTGAACCTTCAGTTCGCCGCGACGCTCGAAACATTCCTGCATCCGCTTTTCAGCGTGCTGGTGGTCGGCCAGCAGCTTGGCCAGTTGCTCGTCGGCATCTTTGCTGATGGTTGTTTCGAGCCACGCTTCGATCTCTTCGACCGTGCACTCGCCATCGATCTTTTCGTCGATCTTTTCGTTCTGCTCTTCCAGCTTACCTTGCAGTTCTTCGACCTCTTCCGTTTTCACGATCCAGGTCAGGTACTCTTCTTCATCGGCGCTGTTGGCTTCTTCCAGAATCTGTTCGCGCTCGGCAATCAGTTCCTTCGCTTCTTCCGCGACTCGGCGGAAGTCGCCGCGGACCTTCTGCCCCTGCTCGAACAGCGTCGTACGCTGTTTGTGCTTCCCTTCCTGACGCAGCAGGTCATCTTCCAACTGACCCAACAACAGCAGGGCATCGTTGGTCTTGGGCTGCACGCCAACATCTTTGGCCAGGTGGGAAATACGACCCAGCAGGGCTTCGCGTTCTCGTTCGGCGATTTCGTTCTCGCTGCGAATCCCCTTCAGACGCTTACGGTACTGATGAATCTGAGCCAGGAAACGGCCCAGCGACTTCACGCGGTCTGGGTTGATGTCTTCCGGCAGATCGAGAACCCGCAGAGCGTCCTTCCAGTTTTTGCGGGCACGCACGACGGCGGCTTCCAAATCGCTGATTTGACGCGTGCTCGTCTCTTGCTGTTCGCGAACTTGCCCCAGCTTGTGCCCCAGCGGAATCAGTTCTTCCAGGCGAGTCAGGTGGTCTTCGGCACTCTTCAAGCGAGCCAGAAGCGCCCCATTGCCGCGTGGCAACGAAACATCCAGCTCTTTCTGCTCGGCTACCGCTTTGTCCAACTGCTGATCCAGCAGCATCAACTGACGCTTGGCCGAATCGAACTGCTGAGCGGTCTCGTTATCCATCTTCCGCTTCAGGCTGTACGATGCCACCATCGCCATCGAGCCGAAGATCCAGCCGAAATGCCCCAGGCCGGAACCAATCAGCAGGGCATTGCCGAAAATCGACATCAGCGTCATCGAGCCGCCAGCGATGAACAGCGCCCCCAGGAACACCATTTCCGGCTTGGGCATCATCTGATGTTCCAGCAGGTCGTGCGTTTCCGCTTCCGACTCGCGGTACTGAACGCGGATCTGGTCGATCTTGTCTTCCACTTGAATGCGGCGACGAAGCAAATTGACCAGGTCGCCAGCCTTGGCAAGGGCTTTATTCAGGTCTTCTTCACCCAGCGAGGTAAGCGACTCTTCGACTTCGCTTTCCACCCCCAGCAGCTCTTCTTCATGCGAAGACGTATGCCGCTTGGTGTCTTCCAGTTCCTGCGTTGCCTTTTCCAGCGTACGCAGAGGATCGCGCAAGCTACGCAATTGCTTCCGCGACAGGTCAGGCCGTTTGCCGCCGCGTGTCTTGATACCGGTCTGTTCCCACAGATCGTCGATCTCGGCATTGATTTGGGTCGCTTCTTCCTGGTTGCGATCCAACTGCTGCGTAAGAGACAGAATCCATTGCCGCTGCTCACCCAGGGCATCGACACGAGCTGCCTGGCGGGCAAGTTCCTGGTTCACAGGAATCGAACTGTGCTTCTCGCGTAGCTCGGTATAGCTGGCCCGCAGATCGCGGCACTTGGCTCGCTTCTTGGCGATCTGATCCTGCAAGCCATGTAGATGTCGTAGCGTCTCGCGCGAAACTTCCGGCAGTTCGCCGATCGAATCGATCTTCTCCATCAGCTTGTTGCGGCGATTGATCTCAGGCCGGATTGCCTGGCACATCTCGACGAAGTGGGCCATCTTTTCCAGATCGGCCACTTTGAACCCAAACTGGTTGATCTGCGTTTCCAGGGCTCGGCGCTGGTTCAAGAGGTTCGACCATTCCTGCGTGCCGCCGCGCAGCTGATCGATCTCCTTCTTGAGCACCTGATGCCGTTCGAGCAACTGATCGACGAGTGCTTCCTCTTCGCCGCCGGAAATCAGCCGACGTCGCGAGGTCTCCAGCTCACGCATCACTTCGGCCAGCGAAATGCGGTCGAGGCCGCTGGTTAATTCGTAAATCTTCTGGGCGGCCACACTGTCATCAAGTGTTGCCAGCAGTTGCATCTCGCGCAGACCAACCGCGAAGATATTGCTGTACGTCAGACGATCGACCCCTTCCAGCAGCGCATCCAACTGCGCGCGGCTTTGCCGGGTACCATCCTTCGCTTCAATCCAAACCTGTTCTTCGCTGCCGTCGTGATTGAAGCGACGAACCACCTTGAAGCGGCCCATCGAACCATTCACGCGCAGCGCACCACCAGGCTCGCCACCATGCACTGGCGGCAGATAGCGGCGTTCTGCATCCGGCTCTTGGCCGTACAGCATCGTCCGCAGGAAGTGCAGCAGCGTGCTCTTACCCGCTTCGTTGTGCCCGAACAATACGGTGATGGTCGGCGAAAGCTGTTCGACACTCAGGTCGTGCCAGACACCGAAACCGTCGATTTGAATTTGATTGAGTTGCATCCCTTCACTCCTGAAGATGGCCCATCACTGGCAGCCGGCGGAAATCTTGTTCACTCGGCTCGCAGCAATCGGACGCCAAGGCGGCGTGCATCTTGCAGCACACGGCGGCGATTTTCTCTGGATTCAATGGAGACCGCCTCGGCTAACTGGCTTTCCTCGTGCCCTGCGGCCAGGAATTGCGTTAGCTCGATCGGCAGACTGGGATCGGCAGCCAATTCCCGCGTCAGTCGCAGGTAATCGCCGCAGATCGATTGTTCCTGATACCACCCTTCGGGAATCACCGAGGCCGTTTCAACCGTCAGTTCGTACGTCCACGAACCCATCGGTTCTTCACCAAACTGCTTGTTCAGCTCGTCGGTGATCTCTTGCCAGGTTTCTTCCTTCAGCAGATCGCGGGTCGCTTCGTTGGCGACCATCACCCGCCAGTCGATCATCAACTGGCGATTTCCCTTAGTGGTGTTGAGCGTGTTGAGCCGGTTCTTGATGATCTGCGTCAGGTCGCTCACCTTCTTGCAGTTTTCCAGCTCGATGATTTCACTTTGCCAGCGGCAGACGTCGGTCGGAATCGCTTCCATGGCGATATCCCCTTCTTCGTCCACTTCCACCAGCGTGCAGCCCCGTTGGCCGTTGTGCGTGACCGTGCGTCCCTGCGGAGAGCCAGCGTACACGGCGATCGCCGGCGAACAGTTCAGCTTGTCACGCAGTTCTTTGCCACCCAATGCCCAATAAGGAATTTGGCTACGAGCGATCGAGTCCGACTCGAACTCGCCATGCAGCGCACCAATGGTGAACAGCCCGGCGGCATCGGGCCGGAACTGGCTCCAGCCAGGCTCGCGGCCGATATACCCTTGGGCAATGATCAGGCAGATTGGGAGGTCGCCGCGCTGATGCAGAATCTCGACCGGCTTACCAGGGCCGATCGTGTGCACGTTCGACGGCAGATGAATCGAAGCCGGCCAGCGTGCCGGCGGATCGCTCTCGCCGCCAAGCCAATAGACTTTGATCCCGGCGTCGTTGAGTGTTTCCAGTTGATCCAGCAAAAACCCGACAATCACCGGGCTGCTATGACGGACATCCAAGACGTTACCGGTGATCAGTACGAAGTCGACTTCATGCAGCAGCGCGTTCTCGACCACTTGCTGCATCGCTTGACGCGGCGCACTAAGGAAGATCTCGCGCAGATGCTTGGGGACTTCAGCGAGCCCTCCTAGCGGCTGATCGAGATGAATATCACCAGTTTGAATGAACCTGAACGGGGAACCAGGCGTCACGGCCTCTCTCCATGGCTGACGGCCTTCAAAATATCATGCGATAGCATCATGCATGCTTGCACACTGGGAGTAGTTTAACGAAACGTCAAACTTTCGCCTATCCAGATTTCTTAAAGTAGAGAAGCTACATAGCCGACACCACCACCCAGCTCGCCGGAGGAATTTAGGCAAGCTAGGAAAAGCCCGCCCCCACACCCAGCAATGCCCACCCAATCCCGTCCCTTCTCCCCGCCGGGGAGAAGGCCAGGGTGAGGGGCAAACCAAGTACCAGCTCCCAAGTTCTCAAAGAAAAAGAGAACCACGGATGACGCAGACTTACGCGGATAAGAGCACACAAAAACTTTCTTCCAAAAAATCTCCCCCAAACATTTGACATGTATACACATGTTCACATATCTTAGGGGAACCCCTGCGATTCCCCCTCGAGTCCAGGACCTGGAAACAGATCCCCCGGCTGCCACGCCCAAGTCTGCTTGGGCGTGCGAACACCATTTCCACTCAACCCAAAAGAAAAATGTCCCATCCCGACCCCCAACCTGAACAACACGGAGCCGGCCATCATAGCCAGACTCCGCAGGTTGCCGTGCGCGATGGGAACCGCATCATCTGCCCCTGCTGTGGTGAGGTGCTCATGGTCATCCCCGATCGACCGATCGAAGAGATGACCATCTTCCAGCAGGCCAACCAGGTCCGCGTCTCCCCCAAAGGAGACCCGCGGCGAACGTGCGCGGCCCTGGAAGAAATGATTGCCCGGCAAGAGGCCGAAGAACGAGGCGATCACCAGCCTCCGCAAGAGGAAGAACCGCCGCCAGAACCATTCGTCTACGTGCCAGACCCCAACCGGCTAACGTACCGGGCAGACCCGCTCGTCGAACCGATTGATCCCGAAGTCGCCGCCCACCAGTTCCCCGACATGCGACCTCCCTGGGTCGTTCCCCAGGCCAAGAAACCGCGGAAACCGCCTGCGTACCGAGCACCGCGCGAACGCGACGACAACACGCGCGAACGGGAATGGCAACTACGACGCATGAAACGCCCGCCCGAAGAGGCCTGGACGTACGAGCTGGCGCGGCTCTACGCGTGGACGTACTACCGCCTGCAGAAACTCGACCGGCAATTACAGGGCGAGATCTGCGCGAAGCAGGTCGAGTTGGATCGACTGGAACAAGAGTTGTTCGAGTTGAACCCAGAGCTCCAGCCCTTCAAAACGCAACCACGACAAGTGGCGCTAACGGCAACACGTTTGCTAAGTGAAGCGAATGCGAACGCCCCGACATTGGATACGCATGAACTGCAAACCGGCGCTCCGCACGCCCAAGCAGACTTGAGGGTGGCACCCGGGATGTCTTCTAACGTGTCGTCCGAAACGTTGAGCAACGTTTCATCTGGCGCATCAAACGCTTCAGCGAGTGAGTTTGAATGCCCAACCAGCCAACCACACGAACGCGGCCCGCCGTGACATGTCAGCTCCAACGGAGCGACCGTTCATAGCCAGGGGCGGCAGCCCCTGGTACCCGTGCCACCAACATCGAGTCCCAAGCCCCAAGGGGGCGGCCGAGTGTGCGCGCACCGGTTCGGCCGCCCTTTCAGGGCTTAAGATGTTTGTTGGGTGATCGCTTTCCAGGGGTTTCCCCCCCTGTCTATGAACGGTCGCCCCTTTGGGGCTGGCGAGAAGAAGATTGCGCGCGAACATGGTGCTCCCGTGAACGTTATCATCCCATAGGGTGCAAACAGCGCAGCGGATCGCACCGAATGCGGCCTCCATCGGTACCCACGACGAGCAACTCATTCGTGGTACGTTTCGCTGCGCGGAGACGAAACCTATCTAACTCGCTCCAACATGTCAGTCTAGATGGACGATGATATCAACAAACGGCAGGGCTAGTCCGGCCGCGGCAGCGGCAAGCATCACGATCGCCAACAGCAAGTAACTAGTAAACCAGAGCCAAGTAACCCACTGATATCGCTGGGGCAAATAGCAAACGGCGATCGCAATCGGCGCATCGATCAGCACGTGAGCCGCGGCCAATAGATACCAATAATTGACCATTCCGTTCGACCAAACGAATACCAATTCGGTGATCGCCGGAAGATCGAGTTCCATGGTATCGCATTGCTCGCGCACCATGGGAACAACCTTCACAAAAACCGCCAGCAGGACGACCGTGACAAAGCAATGAATCGACCAGGATAACGCGGAGGTAAGTAGACGCCCGAGAATTACCCAAATGGTCAGCTTCGAGGTCGTGGCCGCTGGCTCTTCGATGGTGGCCGCGTCGTACGGATCCATAACGACCTCTTCAAAATGGAATGTCTCTATCGCCGGCGCGCCTCGGCTGAGGGACGTTTTTGTCCTGACTTGGGTGCGGCTGGCTTCCTGGCTTCTGGGGCCACCGCATTTGGATTATCGGCTTGGCCTGTCAATTCGTAAAGAAATCGGCTCGTTTCGGTGGGGCGAGGTTTACCCCATTTCTTGCGTGCCAGGGCAAACGAGAAGGTCAGCCGTTCCTGGGCTCTGGTAATGCCCACATAGCAGAGCCTACGTTCTTCTTCGATCGCTTCGTCCCCGTCCTTCAGGCTGCGGCTATGGGGCAGAATGCCTTCCTCCATGCCCACCATGTACACGAAAGGAAACTCGAGACCTTTGGCCGCGTGCAGCGTCATCAGGATAACGCCGTTCTTTTTGAGCTGCTTCTCTTTCTCGTTGTCGAAGCCGTCGCCGGCCAGGGCGGTGTCGTCGAGGAAGCCGGCCAGGGTGGCCTTCTTTTTCTTCTTTTCCTCGTAGGCGCTCACGGCGTTGACGACCTGTTCGATCGCCGCTTCGCGCGACTCGCGATCGTTCGGGTCGGGATACAGCCGCGCAAGTTCCTGCTGATAGCCGATTGCCCCGATCAAATCGCGGACGATATCGGTCAACGAATCCTTACCCAATCGGCCATGATAATGCTTGATCAATCGCACAAACTTGCTGATCGCGTCGGTGGTTGTCGTCGACGCCCCCCCCCGCAGGGCCGCTGCCTGGGGCAGCACGTCCCACAGCGGTTTTCCTTCGTTGGTGGCATGATCCAGCAGATCCTTCACCGTCTTCTGGCCAATCCCCCGCGGAGGCGTGTTGATGATTCGCAGCAGGGCCACTTCGTCCTGCTGCGAGTTAATCAGCTTCAAATACGAAAGGATGTCGCGAACTTCCTTCCGGTCGAAGAACGACATCCCGCCGATCAGCGTGTAAGGAATGTTCATCGCGCGGAACTGCTGCTCGAATGCCCGCGGCTGTTCATTGGTGCGGAACAAAATTGCGAAGTCGCGAGGCTCGACGGCCGGGTCCTGGATGCGGCGAGAGATATCGCCGACCACTTCCTCGGCCTCTTTTTCCTCGTCCTTGAAGTACAGCACCTTCGGCTGGTCGCCGCCATGCCGGGCCGCGTTCAAGACTTTGTCGTAGCGCGTGCTGTTGAACGCCACCAGGCGGTTGGCCACCGTCAAAATGGCATTGGTGCAGCGGTAGTTGTCGGCCAGCAGCACCACCTTGGCTTCGGGCCAGTCCTCTTTGAAGCGGAGAATGTGCTTCACCTCGGCACCACGCCACGAGTAAATCGACTGGTCGTCGTCCCCCACCACGCACAAGTTGCGATGCCCTTCGGTCAGGCCGCGGACAATACGGTACTGCGAAGCGTTCGTGTCCTGGTATTCGTCGATCATCACGTGATCGAACAGGGCCGCTTCCTGCTCGCGGACGGCGGGGAAGTTGGTAAACAGCTCTTCGGTACACAGCAGCAGGTCGTCGAAGTCGAGTGCCCCGCAGGCCTTCAGCGCGTTCTGATAACGACGAAACGCGACCGCGGCCAGGTGTGCCTTGTCGGTATCGGCGTGGGCGAAGGCCTCTTTGGGGCGAATACCGGCCGACTTCCAGCGGCTGATAAAGTTCAGCATATCGCCGGGTCGCAGCGTTTCGTTGGGCACGCGGATCTCGCGAAGCACGCTGCGAGCCACCATTTCCTGATCGCTACGATCGTAAATGGTGTACGTATTGGGATAACCCAAATGGTTAATATGTCGACGCAGAACGCGAACACAATGAGAGTGGAACGTCGAAACGACTGGCTCGTCCTCGGAATTGGTGTTCTTGCCCAGCAGTTTCAGGGCACGTTCCTTCATTTCCGCGGCAGCTTTGTTGGTAAAGGTCACCGCCAGAATACGCTGCGGCTTGATACCATGCTTGATGAGATTCGCGATACGGAAGGTCACCACCCGGGTCTTGCCTGACCCGGCCCCGGCCAGCACCAACATGGGGCCTGACAAGGTGTTAACCGCTTCCAATTGTGGCGGATTGAGTCCGTTCACCCGATTCTCGTCCGTTGCTGCGTTGAAGTCGCTACCCTTTCGCAAGGCAAGTCTCGCGTAAAGGGTTACATCGTCTGTGTTCCGTTTCGCCCCTCACCCTAACCCTCTCCCCGAAAGGGAAAGGAGACCGGATGCGGTGCTCACCAATGTTCCACCGTTCCCAAACTATTATTTCAGGTCTGACCGACACTGAGAGCCCATTGATGGTACGAAGTTGACCTAGCGATATTCAATGGGGTCTTGCCTAACTTTCCACGGTTGCGGCAATTCGCGAACTGCGATGAAGCGCAACCCCTGCTAGAATGGCAGTTTGAATGCCCACAGAAGCGACTCAGGTTCTCAATCCGTCAAATGTTATGCTTGCTACGTGGAAAAAGTTTTTCTCGCAAATTGTGAAGCGCTGGGTCGCCAACGATCATTCCACGTCGGCGGCGGCGATCGCGTTTTACGTTTTGTTCTCGCTGGCACCCATTGTCGTGTTTTCAGTCGCCATTGCGGGGCGCATCCTGGAAAACGACGCCGAAGCCCGATTAGCCGCTATCAGCTATCTCAATAACGCGCTAGGCAAAGACTACGGAGCTGATATTGTCGAACAGATTAAGCTCTCGACATTCAATCAATCGACGTTTCTACCAGCGATTTTCTTCACGTTCATCGTCGTCTGGAGTGCCTCGAACACGTTCATGCAGCTTCGTAATGCCCTCAATCGAATCAACGGATTCGCCGCCGAGAACCTGCGAGGCAGCATCATTGCCGTGGTACTGGGGCGTTTGCGGGCCACGTTGTTTTCGATTGCGGTTGGTTTGCTCTTGGCCCTGGCGTCGCTGCTGAGTACCTGGTCGCACACCCTCTGGACCGAGACCAATTGGTTTCATTTCATTTCCGCACAAAACCAGGACTGGATCACCATGCAGGTCATCTCGTGGTTGACGGTGTTGGTCACTTTTTATGGCATGCTCCGATTCCTGCCGATGCGGCGACCGCCGTGGCGGGAGGTTCTCGCCGGTGCAGTGTTCGGCACCATCCTGTTTCAGGTCGCGAAATACGGAATCATCGAATTCGCGTCCGCCAATGTCGTTGCCAATGCCTATGGTACCAGCAGCGTGTTGGTGATTACCGTGATGTGGATTTTCATGTCCGCGCACGTACTGCTATTCGCCGCCGAGATCGGGCACATGCTCTTCTCGCCGGAAACTACTCCGTTCGAGAAATACAAATCGAAGTCGCCGGAGTAACCTTACTTTCCGGTGCGAATATACTGCCCCATCCGTTCGACCTGCCGATGCAGGAATGGCGACCAGGGGAAGCCCGTATTGATACGAATGAAGTTTTTGAACGCGCCACTGGGCGAGAAGATCGGCCCTGGGGCAAACTGAATCCCTTCTTCGCTCAGTGTGTGGTACATCTGCATCGCATCGACATGCCGCGGCATTTCGATCCACAGCACGTGACCACCCAAAGGTCGCGAGGCGCGGACTCCATCGGGAAAACAATTTCGCACTGCCCGTAAGGCGTCGTCCATTTGCTCGGCGAACTGCGAACGGACCTTCCGCAGGTGACGATCGTACGCCCCGGTTTCCAGGATCTCGGCGGCGACCAACTGCGGAGCAACCGACGTACATTGATTCACCACCAGCTTCATCAATTGAAACTGCTGCAAGTAACGCCCCGGAATGCACCACCCCAGCCGCAGCCCTGGCGACAGCGTTTTGCTGAAGCTGCCGCAGTAAAGGACGCGTCCCTGGGTGTCGTAGGCTTTGATCGCTCGCGGGCGAGGTGACCTGAACGAAAGGTCACCGTAAACGTCGTCTTCGACCAACGGAACCTGGTAGCGGTTTAAGATCTCGACCAGGCGTTTCTTATTCTCTTCCGGCATCAAGCTGCCGGTGGGGTTCGAGAAATTCGAAACGATCGTACACGCCGAGATATCGTATTTACCCAGCACATGGTCGAGGTGATCGAGCTGAATCCCGGTCTCCGGGTCACAGGCCACCTCCACCGCTTTCAGCCCCAATGACTGTAGCACTTCCAGCAGCGCGTAGTACGCCGGCGATTCGATCGCCACAATACTGCCCGGCGGGGCCACGCATTTGATGGAAAGATAAACCGCTTCCTTGGCCCCACTGGTGATAACGATATCATCGGGGCTGACCACGTAGCCAGCCTCGGTCCCGCGTTTGGCGATCGACTTACGCAGCGCCTCGTGCCCCGGTACCCCGTCGTAGCCGAAGCAGGCATCCGGCAAATCCCGCATCACCTTTTGATACGACTTATTAAGCACCGCCAGCGGCATCAATTGCGTCGATTGAACCGCCGCACCAAGGGTGGGCTCGGCACCAGAGCCAATCGCGGCGTTCATGCGCGTGGGGATGTTCGTTTGAATGACGCACGCTTCGCCGTTGGGCTTGGTCGACGAAAGCTTCGGCAGTTCCTCGGCCGGGCGACGAACGTAGTGGCCTGACTGCGGACGAACCTCGATCGTTCGCCAGTCTTCGAGCAAGGCCAGTGCGCTTTTGGCCGTGTTCAAGCTGACGCGATGCTCTTCACTTAAGCGACGGATCGACGGCAGCTTCTCGCCAGGCTCGAACGCCCCCGACTGAATCAGCCGCCGAATCTTGTCTGCCAACTGGTAGTAAAGCGTGTTCTCTTCGTCGCCGCCGACTGCAACGTCTGGTTGGGGGTCCGATTTCATCTGTCACCCATGTTCCCTTGGAAATCTGATTCGACTTGAGGCCAAGCCTTATCTGTAACCAAAGACAAAACACATATCCAAAACTGTATCCACCATCATCGTAGCGATAAACTGCTTGAACTCGCAAGTGTTATCACATTTCACCCACTCAAAAGGACTGTACCCCCATGGCGATTGCAACAAATCTCGGTTTTCCGCGGATCGGAGCCAAACGAGAGCTGAAGTGGCTGCTGGAAAAGTACTGGAAAGGGACGATCGGAGCCGAGGACCTGCTGACCGGGGCCCACGAAATCCGACGATCCAACTGGAATAGCCAGGTCGAAGCAGGCATCGAGCAGCTACCGGTTGGCGACTTTTCGCTGTACGACCACGTGCTCGACTGGGCCCTCCGCGTCGGAGCCGTACCGGCGGCCTATCAAACGCCGCAGCTGGTCAGCGAGCTCGATCGTTACTTCGCGATGGCCCGCGGCACGCAAAAAGGGGCCGACCTGCCCGCCTTGGAAATGACCAAGTGGTTCAATACCAACTACCACTACATTGTGCCTGAATGGTCCACCGATCAAGCCTTCCAGCTTAACGCCAACGCCCTACTCGCAGAGATCACCGCCGCACAGGCCGTTGCTGGTAACGTCCGCCCCGTGGTGCTGGGGCCGGTTAGCTTATTGCTGCTAGGCAAGCTGAAAGGTAGCGAGGCGTCGCCGCTGGTGCTGCTCGACAAACTGCTGCCGGTGTACGAGGAGCTTCTGGCGAAGCTCAACGAAGCAGGCGTGACGTGGGTGCAGTGGGACGAACCGATCCTGGCCCTCGACCTGAACGACCAGGCCCAGGCAGCGTTGAAGCACAGCCTGGAAGCCCTGGCCCCAGCGCGAGGTTCGCTGAAACTGGTACTGACCAGCTACTTCGAGTCGCTGCGAGAGAACCTGCCGCTGGCATTCTCGCTGCCGGTCGACGCCGTGCATCTCGACCTGGTCTATGGCCCCGAGCAACTGACCGCTGCCCTGCAGCACATCCGTCCCGAGCAGTACCTCTCGCTGGGGCTGGTCGATGGACGCAACGTCTGGAAGACCGACCTCGCTCGGGCACTGGAAACGGCTCAGTTAGCCGCCAATGCAATTGGCAAAGATCGACTACTAATCGCCGGAAGCTGCTCGCTATTGCATAGCCCGGTCGATCTGACACACGAGACCGAGATCGACGAGGAAGTCAAATCGTGGCTGGCCTTTGCACGACAGAAGCTGGACGAGATTTCGATTCTTACCCGTGCGATCAACGAAGGCCCCGAATCGGTGGCCAAGCAGCTTCAGGAGAACGCCGCGGCAATCGAAACGCGTCGGACTTCGCATCGCACGCACAACCCCGAAGTTCGCAGCCGCCATCAAGCAATTTCGTCTGAGAGTTTCCGACGCCAGGCCGATTACCAGGCTCGCAAGACGCAGCAGCAAGAACGCTTGAATCTTCCTTTGCTGCCAACCACCACGATCGGTTCGTTCCCGCAGACGAGCGAAGTCCGCCAGGCCCGGGCAGCGTTTCGCAAAGGGGACCTGGCCGCAGGCGACTATGACACATTCCTGAAAACCGAAACCCAAAAGTGCATTGCCCGGCAAGAGTCGCTGGGGATCGATGTGCTGGTACACGGCGAGTTCGAGCGGAATGATATGGTCGAGTACTTCGGCGAGCAACTGGAAGGATTCGTCGTCTCGGCCAACGGTTGGGTACAGAGCTATGGCTCGCGCTGCGTGAAGCCGCCGATCATCTTCGGTGACGTCCAGCGAGCCGGCGCGATGACGGTCGAAATGACCAGGTACGCACAGTCACTTACTTCGCGACCGGTGAAAGGCATGCTGACCGGGCCGGTGACGATCTTGTTCTGGTCGTTCATTCGCGACGATCAGCCGCGGCGCGATACGTGCGAACAGATTGCGCTGGCCATTCGCGACGAAGCGGCCGATCTGGAAGCAGCTGGCATCGGCGTGATTCAGATCGACGAGCCAGCCCTACGAGAAGGGCTGCCGCTACGAAAGACCGATCAAGAGGGCTACCTTCGCTGGGCCGTCGATGCGTTTCGCCTGGCTTCGAGCGGGGTGGCCAACCAGACGCAGATCCACACCCACATGTGCTACTGCGAGTTCAACGAAATTCTCCCATCGATCGCGGAGCTGGATGCCGACGTGATTTCGATCGAGACGAGCCGCTCGAAGATGGAACTGTTAGACGGGTTCGGTAGCTTCCAGTATCCCAACGAAATCGGACCAGGCGTCTACGACATTCACTCGCCGCGAGTGCCTGCGACCAGCGAGATGGTCGGCCTGCTGAAGAAAGCGGTCGATGTCATTCCACCGCAGCGACTGTGGGTGAATCCAGATTGCGGGCTGAAAACCCGCGGCTGGGTGGAAGTGGAAGCAGCTCTGGAATCGATGGTGGCCGCTGCCCGAGAAGTTCGCTCCCTGTTAGCTTAATAACAGTTAGAAACTGGTATTTTCATTCACGCCTCGTCAGGAAAATCCTCGGCGAGGCGTGAATTAATTCTTGGAGAAAGCCGTTGAAAACAGAACGCTTTCGTGTCAAATTAAAGGACTGCCCGCCAGCGACAATTCCCACCTCCTACCTGTACCCGAGAAGGTCCCGCCTCCCATGAAGTTTCCCGGTATGGAACTCCGCTCTTTGTCCGCCTGTTTTGCCCTGTTGTTTCTGGGCCTGTTTTCGATGACTGCGATGGTTCAAGCTGAAGATAAGAAAGCCGAAGAGGCCGCTCCGAAGCTTCGTCATGTGGTGATCTTCAAGTTCAAAGAGTCGGCCAAGGCCGAGGATATCGAGAAGGTGGAAAAGGCATTTGCCGCTTTGCCGAAGAAGATTCCGGTCATCAAGGATTACGAATGGGGCACCAATAACAGCCCCGAAATGCTCGATAAGGGCTTCACTCACTGCTTTCTGGTGACGTTCGCCAGCGAAGAGGATCGCGCCGCTTACCTCCCGCACCCGGCCCACCAGAAGTTCGTTTCGATCTTGCGACCGCATTTGGAAGAAGCGTTCGTGGTCGATTACTGGGCCAAATAGTTACAGGCCCCATAGTGTCTCGCTGGTGGCGGATAGCCACCAGGACCATCAGCCATTTGAGGGGGGACCGTCTTGCCTGGTCCCCTTGGCTATTTCTTGACGGTTAAGGTTGTCGATCTGCGCATTAGATGCCACTTCGTTATTTTTCGTAGAAGTGTATCGTTCTGGGTTGGACGACAGCACGCGGATTACCTATTCTTTTTTGTAGACAATGATTTCGAGTTTGACGATTTCATTGCCGATATGAACGATGAGCTTACTCATTACGTACTGGGTAGGCGTGCTTCGTGAATCCCTTTAGGGACCCTGAATGAATTCTCGTTGGCTTTACTTTCTGTTGATCGTTGCCCTGCTGCTGCCGGTGACACGCCCGCGGCTGACCGGTGCGATGATTGCTGGAAGTACGCCCATCTCGAACAATTCGCAGGGGAACACTTCGCAGACCGAGGAAGAGGAAGTTCACGAACGAACGGCCACCTCGCGTCAAACGCATCGCATTGCCCGGGGCTCGCAAGCCTCGCTGGGGCAATACTCGATTCCACAACCGGGTCGATTCCACAGTGCTAAAACCGGTGCCGCGCCGGGCATTGTCGCAACCCACAACGGTTTCGGCGGCCACATTACCTGCTAACTCTTTGCAGGCTGCTATGCGCGCACTTACAGATCCACTTGGCTGAATCTCGGTGCGCAAATTCTTTCGGCAGCCGCCATCTCTTGGTACCTGATGCCTGAACCTCGGTTCGCGTTGGCATCGTCAATTGTGCTCTCGAACGCCACTTCGTGCCTGGGTTTTCCCTGGCATGGTGACTCGAGTTCCTCCCCTCAATTCCATCTGAACTCAACCAAGAAGATATATACCATGCGCGACTTACTATCCGGCGTGACTCAATTCCAACAAGAAACCTTCCCCGTAAAGAAGAGCCGTTTTCAGGAACTGGCCCGGGGGCAAAGCCCGGAAGCACTGTTCATTACCTGCAGTGATTCCCGAGTGAATCCAGAACTGTTTACCAACAGCGAGCCCGGCGAGATCTTCGTTATTCGCAATGCCGGCAACATCGTCGGCCGCAAAGGAGAAGCCGACTTGGGCATGGCAGCCACCATTGAATATGCGGTCAAAGCCTTGAAGGTTCCGCAGATCATCGTGTGCGGCCACTCTCAGTGCGGGGCCATGCAAGGATTGATGAATCCTGAAGTGGTCTCCGGTTTGCCAGAAGTGGGCAAGTGGGTCTCGCTGTCGAAGAAGGCCCTTGATGATCGGTCGGGCAACCCCAAAGGGGATCGCCTGATGCAACTCATCGAAGCCAACATTCGCCTGCAAGTGCGAAACCTGATGACCTTCCCCGAAGTCGCCTACGCGGTCGAAGCTGGCCGACTGCTGCTGCATGGCTGGCTGTACGACTTCGAAACCGGCAGGGTGAATGTCCTTGCTCCAGAAACCAACCAATTCGTCGACCCACACGTCCGAATTGCCTGAACTTAATCCCCCTCACGGAAGCAAACCCATGGCTAAGCAAGACACTCACACCAACCCGGTCACCGGCTACTTCGCAGCTACGTTCAGGAAAGATTTTATTGCCTCGATCGTCGTTTTCCTGGTCGCCCTGCCGCTATGTATCGGGATCGCCGTGGCCGTCGGGGTGAATCCCGCTCGGGCATTGATTACCGGTATCGTCGGCGGTTTGATCGTGGGCATCTTCACCGGTTCGCCGCTGCAAGTCAGTGGGCCAGCCGCGGGTTTGTTCGTGATTGTGGCGGACATGATTGCCCAGCAGAAAGCGAAGTTCCTCGAATTCTTTTCGGGTCCGGGTGAGGCCGCCGACGGGGCTGCGATGACGTATGCCTTGTCGGCGCTGGGTCTCTCGGTGCTCGTTGCCGGGGCGATTCAAGTGGCCGCAGGCAAACTCGGCATCGGTCGTTGGTTTCAGGCCGTTTCGCCGGCAGTGATCAACGGCATGCTGGCGGGGATTGGTATCCTGATCATCGTCAGCCAGTTTCACGTGATGCTCGATCACGAAGCACTATGGCACGGCCACAAGGCCCACGGCGGCTTGCAATATATGGCCACTATTCCCGAAGCAATTTGGAAGTGCTTCGACCTGAGCGATGGCACCCCGCACCATCACCTGGCCGGCGCAATCGGTATTGTCACGATCATGACGATGATGCTTTGGCAGTCGTTCGCACCGAAACAACTGAAGCTTGTTCCGGCGGCACTGCTGGGGATCGCTCTGGCGACGATCGTAGCCATGGTGCTGAGCTTCGAGATTCAGAACCTGGTCGTGCCAGAGAACCTGCTGGACGAAGTCTCGTTTCTCACTTCGACATCCGAGTGGTCTTCGATTGTCGTCGATCCATCGATTTACGTCTCGGCCTTGGTGATTGCGTTGGTGGCCAGTGCCGAAACGCTGCTCTGCGCGACGGCGGTAGACAAGATGAAACCCGGGCACAAAACGAATCACGACAAGGAACTCACCGCCCAGGGGATCGGCAACATGGCCTGCGGGCTGGTGGGTGCTTTGCCGATGACAGGCGTGATCGTGCGAAGTTCGGCCAACGTCAATGCCGGGGGACAAACCCGCGGGGCGACCATTTTGCATGGAGCCTGGCTGCTGCTGTTCATTGTGTTCCTACCCCAGATCCTGACGCTGGTGCCCCGCGCGGCGTTGGGGGCCTTGTTGGTTTACACCGGCATCAAGCTGGTCAACATCAAGCAGATCAAGGAACTCTATAAGACTAGTTGGTCCGAGTTCGCGATCTACGCCACGACGGTCGTCCTGATTGTCAGCTTCGACCTGCTGATTGGCGTGATCGCGGGGATTGTGCTGTCGGCAATCAAGCTGCTGGTGACGTTCACCCGCTTCGAGGCAGACCTGTACGTCAACGAGGAAGACAAGACGGCATCGCTTGGTCTCCACGGAGCTGCCACCTTCTTGCGGCTTCCGGTTTTGATGCAGCGTCTGGAAGAGATTCCCGACGATGTCGAACTGCATGTCGACCTCAGTAACCTGACCTACGTAGACCATGCGTGCTTCGAATCGCTAATGGACTGGGCCAAGCAGCACGAGAAGTCTGGCGGCAGCCTGGTGGTCGATTGGAGTCAGCTGCATGGCAAGTTCCAGAAGGAAGTTGATATCCGCCCCAACGGTAGTAGCGATGTCCAGCGCAACGGCAAAGCAAAAGTGAAACGTACGCCCGTCGGGGGAGGCGTTGGCTGAGCTGGCGCGTCATAACCGTTACAACGCACTCGTTCAGTCCTCAATAAATATGAAGACTATGTAAAGATGTTGGTGAGCTGCCCCTTACCAACGGGAGCCCGGTACACACCATTCGGTGTACCGGGTTACTTTTTGGGTCCGTTGGTGAGTTCTATTCCGCGGGCGCGAGTCATTTTCCCTCTATCGCTAGCACCACCTGCAACGGTTGTAGCAATTGCCGGTTCCGATAGTGCGCAATGCAGCGGCTTTGCGGGGAACTCTGGCGGTACCTTTTCTACCAGTTCTTACAACCGCTCGGGTTCTGCCGAGCGGGCTGAAATCGATCTGCCTGTAATGAGGCGCGTTCCGATTATCGCATCTAACGGCATTGGTCACTTTCCGTTCAGGATGAACGAAATTCGTGAAGTATGGAAACCCACACGATGAAAACTAGCTGGACTTGCCGCGCCCTGGGGCTTTGTTTGGGCGCATTGGCACCTGCTCTTGGTTACGGCCAAGAGTCCATCTACAGCGCACCACAAATAGACTACCCGTCTGGCGCGCCGAACTATCAGTACAACTACGAGCAACCCCAGCAGTTCTACGCTGCTCCGGAAGCTCCTCAAGCGTTGCCGGCGGTCGATACGGTTTCGGCCGCTTCGTACTACAACCTGCTCGAACGGGTTGAGAAGCTGGAATCGGAAGCAGCCGAAGAGGCCTGCAAAGAAGTGGACATCATCGGCAAGCCCACGCAAAAGTGGTCTGGCCGTGTGCACTTCGACTACTGGAACTTCCCAGACAATTCGGCTCTGCCGAACTTCCTGGAATCGGGCGACGCCAACGACGGCGGCGACGACTTCATCGGCTTCCGTCGTCTGCGATTCGGCGTGGCTGGTGATGTCTCGGAAAACATGGTCTACAAAATTGAAATGGAGTTCGCCAATCCAAGCAAACTCGCTTTCAAAGACGCTTACCTGGGCTGGAGCGAACTACCGTTTCTGCATACCGTGCTGCTGGGTAACCAGAAGCGTCCTTACGGCTTGGATCACTTGAACTCGAGCCGTTACAACGTCTTCATGGAACGTCCGTTCACGGTCGAAGCATTCAACCAGGACGCTCGACGTCTCGGTCTGCAATCGTACGGCGTTTCCGAAGGCGAATCGTGGAACTGGCGATTCGGTTACTTTCTGATGGACGACCTGGCCCAAACCGGCGGCCAGTACGACGACAACTACCAGTCGGAAATCGCTGGTCGTCTGGCGAATACCTTCTGGTACGACGAAACCTCCGGCGGTCGTGGTTATGCTCACTGGGCCGTTTCCGGTTCAGCTGCTTTCCCTGGCAGCGGTGGCGACGACCACTTCCTTACCCGTCCTGAAGCCCGTACCGACGCCAAGTGGTACGACACCGGCACGCTGGGTGCTTCCAACTACCAGTTGGTGGGTTTGGAAGGTGTGCTGAACATTGGTGCTTTCTCGCTGGTAGGTGAATACCAACACGTTCACGCCAATCGCTCGGCCAATCCCGATGTCGACTTCGGTGGTGGCTACGTCTATGCCGCTTACTGGTTGACCGGCGAATACACGCCATGGGAACGCGACTCCGGTACGCTGGGTCGAACCAAGCCCCTGGAAAACTTCTGGATCGTCAACCGCTGCGATGGCTGCCGAAGCTACGGCTGGGGTGCCTGGCAAGTGGCTGCCCGTTACTCGTACGGCGATTTCTCGGACCAGGACATCTTCGGTGGTGTCGGCGAGAGTGTCACCTTGGGCGTCAACTGGTGGTGGAACCCGAACGCTCGCGTTCAGTTCAACTACATCAACGGTCGCATCTCCGATCGCGTTGTCGCTGGGGCTCCTTCCGATGCCGGCTGGTACGACATGTTCGGCCTGCGATTCATGGTCGACTTCTAAACCGCCCTGCGGCTTGAGAAAACCTGGTCAGGCTCTGACTGAGAGCCTGGCGACCCACGCAAAACATTTAAGTTAAAAATCCAATACGGAGCGATCTCCATGAAACGTTACCTCGCCATAATTGGCCTCGGACTGCTGTTTTTCGGCAGCGGGTGCTGTGCGACCAAGTGCTGCACGCCAACGTGCTGCTCTTCGTACGGCAAGACTTGCTCGCCGGAAGTGAAAGAAATTGAAGTTGCCCACAACTGCTACGCCGACAAATGCAAAGACGTTTGCATTCCGGCCGTACGCTTCCCGTGGGAAGACTGCTGCTCGCCACTGCGTTGCGGCAAAGTACGCTCGGTCAAGCAATTGACCAAGTGGGAATACAAGTGCCCCGACTGTGAAGTGAAATGGAACGTCATCAACAACGGCTGCTGTGGCAACGGCAACGGCTGTTGCGGCAATGGCAACGGATGTGGTTGTGGCGGCAGCGGCTGCGGAGCTTGTGGTGTTGGCTGCGGCGATCCAGCTTGCGGCTACAGCGAAGCCCCACAACCGATGCCTGCAGTGGTAACTCCGGAAACTTCCCCATCGGAAGTTCCACCGATGCCACCTGTAGTGATCGAGCAAACCTCCTTCTACGCTCCCACGCGTTAACGAGTCACTCTCTCCCTCGACTCAGAGGAATTCCGACCCAGCCCTTGGAGGTTTCCCAGCTCCAAGGGCTTTTTTCGTTCGAAGGAGAGTTTCATTGATGGGTGTTCCACGGCATCCCCCGGCAGTGCGAAGCAAGGTCATACGCAACTTGCCGAAAAACAGTGCCGAGGGGGGAAGTGGCTCACGTTGATGGCACCTCTTAGGGAAACCGATTCGGCTCGTTAGAATAGCCCTTTATGCAGCCGAACATCATTCCCATCAGCTCGCCTCAAGATCCACAACTCGTTCGCTATCAACGCGAGTTCGAGCGGAAGAGCCATATGCGAGATGGTTACTTCGTAGCCGAAAGCCAGTTTCTCGTACAGCGACTGCTCGATAGTCCGTTTCACATCGAATCGATCCTGGTTGACGACCAGGCGAAAATCCCCGAGCTTCCTCCGCAACGTGTTGGCCAGTTTCCGATTTACGTTTTGTCGCGCAGCGATATCAAGGAACTGGTCGGCTATAACTTCCACCGCGGGATCATGGCCTGCGGGCTGCGTCCCCGGCGAAGCAGCATCGATTCGGTCTTCACTGATAATGTTCCACACACGTCCACAATCCTGGCCGCCTCGAAGATCGGCGACTTCGAGAACATGGGAGCGATCATCCGCGCAGCGTGTGCGTTCGGGGCCGATGCCATTTTGCTGGACGATGGATGTGCCGATCCGTTTGCCCGGCGTTCGCTGCGGGTATCGACAGGGCATGCGTTCAAGATCCCGATTGTCGAAAGTGAAGACTTCAACGCCGATCTAACGAAGCTGGCCGCGATGGGGTTCGAACACTTCGCGACGGTGCTATCCGATACGGCAACGCCCCTATCCGAGGTTCGCCGGGCACCGCGGAGCGTGCTGCTGGTAGGCAACGAAGGGTATGGGCTCGAACAAGAGACGCTCGCTCACTGCCCCCATCAGATCACCATTGAGATGCAGCGCGGCAGCGACTCGCTGAACGTGGCGATGGCGACCGGCATCTTCCTGTATCACTTCTGTTACATGCAACCGACGTTACCAGCGGACGATCTCGCCTGAGACGATCGAACGCTGCCCAGCGGATGTCTGCACGAGCAGTGCCCCTGAAGCATCAATACCGCGGCACTCGCCGGTAATGATCTGCTCGGCCTGGCGGGTTTCGACCGAGCGCCCCGTCAGCAGGCAATGCGTTTGCCAGTACGGTAACAGCCCTTCCAGCGAATCGACATTCTGCTGGCAAAGCGTTTGAAAGCGGGTCAGAAAGACGAGCAAAATCTCGGGCAGAAAGTGCTGCTCGCCGGTAACATCGGTCAGGGCGATCGCTTTCTGCTGCACGTCATCCGGGGCGTTTTCCAGCGAGTTATTCACGTTCACGCCGATGCCAATGCACAGCACAGGCTCAGCCGCGTCGCGCTTTTCGACGAGGATACCACACACCTTGCGACCGGCCAGGTAAACATCGTTGGGCCACTTCAACTGAAAGGCATCGGACTGGGCAAGTTCTTCCAATGCCTGACACATGGCCACGCCAGCGATGAGGGAACAGCGCGGCCAGTGGTGCGTCGGGATCGGGGTATCCTTTGTGCCGAGCATTACTGTAAACGTTAACGCCCCGTCGCCGGCAAACCAGCTGCGCGATCCCCTGCCCCGCCCCTTGGTTTGCCGACGAGCGACCACCAGCGCCGGCAGATGCTGGCTGTACGCGGCAAGATTGGCCAGCGCATGATCGCTGGTCGACGGCAACTCGTCGAAGACATCGACCTGCGCGAAGCCTGCCTGGCGCTCGATCTCTTGCTGGGCTAACTCGGGAAACCAATCACTCATAGAGACTCATTTTCATCTTGTCCCCTCTCCCTTGCAGGGAGAAGGAACAGGACAGGAGAGCTTAGGCCAGGCGGATCATGAGGTCGCCGGTTTCGACCTGGCTGCCTGGTTTGACGAGGACTTCTTCGACCGTGCCGGCCACTTCGGCGTAGACCGTCGTTTCCATCTTCATCGCTTCCAAGGACAACAGCTTCTGCCCCTTGGCGACCTTCTCGCCAGGCTCGACAGCAATGGTGACAACCATGCCAGGCATCGAGGAGCCGATCTGCTTCGGGTCGCCGGAATCGGCCTTCTGACGTTTGGGAACGTCCGACTCGAGGGAGTGATCGAGAATACTCACTTCGCGCGGCTGGCCGTTCAACTCGAAGAAGACAACGCGGGTTCCATCGGGGTGCGGTTCGCTCACGGTGAGGAACTTCACGATCAGCGTTTTGCCTGTTTCGATATCCACTACCAGTTCTTCACCGGGGATTTGTCCGTAGAAGAAGACCGGCGTGGGGAGCTTGCTGATGTCGCCGTATTCGACCTCGTGCTTGGCGAATTCTTCGTACACCTTGGGGTACAGGAGATACGACACGACTTCGCTCCGCTTTGGCTTGTGGCCCAGGATCTTCTCGACCTTGGCAGACGCGTCGTCGAAGTCGGCTGGCTCGAAGCTTTCGCCGGGGCGAGTCGTCAGGATGGCTTCGTCCCGCATCACGCGTTTCTGTAACCCTTCCGGGAAACCGCCTGGCGGCTGTCCCATGCGTCCACCCAGCAGGTCTTTCACCGACGCGGGGAAGGCCAGTTCGCGCTCGGGATCGAGGACGTCTGCTGGGGTCAGTTCGTTGGCGACCATGAACAGGGCCATGTCACCGACTGCCTTCGAGGTGGGCGTCACTTTGACGATGTCGCCCAGCATCTCGTTCACCTGGGCGTAGATCTCGCAGATCTTGGACCACTGATCCGAAAGCCCCAACGCGTGGGCTTGCTGGAACAGGTTGGTATACTGACCGCCTGGCATTTCGTGACGATACAGGTCGGCGGTGGCTGGCAGCACAGTGCTTTCAAACGGGGTGTAGAACTCGCGGACCGATCGCCAGTACTCGGCGATTTCGTCGATCTGCTTGGTGCCGAGCTTGCTTTCCTGCGGGGTGCCACGCAGCATCTCGACCACCGTGTTCAAGTTCGGCTGCGACGTTCCACCAGACAGGGGTGCCATGGCGGCGTCAGCAATGTCGAGCCCCACTTCGGCCCCTTCCAGGATCGAAGCGGCCTGAATGCCGGCGGTGTCGTGCGTATGAAAGTGAATCGGCAGGCCGATCTCTTCCCGCAGTGTCTTGATCAGCTTCCGAGCGGCAGTCGGCTTGCACAAACCGGCCATATCTTTGATCGCCAGGAAGTGAGCTCCCATGCTTTCGAGTTGCTTGGCCAGATCGACGTAATACTTCAGCGTGTACTTGTCCCGCTTGGGGTTACTGATGTCGCCGGTATAGCAGATCGAAGCTTCGCAGATGCCGCCTGACTCGATGACGGCGTCCATGGCGACCTTCATGTTCGGCACCCAGTTCAGGGCGTCGAACACGCGGAACACATCGAGCCCTGCCTGGGAGGCTTCCTGCACGAACGCTTTCACCACGTTGTCGGGGTAGTTGGTATAGCCGACGGCGTTCGAGGCCCGCAGCAGCATCTGAAACAAGATGTTCGGAACCCGCTCGCGCATGTCGGCCAGGCGTTGCCACGGCGATTCCTTCAAGAATCGCATGGTGGTATCGAAGGTCGCCCCGCCCCACATCTCGATCGAAAACAGATCGGCACAATTATGAGCGTAGGCAGGCGAGATGTTCAGCAGGTCGTTGGTCCGAACGCGGGTCGCCAGCAAGCTTTGATGGGCATCGCGAAAGGTCGTATCGGTGAACAGTAGTTGGTTCTGTTCACGAACCCACTGGGCGAACTTTTCGCTGCCAAGCTCTTTCCAGCGATCACGCGAGCCCTTGGGCAACGGCGCGTCCTCGTCGATTGCGGGCGTGGGAGCCGGATCGCGACGCTTGGAGATCGCTCGATCTTTGACCAGGCCATTTCCGTTGACGGCGATATCGCCGAGGAACTTGAGTAGCTTCGTCGCGCGGTCTCGGCGTGGGGTGAATTGAATCAGCTCCGGCGTTTCGTCGATGAAACGCGTGGTGCACATGCCGTCGATAAAGGTCGGATGATTCATCAAGCGGCTGAGGAACGGAATGTTCGTCTTCACGCCGCGCACGCGGAACTCGGCCAGCACGCGTTCCATGCGGCGAGCGGCATCGACAAAGCGGCGTCCCCGCGCGGTGACCTTCACCAGCAGCGAGTCGTAATACGGATGAACGACCGCACCGCTGAACGCACTACCGGCATCCAAACGCACACCCATACCGGCACCACTGCGGTAATGGGTCACACGGCCGTAGTCCGGCATGAACTTGTTCGAGGCGTCTTCGGTGGTCACGCGGCACTGCAGCGCGAAGCCAAACGGAACGACCGACTCTTGCGTGGGAATACCGATCTCAGGGTGATCCAACGATTCCCCTTGGGCGACGAGGATCTGCGACTTCACCAGGTCGATGCCGGTGATCTCTTCAGTGACGGTGTGTTCGACCTGGATACGCGGGTTCACTTCGATGAAGTAGAACTCGCCGGTCGCCGCATCAACCAGGAACTCGACGGTACCGGCCGCGTAGTAGTCGACGGCCTTACCGATGGCGACGGCCGCATCGCACAGACCTTGCCGCGTTTTGGGATCGAGCTTGGGTGCCGGGGCAATTTCGACCACCTTCTGATGACGTCGCTGTACGCTGCAGTCACGTTCGTAAAGGTGGACCAGGTTGCCTTGTTTGTCCCCCAGCAGTTGTACTTCGATATGGCGGGCCTGCTGGATGAACTTCTCGATGAAGATGTCGGGGCTACCGAAGGCGTTGAGCGATTCGCGTTGGGCTTCTTTGAATGACGCCTCGAATTCTTCTGCCGTTTTGACAACGCGCATCCCGCGTCCGCCCCCCCCTTTGGCGGCTTTCAGGATGATAGGAAAGCCCATCTTTTCGGCCAGTTCGCGGCCGGCTGCGACGTCTTCGATTGCGGCGTCGCTACCACCTAGAATCGGCACACCGGCCTGCTTGGCCACGTTACGGGCAGCCGTCTTGTCGCCGAGCATCTCCAAGCAGTGCTTCGAAGGTCCGACGAAGACGATGCCGTTCTTTTCGCACGCATCGGCCAGGTCGGGGTTTTCCGACATGAAGCCGTAGCCAGGGTGAATAGCATCGATGTCGTATGTCTTGCACAGATGAATCACGCCGGGGATATCGAGATAAGCCCGGACCGGCTCCCCTTCCTGTCCAATCAGATAGGCTTCGTCCGCTTTGAATCGATGCAGCGCGAAGCGATCTTCGTACGAATACATGCCGACCGTCCGGATCCCCAGTTCGTGGGCACTGCGGAAGATACGGATGGCAATTTCACTACGGTTGGCAGCCAGGAGCTTGGTGATTTTCTTCATAGTCGGCCGTATTGAACACGCGGCTGCCCACAGATGGGGAAGCCAGACGGGAGAGTTGCTGTGGGGTAAAGCCAGCCAGTATACCAGATTGTAGGCGGAAGAAACGAGCGCAAGTCGGTCAACAATTTGATCAAATCGGACATGCGACGAGACAGCATACAGCGATTATGCGGGGGATTCGAGATTGGCTGGGCGCATAAAAAAGAGAACGAGCTGGCCCACTCGTTCTCTGGCTGTTTGTCGCGATACCGCATCGGATCGACCGGCGAATTACATGCGCGAGCTGCTGGCCGGCTCAGCGTAGTCTTCGTCGGCTTCGGAATCGTCGGTGGTGTGGACGGCACCTGGGTCGCGGAAGCGATAGCCGACCCCACGCACGGTTTCAATCAGGTCGGCGAACTCGGCCATCTTGCGGCGGAGGGCTCGCACGTGCACGTCGATCGTGCGTTCCATCACGACGGTGTCTTCACCCAAAGCAGCGTCGATCAGTTCCGAGCGATCGAACACTCGGCCTGGCTGTCGTGTGAGCGTTTCCAGCAGGCGGAATTCGCTGCGGGTCAGTTGCAGCGGTTTACCATGCACGGTGGCACGGTGACGGCGACGGTCGATGGTCACCCCTTGGCTGGCGACCACGTCGGTGGTGGTGGCTTCGGTGCCGCGGCGGCGACGTTCAAGGGCCTTGATGCGTTCCAGTAGAACCTTCACGCTGAACGGCTTGGTGACGTAATCGTCGGCACCCAGCGAGAAGCCGATCAACTGATCCGACTCTTCGGCCTTGGCCGTCAGCATCAGCACCATGATGTCTTTGGTAGCTGGATCGGCTCGCAGGCGGCGGCAGACTTCCAAACCGTCGACTACCGGCAGCATCAGGTCCAGGATTACCATGTCAGGCGTCTTCACTTGCGCCTGGGTCAAACCATCCTGACCATCGTAGGCGGAGAGCACCTCGTAGCCGGCCTGACGTACGTTGTATGCCAACACGTCGGCTAAGGCTCGGTCGTCTTCGACAATCAGAATTTTCATGCGGGCCATGTCTAGGTCCAATTTACTAAAACAAAAAAAGGGTGTTACTCACGTGTCATGTAGCCAGTATCGGAGCCGCCGGAATAGCGGTGCCGTACGATGACTCCTTCGACCATATAAATCACGTCGTCGGCAATATTGACGGCGTGGTCTGAAATGCGTTCGATGTGTCGGCTGGCCGAAAAGCAATGCAATGCCGGGACGACTTGATCGGGGCGATCACGCATCACCTTTTGCAGCTCTTCGATCACTTCGCGATTCATGCGATCGACCTGGGCATCCATCGCGCCCACTCGGGCAGCCGCGGCACAGTCCATGTTGACGAATGAATCGAGAACGTCTGACACCATCCCTTTGGTCATTTCAACCATGCGGGCCAGACGTGTCGGTATGACAAACGTGGGGTATTCGATCACGCTCTTGGCTCGTTCGGCCAGGTTCACCGTGAGATCCGCCATCCGTTCCAGGTCGTTGTTCACTTTCAGAACGGTCGCAATGCGTCGCAGATCGACGGCGACCGGTTGATGCAGTGCTAGAGCTTTGAGGCATTCTTCTTCGATCTGCACTTCCCGTTCGTCGACGATGATGTCGATATCGATCACCTCGTCGGCGATGTGCGGGTTGCGTTCAAAGAGTGCCCGGGTTGCCTTCTCCAGCATTTCTTCGACTACCCCAGAGAGCGACAGCACCTCGTGATGGAGATGATCGAGATCGCGCTGCAGATGGAGAGGCATCGTGTCTTGTCGAGTAATTCGTAAGGCTAAGGTGAGCTCGGCTCCGCCGGCGTCGGATCGAAAGTGAGGACCTTGTAGCGATTTGGCGCTGAAATAAGGTGCTTTCGATGAACCTTATGTTAACCCCGAATTGTTAAGGCAATGTAAACACAATTGTTAATTTGTAAGAACGCGGCTTCTTTTTAGGCGAACTGTGAAGACGGACCCCTCACCTGGGGCACTATCAAGCTCGACGCTACCCCCAAACGAACCAGCCAGGTGCTTCACAATCGAAAGCCCCAAGCCGGTGCCTCCCATTTCGCGGGAGCGGGCCTTATCGACGCGAAAGAAGCGTTCGAAGATCCGATCCTGGGCTTCTTGGGGGATGCCGATGCCATGGTCCTGCACCGAGATGGCCACCTGATCCCCTTCGGTTTTCCAGCGAACGAGTACGTCGCCAGGCATGCCAGAGTACTTCACGGCGTTATCGACCAGGTTCCCGACGATGGTCCGCAGCCCTTCCTCGTCGGCCCTGACATACACTTCGTCATCCTCGGCCGTTTCGACCACCAGGCGAATGTCCTTTGCGGCGGCTTTATCGCGTAGCGAATCGACACTCCACTGGGCGATGTCGGCGACGTTGACGTCGGTAATATCGAAGACTTCCTGTCCTGCTTCCACGCGGGCCAGTTGCAGCATGTCCATGATCAGGTCGTGCAGACGATCGCTTTGATCGGTGATCTGACCGAGGAAGTAGTCGCGGTTCTCAGCATCGTCCACGGCTCCCATGTGCAGCGTTTCAGCATACGCGCGAATCGCGGCCAGGGGTGTTTTCAGTTCGTGCGAAACGTTGGCGACAAACTCGCGACGCAGGTTTTCCAACCGGCGAAGTTCAGTCATATCGTGCAGCACAAGCACCACGCCTGGGCAGGGATCGCCGGGCAGGCAGTTGGCCTGGATATTGATGACGCGGCGAAACGGGGACGAGACCTCGAACTCGGTCGAGCACGCCTCGCCGGTCGACATGGCCTGCTGGACCGATTGGTCGAGAGCGCGAATGCGGGTGATTTCGATCAACGGTCGGCCTTCGACGCGATCGGCTCGAATACCCAGCAGCCGTCGCACGGCCTGGTTAGCCAGCAGCACGACGCGGTCGGCGTTCACGGCCAACACCCCTTCGACCATGCTTCCCAGTACGGTTTCAATACGGTTGGCTTGATCGCGGAGAGCCGTTTCGCGCTGCGTTACGGCAAGGGCCATCGCTTGGAAATGCCGTACTAGTTGTCCCAGTTCATCGCGAGACGAGTTCCAAAGGTGCTTCATCTCTCCGTTTTCGGCCAGGGCATCGCAGGCCTCGGTCAGATCGATGACCGGATCGACGGCTTTGGTTTCGACAATGCGGGTAAGAACGATGCCTGCGATGATGGTCCCGAAGGCGATGCATCCTACCACCAGAGCAATCGCTTCGGACGAACTAGCGAGATTGGTCTTGGGGGTTCCGGCCCGGACAAACGCAATCGTGTTTCCGTCGTGAACAACCCGCTGAGCGACCAGGATCATGGTTACTTCTTGATCGGCGAGCAAACGTTCGGCGTAGCCAAAGTTACGCTGATCGGCATCGCGGAACTCGCTGAGATCGCGTTGATTTTCCATCCGACGGGGAGGATACAGCGAGTCGGCCAGAACGCGGCCTCCATCACTGATAATGGTCAGGTACAGCCCCGATTCGGCGGCATAGCGTTTGACGTGACGTTGAAGCAGGTCTTCGTCGAGCAGGTCGGGCTCTTTCTCGTTCAGCACGCTGGCCTTCACCAGCTGGACTGCCGTTTCAAGATTGCGAATTCTCTCCTGACGAATCGCGGCCTGCCGCTCTCGCCCGGCAGCCCAAGTCATAGCGACCAGGGTCACAAAGCTCAATGCGACCACCATCAGTAAGATGTATGTTCCTATGCGTGACCGTACCATGGAGTCTCGTCAGTAATCATCCCTGCGAAAAAGTTGCCATCCTGTATCATAAAAAGGACTTGGCATTTCAGCAGGGTGCAAATGAGCCTGTTTTCATGAAGTTCCATTCATAATTGATCGGGAAAAGGAAAAAGGGCGAGCCAAGCGGCCCGCCCTCTTTTTTTCTGCGAATACTGTGAGCACCAACAACTTAGATGGTGATCGTTTCGCCTGGCATCGGAACGACGTAAGGCGACTGTTCGCGTTGCTTTTCGGCGGCTTCCGGATTTGGCTTGACCGGTGCTTCGTCGTCCATCTTGGTCAACTTGTCGAAGTCGGCCAAAGCGATTTCCGAGTTCAAAGCGTCCTGGTACTTCAGAACCTGACCACCCTTGCCGCTGTGACCACCGGAGTAGGTAGCCATACGACCGAAGATTGCGGTCATGGTGCTGTGAGCGCCGTAATCGCCTTCGTTAGGACGTTCGCCCTTTCGCAGCGAAGCGAACAGGTCGTGGTGTTCTTCCTGGTGACCACCACGGCCCCCTTGGCCGTAGCTCCAAGCCAGATCACCCTTAGCGTCGTAGATTTTGCCGCCACTGATGTCGGCATAACCCTTCGAGCCGTGGGCATGTTCCGAAACGCTGTTCCAGCAGCCAGGAATGTGGCGGCAGGCGCTCAGCATCTTCGTACCGTTGGGGTAGGTGAATTCGATCATATGGTGATCGTAGATTTCACCATTGTCGGCACCCTTACGAACCTGACGACCACCCTGGCCTTCAGCCGTTTCCGGTGGACCATCCATCAACCAGTTGATGACGTCGAGGTTGTGGATGTGCTGTTCAACGATATGGTCGCCGCACAGCCAGTTGAAGTAGTACCAGTTACGCATTTGGTATTCGAGTTCGGTCTGCGAAGCAGAACGGTTACGAGTCCAAACGCCCCCCGAGTTCCAGTAGGCTCGGCAGAAGATGATGTCGCCGATCGCACCGTCCTTCAGGCGGTTGATCGTTTCGACGTAGGCCTTTTCATGGTGACGCTGCAGACCAACGGCGACGGCCAGGTTCTTTTCCTTGGCGATCTTGTTGGCTTCCAACACGCGGCGAATACCAGGAGCGTCGGTAGCGACTGGCTTTTCCATGAAGATGTGCTTGCCAGCGTTCACTGCAGTTTCGAAGTGCAGCGGACGGAAACCAGGTGCGGTGGCCAGGATCACAAGATCGCAATCGGAATCGATCACCTTCTTGTAGGCGTCGAAACCAACGAACTGACGATCTTCCGGCACGTCGATTTGCTTGGCGTGACGGCTCTTCAGCGAACGGAGGCTCTGCTGCAGACGATCTTCAAAGACGTCGCCCATGGCCACCAGTTTGGTGTCGCCTTCGGTGTTCATCGCTTGATCGGCAGCACCGGTACCGCGACCACCACAGCCAACCAGGCCGATCTTGATTTGATCGCTACCGAAAGCGTGAGCGCTCTGGGCGATGCTCAACGTCCCAGCAATCGCACCACCGGCGACCAGCATGGACGAACCAGTCTTGATGAAGTCGCGCCGCGAAGGCTGAGCTGCATCGTTCTTATTCTTTGAATCTTTCTTAGACATAGATGGAGACTCTCCAGTTAAGCGAAATATTAGATAGGGCGAGGTGGGAAATATTTAGACGTGCGTCGTACCATGAGGGTAAGCTTAAAGCATACTGGATTCTACGAAACGATTCAATTATTTACTGGCGAGATAAGGGCTTGCGTGAATTTATTTACTGCCTGCCTGGCCCATCTCGTGGAGCGATCATGACGTTACCATTCTCAAAAGCGACCTTCGTCTGGGGGGCTATCTGCATCGTTTTCAGTGCGAGCGCCGCTCACTTGTGCGCCGACGAGGCTTCCCTTCTCTCGGTAACTCAGCCACACATGGGAACAATCGTCCGCATAGTGGCCGACACCGATGATGCCCAGCTATTCCAGAAAGCGACCGACGAGGCCTTTGCCCGCGTACGCGCGATCGAGCAGATTTGTAGCGATTATCGGAGTGATTCCGAAGTATTGCTGCTTTCCGAGAAATCTCCGACGCCTGAGCCAATTTCGGTCAGCGACGACCTGTGGAACGTCCTGACCCAGGCCCATACGGTCAATCGAGCGTCCAACGGTGCCTTCGACGTAACGGTTGGACCGCTCACCAAAGAGTGGCGACGCTTTCGGCGCCGCGGCCAGTTAGACCCGCTGCGAATCGAAGAAGTACGCACCGGCGTAGGTGCCCAGCACATGACGCTCGATGAAAAGAAGCACGCCGTGAGCCTGGGCGTCGGTGACATGCGAATCGATCTGGGGGGCATCGCCAAGGGTTATGCGATCGATGCAGCACTACAGGTGCTAACCCAGCACGGCATCACCCGAGCGCTGGTCGATGCCGGTGGAGACATTGCCGTGAGCGGTGCCCCGCGCGGGGAAGCTGGCTGGCGGGTAGGTATCGCCGGGCTCGATCCGAAGCAGCCGCCGATCCTGGTCGCTCATATCTCGCAGTGTGCCGTCGCGACCTCTGGCGACGCGTTTCAATTCCTGGAACACGAAGGGAAGCGTTACTCGCATATTCTCGATCCGCGCACAGGCTACGGTGTCGATCATCGGGGGACAGTCACCGTCTTCGCCCAAACAGCAACCACGGCCGATGCCTGGGCGTCGGCGATCAGCGTGCTTGGCCCCGCAGAGACCCCCCAGGTACTGGAGAAGGAGCCGGGCATTGCGACCTGGATGGAAGTGCTGATCGACGAGAAGCCGGTAACCTGGGCGAGCCCGAACCTGGGAACGTGGCTGAGCGAACACGGCCAGAAGAATTAGTTGCAGTCTTAGCCGATTGGCGCGAACACGGGGTCTTCGAGCGCTTGTTTCCAATACGCCAGAGTCCGCTCGGTGGCGCACTGCGACTGGATGGCCGATTGGCTTACGGCATCGTAGAACGCACGGGCTTCGCTCTCGAAGCCAAACAGTCGCATGCTGCGAATGGCCCGGGTGATTCGCAGGTGATTATGGTTCATAGGGGAATGCCAGGCATCGCGATTGGCGGCCAGGCTGGGATCGGGGACGAACTGCCCCTCTTCATCGAGTTCAAACCCCAGGAAACGCCCGAACCGCGTGATCATCTCGTGCATGCGCTGCTGGGCGTCGATATTCTCGCGTAAGACATGAGCCGAATGCTCGTCCACCAAGGGGCAATCGGGATTGACGCTCGACGTTTCATGCAGGGGAAACATCCACTGAATGATATCGTGATGCGATTCAAGCTCCCGGTCGGTCATCGCGATCATATCGAGAACCGATCGACCGTGACTATCGGTTCCATCGTGGCAATAGAAATCGACAACGCGCGACGTCATGCGGACTCTCCTTTATGCGAGGCGATTACCTGCTATTAACGATAGGCGATTGTTGTCCCTTTGGCGAGAGAATTCGCTTGCGAGTTATGCGGTACGGGTTCCTGCGGTTCGCCCAGTTGGCAACTCGGCACTCAGGAAGACCTCATGCGACATCTGCTTCTAATACTCGGTGACCAACTCGACCGCAACTCGGCCCTGTTCGATGGCTACGATCCTGAGCAAGACTTGCTTTGGATGGCCGAGAACGATCACGAGATTACCTATGTCCCCAGTCACAAGCAGCGGATTGTCTTGTTTCTGTCGGCCATGCGTCACTTTCGCGACGAACTCAAAGACGCAGGCCGGCAGTTGCAGTATCACCAGTTGTTCGCCGACAAGCGGAAGGACTCTGGCAAGTCGTTCGGTGAGTTGCTCTCGCAGACGCTGAAAAAAGAGAAACCCCAGGCGATTCGCGTCGTGCTGCCGGGTGACTATCGTGTGAAGCAGCTATTAGAAGAAACGGCGGCCGAGCACGACGTACCGATCGACTTTCTGCCGGACGTTCACTTCTTCTGCACGGTGAATGAGTTCCATAAGTTCGCCAAGGGGCGGAAGTCGCTGTTGATGGAAACGTTCTATCGCCAGATGCGGAAAAAACACGACATCTTGATGCGCGGCGACAAGCCGGTGGGGGGCACTTGGAACTACGATCACGACAACCGCGAGCCGTTCGGCAAAGAAGGGCCAAGCAACATTGGGAGGCCGACTTCGTTCTCGCACGATGAAATCACGAAAGAAGTTATTCAACTCGTCGAAGAGCGATTCGCCGACCACCCTGGCCAGATCGATACGTTCAACTTGCCAGTGACGCCGGGACAGGCGCGGCGGATGCTGGCCGACTTCGTCAAGTATCACCTCAACGGGTTTGGCAAATACGAAGACGCGATGTGGACGGATGAGCCATTTTTACACCACTCGCGGTTATCGACCAGCTTGAACCTGAAACTGCTCGATCCGCGGGAATGTGTGCAGGCCGCCGTCGAGGCGTACAAGGCAGGGACCGCCCCGCTGGCAAGTGTGGAAGGTTTCGTGCGGCAGGTTCTCGGCTGGCGCGAGTTCATCCGCGGCGTCTATTGGACGCAGATGCCAGCGTACGCCGAGATGAATCACTTCGATCATCAAGCAGAGTTGCCATCGTTCTTCTGGGATGGCGAGACCGACATGCAGTGCATTCGCCAGTCCCTTTTGCACGTTTTGAAGTATGGCTATGTCCACCACATTCAGCGTCTGATGGTGCTGGGCAACTTCTCGCTGACGCTGGGGGTGCATCCCTACAAGTTTCACCAGTGGCACATGGCGATGTACCTGGACGCGGTCGACTGGGTTTCGCTTCCCAATACGCTGGGGATGAGCCAGCATGGCGACGGGGGCATCGTGGGGACGAAGCCATACTGCTCGACCGGTAACTATGTCGACAAGATGAGCAACTTCTGCCAAGGCTGCATCTACAACCACAAGAAGGCCGTGGGGGCAGAGGCATGCCCGCTCACGACCTTCTATTGGGACTTTCTCGATCGACATTTTGACGAGCTTCAAAGCAACATGCGGATGAAGTTGCAGATGAAGCATGTCGAGCGAAAGAGAAACTCAGGTGAGATTGACGACATTCGCAGTCATGCGAAGAAGCTCCGCCAAGACTGGCACGTTGATTAAAGATCGAAGTCGATTGTGTTGGCCGATTTCTCAACCGTCACTTTCTCGGGCCATGTGACTTCCTCGAATGGCAGCGAACGTTTTGCTCTTCCTCGCGTCGGTTCGCCGGGTGCCGCTGGCATGCCTGGGCCACCGTAAGAAATCTGTACGCTGTGCTTGCCAACGATGGCACCGTTTTCACTTGCCGTAAAGCGAAGCGAATAGCGCCCATCGAGATCGCTCGTCGCGGACGATGGTCGTCCTGTTTCGGGAAAGAACGTTATGGTTGCGTCAGAAACGGGCTGACCATCTTTGGTTATCGTTCCAGCCACGGTTCCCAGGGCGATACCACTTCCACCAGAGCAACCGGCCAGCCCGACAACGATAATGGCTAACAGTAAACAACGAAGGTTTTTGCTAAGCATATCTTCGACACTCCTCATGAAAATTTCAGATCGGATCCTAGGAATAAGAAACCCAGAGGATCCTCAACAACGAGCTGCGGATCCCCTGGGTCATCCCCTAATTCAGTAGGCACCGACAGGCGTACCGTCGTTGCGATCCATGAGCGATGTGTAGATTGCGAAGTCGATCGTTTCAGGAATGAACCGAGTCGAACCATCCGCCAAAGTGAACTGAGCACCACCAGGGTGGGCCGAGCGATAGGCAGTGTTGTTGAACTTGGTCGTGGTCAGGCCCCAGCCTGGAGCCTTGGCGGTCCAATTCATGCTCAAGGCGTTAATTGGGTAGGTCGTTACCACGTAGTTATTCAGGTTGCTGGAGTGTGTGCCTGTTCCGCAGCTCCACAAACCGCCGCTGCACAAACTGGCACGATAGTCATTGAGTTGATCGTGAAAATTGGACTGCTCACCAACGGCGATCGTATTACTCGAGCCATCGGTCAACTTGTGAAAACCAACGCCACTTGCCGCGAAGGGGGCCGTACCTCGCCAGTACACCGGAAGGACACCGTTGTCGGCAATGTTACCACCCCACTGCCAGGAGCCGGCCGAGGTATCGGAAGTCGTTCCACCAACAATCGAACAGCCACTGTTGCCGGCATAGTCCGAGATTTGGATCTCGATTTCAGCCGGTGCTCCCAATCCTTGCGTAGCACTGGAAGTCGGGTACGTTTGCGTTCGTGGAAGCGGACTCGATGGGCACCACAGAGAATCAATGCGACCTTCGTGCATCGCTCGCCAACCGCGTGTCGGGGCAGCCCATCCCGCGGTGTTGTTGTCGTAGGTGCTGTCGGGAACATTAACCAGATCGTAGGCGGCTTTCTGTTCCATGAACGGCATCACGCGGACGAACCACGATGCCTGACGGGCCCAACCCGAGGCACCGCTCGACTCCCCAAACCCTGTCGGAGGGAACTCTTGGTGTACATCGTGATAATTGTGGATGGACAAACCCAACTGCTTCAGGTTGTTGCTGCACTGCATCCGTCGAGCGGCCTCACGTGCCTGCTGGACGGCCGGTAGCAACAAAGCAATCAGAACACCGATGATCGCAATCACGACCAACAGTTCCACAAGCGTAAAACCTCGCTTCTTGGCACGCATTCGAGCTAACATAGGGGACTTCTCCAGATATCATTCATGCAAGGAAAAATTAAATATGATTTGCTGAGCGAGGTGGTGGGGATTCTCGCCAACTGGCATGATGGAGAGGTGGGGATGTCGCTAGAGGTTTATTTCCCTAACGACGTGACTTATTTTCATTGAATCGACTGAATTCGTCTTTGGCCAAATCGACTGCCGGCATGCCGAATAAATACAAAAACGAATGGGAAGAGCATTTAGACGTTCTTTTCGCCCAAGCACCAACGTTGGCACTTGTCGAGGAATTGTTCGCTCGACTCGATGAGGTGAACCTCTGCATCAAAGATCTGGAGGGACGCTATCTAAGCGTAAATAGTGCATTTTTACGCAGCGTCCCCAAGCTTCGCCGAGAGGATGTGATCGGCAAGACGGCCTTCGATATCTACCCCCAGGCCCTGGCCGTCGGCTATCAGCAACAAGATCGTCAACTGCTGAGCCGTGGACAAAATCTACACGATCAACTGGAGATGATTACCAATCCCGATGGATCGCTAGGCTGGTATATCACCAGCAAGGTTTTGGCGAAGAACATTTCCCAGGAAGTGATTGCGATTATCGGCATGTCGCGCGACCTGCATGCCCCGACAGAAAGGGACGATCGCTACAACAAGCTTTCGCTCGCTTTGCGCAGGATGCAAACCGACTTTGCCAGTCCGCTACGGATTCAGCAATTGGCGGAAGACTCGGGGCTTTCAGTCAGCCAGTTCGAACGGCTGATGCGAAGCATGATTCAGATCACCCCGTCGCAGTATCTGATTCGACAACGGGTAGAAGCCGCCGCCGTGATGTTGCGTGACAGTAACAAGAACATCGCCACGGTGGCGATGGACTGCGGCTTCAGCGATCAGCCATCGTTCTGCAAACAATTCAAACGAATCACCGGCTTATCGCCGCTGAAATACCGGAAGATGACGCAGGATGGGAAGTAGCGTCCTACCCATCCTGCAGCCACCCTTCCAGCACTTTGACTAAACGTCGAAGGTTTCGACGACGACTTGCGTGGTCATGGCAGTGAATCCCTGGCAATCGGTTCTGTTGGCGAAACAGTCCACCGTTCCCTGGTTCTGGGACGCAACTGCGGACTGCATTAGATGCCATGTAGGATATTGCCAATCGCGCAGGGCGTCTTGGCAATTATCGATACGCCTCGCGTCGAGATTCGACAAAATTGAATCTCGTCTCGAAATGTTTGCCAGAAAAGCACACCGCTATGGCTGCGCAGTCTCAGCAGATGGCTCTTGCGTCCCTTTCAGCAGGGGGCGAATCGCAGCAAGTGGCAACTCGATCTGTAGCATGTGCCCTTCTCGATCGACCAGCAGCGTGGTCGGATCCTGGTATTGGGTGACCAGATTCTTAAAGGCCTCGCTGCTTTCCACCGGCTTGCCGTTCACTTCGTAAACACGATCAAGTGGCTTGAGTCCTGCCAAGGCGGCCACAGAGCCAGTCGTCACGTTGGTCAACATGACGGCCCCAGGCTCGGCGGGATCGTTCGTCCAAGAGATGCCCACCGGAGCCGGATTCAGGTCTAGTTTGATGTTGAGGGCCAACGGTTCCGCTTCCCCTTCCCTTTCGACCTTCAGCACGACATCGACCGGTGCGGCTTGAACCTGGGCCAGGAAGTCTTCGACGCTGGTGAAAGGGATGTCGGCGAACTCGATCAATCGGTCCCCTGCCTTAACTCCCCCATTTGCGGCCGGGCCACCCGGCGACACCGAGGCAATCGATAGCCCCTGCCCTATGTGTTGCTGCTCGGAATTCCAACGGATTCCCAGTCGCGAACGATTGACCGACCGGGCAACCTCGAATCGCTTTCGATCCGATTCCGTTTCCAAGCGAGAGCGTGTACGGAATGTAGGAAAGACATCTCGATTAGCTTCTTCCCAGACCGTTTCCGCCGTAAGACGGGCAACGGCCTGAACTCCATCGTGGTTGATCAAGTGCGCATCGTCCTGAGGACGATGGTATTCACCATGCAGCCCCGTATGGAACATGAGCGTGGGGATCGATCGCGAATAGAACGTGTAGTGATCGCTGTTGTCGGTCATCTCCCAGCGGAAGTCGAGCTTCAGGTCGCTGGTCATGTTGGACCGGGCAATTCTCTGACGAATTCCTGGCAGGGTTCGCGTTCCGTAGACTTCGACCCCTTGAGGACGCAGGCGACCAACCATGTCGAGATTGATGTACAGGCGAATTCGGTCCCATTTGACGGTTGGGTGTTCGACCCAATACTTCGACCCCAAAAGCCCCTTCTCTTCACCGTCCCACAAGATAAACAAGATCGATCGTTTGGGCTTGGCCTTCATCTGGGTGAGGGCCTGAATGACTTCCAACAACGCCGAGGTACCACTGGCGTTGTCGTCGGCACCGTTATGGACGTAACCAAACGGGCCAAAGCTGTTGGTCCGACTGCCGTACCCGACGTGATCGTAATGAGCCCCCACGACGATCAAATCGCCGGAATCGGCTCCCTGTTCGCCTGGCAAGATCCCCAAGATGTTGCGCGAACCGCCATGGAACAACTGAAAGAACGTGCCGTTATCACCCGCTGGTTTCAGACCATACTTGGAAAATAGCTCTTGCAGGTAGTTCCCTGCGGCACGCCCTCCGCGGCTGCCTGCTTCGCGCCCTTCGAAGCTGTCGTCGGCCAGGATATCGACGTGCCGTTTGACGTCTTCCTTGCGGATGGTGTCCAACGCCGCCGAATGCGAAAGCTCGCCGGCGAACGAGGCCTGAAAAGCAGCGAACCCAAGCAACACAGCAACTGTCCCTAGGCGTAAAATCATTTCGATTTCCCTTTGAACCCCTCAGAAGCACGCGATTTCCCTATGGTGATAAGGGGCATACTTTGAGTAAAGAGGGTCATGGTTATTCCAAATTTGGCGGTTAACGGGACAGATGGCCCATATTGAACGGCTTATTTCACCGTAACCATAGGCCATATTAGGAAAAAGCGAAGGAGGTCCCGTTGAGGACCAACGGAAAAGGGTGTAGACTTTCGCTTTCCCACAGGAGAGATGGCAGAGTGGTCGAATGCGCCGGTTTGCTAAACCGGTGAACGGTGTAAAACCGTTCCACGGGTTCGAATCCCGTTCTCTCCGCTTTCTAGCGAAGCCGTCAACGTAAGTCGTTGTCGGCTTTTGTTTTGCGCCGAGGTGGTTTTATTTGTCTCAGTGACTGAGACAAACACTGAGACAAATGAGCCCGAAATAATCCCCCTTAGGACCGTTTCCCAGGTCGAACCAGGAAGCATTTCACGGCAATTTATCCCACCCATCAGCGGCATCGCTATTCTACCTGTTGGCCATCGACGCTACGAAAGCCAAGTTCACAACTATGCGACGTCACGATCAGCACTTTCCTCGTCGTCGCGTCCGAGGAAGTTGATTTGTTCCATTCGACGGTGGCTGTCTTCGCGATGAAGATGCCGGTACAGCTGAGTCATCTCTGAGTCGCGGTGTCCGAGCCATTCCAGGAGTTCGGCGTCCCGTGCTCCGTTGCGGTAGGCTTCGCTACAGAAGTAGTGCCGGAGCCCGTGGACGGTGCCGCTGCCGAAGCCAATCTCACCTTGCGGTGTCGGAAACTCCTTGCCAAGCGGCTCAATGATTCGTTCTTGCAGATTCTGGAGCACACGACGGTCACTGAGGCGACCTCCGCGTGGGCCATGAAAAATACGGCCATCGGCATGACGCGGGATCTGCTGCAGCACCTTGAAGAATTCAGCGTGCATGGGCAAAGCCCGGCCCCGCTTCCCTTTGATCCGACGCTCGCCTCCCGTCTGTCGACGTCGGGGAACGGAACGCTCATCCGTGATTCGAATCGTCTTGGCCTCCAAGTCGACATCACTCCAGCGGAGTTGAGCAAGTTCATTGATTCGCAGTCCGGACGTTGCCAGACAGGTGATCACCTGCCCCATCCAGACAAGGTCCTCCGACTGATTGCAAAACTCAACCATCCGCGTGACTTGGGGCTGAGTATAACAGTAAGTCGAGCTTCCGCTCACCTTGTTCATCTTCAGCAGGAAACGGCACGACTGTGGCAAGTGGTCTTCTTCCGTCAACCACTTTACGACGGAGCAGATCATATTCGCCTCGAACACGATCGTTCGGTCGGCATATTTCTTCTTTGCGAGATCCGTCCCGTAGTCGAGCGTGTTGGCCTTCGTAACTTGGGACCAATTCTCAATCCCCTTCTTGCGGCAATACTCCTGATGCTTGTCACGCACCGCCTTGTAACGCTGGATGGTCTTCGGACTGACACCACCAAGCAACTCCGGCTTCTCGCAACGTTGGATGTAAAGTTGCCAACCGTCGCTTATCTGAACGTCCTTTTCGTTAGCCATTGGCTTAGCTTCGACCAAGCCACATTCGATCGCCTTCACGTGATCGAGTTCGTGAAGGCGTCGATACGCCTCTTCACGATCGCGAGTACCTAGGGATGGTTTCCCTAGCTGATACTGGCTGTTGAGACGACCATCGGCAAAGAAGACACCATTCGCCTTCCGCCGCAGGTACCAAGTGAAATTAGCGCACGGGATCGGCGCTTCCTTAGGTTTTCTAGGCATATCCCTCCTTTCAAATGATTTATTTCTTCGAACGCGACATCCACCCAGGTCGTGGCCCAGGAAGTCTCTCATCGGAAGCGGTGTTTTCAATCTGACGTGTGTTGGTAGCGTCAGTCGTAGCGTGGCAAAGTTCGATCGCATCCTCGGGAAACATGACCCGGCCGTGCTTTCCCGCCGGTTGATAAAATGGGATCTTGCCATCCCGCTTTAAACGCCAGATCGTCGACTCAGATAGGCCGGAATGCTCCACGAGAGCATTAATATCGACCAGCGTCTTTTTGAGATCCGAACTCGCCATTTGCGTTCACCAAGCTGAAATCACAGGCTTCCACCAAGGAGTGACCACGCGATCAAATTCGCGTTCGGAAGCTTCAACAAGGTTTACAGCGAGTAGCTAGGCTAAAGAAGGGAAAGCGTTTCGACACGCTCTACCTGTTTCGCGGTATCAGATTGTCAGGCTAATTCGGCTCTAAGATCCCAGTCTTTGCCAAGTGCCTTCTGAATCGCCATGCGATCGGCATGCATCGAACTTTCAGTCACGCCAAAGAATTCGGCAAAGGCCCGCTCGACGCGAGCCGTGCGCCGACTAAAGATGCTGGGATGTCTTTGGCGGAGCAGCCGCCAAAAGTGTTGAAATCGAAATCGACGTTCAAGCGAGGCAAACTGATTCTTCGCTTTGTTTCTTACGTCGATGATCTTGTGCCAGCCCTCCAAATGCTGAGTATCTGAAGAGGGACGCAAAGCGTCAGCGATCATATCTCGCAAAACATCGCGAGCAAACAGGGGGAAAGTATCAGGCCAGTTAAAGACACCGCCTGCTCGCATTAACTGCTTGACGATGGTTATCGGAAACTGGCCGCTAATCATGGGCTTCATCGGAATAGGTAATCTTGGACCTGCCAAGCCTTGAAGTCGCCATCGAACGCAGAACTCTAGGACCGCCGCGTCGTATTCCTGCCAACCTTCCTCGCTTGTCGGATTAAGCTGTCCTGGCTCTATCGAACTTAAGATCGGCAGACCAACCAGGGAAGTACCCCAGCGAAGCATCTGCTCGCCAAACTTCTCAAGCAAAACATCCATTTCGTCGAGAAAAACGGTGTTGGTCATCAACCAACCACTGTAGGCACCGCCAATCTCATCAAATGAAGACGAATGCTTGTTTGCTGCTTTCACCGTTAATTCGGCCTCCGTTTCAGATACCCCCAACTCGGTCAAGTCTTCTCGGCAGAGCGAAGGCTGGCCCATCAGTACAGACTTGATAGGCCAGTTCTGCCAGAATCCTACTCGATAGCAATGATCTCCAGATACCACTGATAGCTTACATTCGAGGTCATAAAGATCTCGATCAAACTCCAGGGCTTCGCCAACCTCTCCCTCGAACACCTTCTGCAGCAGTTGGGGCGGGATTGTATAAAAGAACTGGCCGCGAACCAGCGGATGAGCTTGGCATTCGGCAGGAACAGTCGGGTGCCTCGACCGAAGATCGTGTGCCAGCACATTCCTGAACTTGACATTGGTCGGCGGCCCATGTTGAGCAAAGACCGGGTGGATCGCTAGTTCATCCGATTCCGCGTCTTCGTTTTCAGTAGGGCGTTTCGTCATTCTTTTTACCACCGCAAAACCCAATTCTGCGTTATTCCGATCACCGAGATAAAGGGCAGGAATCTGCTGAGAGCTAATTCATCTCCAAGTATTATGACTCGAAATCAGCGAGAATTTAGGTGCGAGCCCTTCAATCAGATTTCATAATCTTTCGAAGTAACCCGAACTTCACCCGCCAATTGCTAACCATTCCCCTCAAGTATTATGACACCAATTCGCCTTGAATTTAGCTCCCGGCGCACTGATAGCTAATCTCCCGCTACGCTTGCTTCTTCTTATCCTTGTTTTTCTAATTATGCCTCATTTCTGGATAAAATTTAACTCGATACCTCGCCCAGAAACTCTTCTTAACCTTTACGTCATGGGCATAGGTACACTCCGATGGCACTTCTCGATCCACTCCTGGCCGCTGTGGCTTGGAGGGAATCGTCGCTTAGGTACACTAGCAATGAACGGCTCGATGACTGCGTGCTTGCTGTGGCTTGGAGGGAATCGTCGCTTAGGTACACTACCACGCGGGAACAAGTGGAGCGCCACGCGCTGTGGCTTGGAGGGAATCGTCGCTTAGGTACACTGAAACCTTACCACCGTGCAAACCTTCCTCTGCTGTGGCTTGGAGGGAATCGTCGCTTAGGTACACTCGTAGCTGTACCGCAATGCCCGCACGGCTTGCTGTGGCTTGGAGGGAATCGTCGCTTAGGTACACTAGTCGGCACCCTATGACGCTCCGAATCTTCGCTGTGGCTTGGAGGGAATCGTCGCTTAGGTACACTCTGCGCCGCAACTGCAAACGAATAGGCGTTGCTGTGGCTTGGAGGGAATCGTCGCTTAGGTACACTCCACGCAGGCGTTTTTCGATGCGCTGCACTTGCTGTGGCTTGGAGGGAATCGTCGCTTAGGTACACTTGTAGCGTGGTACAACGCGAGAGTATTCTGCTGTGGCTTGGAGGGAATCGTCGCTTAGGTACACTGAGAGATCCCGCTGGGTGTATCAAAATCGCGCTGTGGCTTGGAGGGAATCGTCGCTTAGGTACACTCAAAGCGGAGGAACGCCTGAGCTTCGACGGCTGTGGCTTGGAGGGAATCGTCGCTTAGGTACACTCAGTTCACGCAATTAAGGAATCCGAAGCAGGCTGTGGCTTGGAGGGAATCGTCGCTTAGGTACACTAAAAAGGAAACAAACATCCTTACGTCAATCTGCTGTGGCTTGGAGGGAATCGTCGCTTAGGTACACTTTAAGTTCTTGCGACCACTCCCAAACTTGCGCTGTGGCTTGGAGGGAATCGTCGCTTAGGTACACTGCCTGGATCCATTGGGCTGCGGTCCATGGGCTGTGGCTTGGAGGGAATCGTCGCTTAGGTACACTGATCGCAGGTGAGAAGCAACGATTCAAAATGCTGTGGCTTGGAGGGAATCGTCGCTTAGGTACACTTTGTACCCGGTGAACAAAAACGAGAACAACGCTGTGGCTTGGAGGGAATCGTCGCTTAGGTACACTTCGACAACCCATTTCCAACACGCAAGGAACGCTGTGGCTTGGAGGGAATCGTCGCTTAGGTACACTTGGCTATCGAGCAGGGCTTCCAGTTCGCGGGCTGTGGCTTGGAGGGAATCGTCGCTTAGGTACACTTAGCCGATTTCTTCCAGATCCTGTTCGATGCTGTGGCTTGGAGGGAATCGTCGCTTAGGTACACTAGATATTCTGCGACTGGAAATGGAAACGATGCTGTGGCTTGGAGGGAATCGTCGCTTAGGTACACTCTTTCCTCCACCGGCGTCGTGATCGGCAGTGCTGTGGCTTGGAGGGAATCGTCGCTTAGGTACACTGAAAGTTCGCCTGGAATGCTTCAACAAAAGGCTGTGGCTTGGAGGGAATCGTCGCTTAGGTACACTCCCACGATGCTTTTGATTGGGCCAATCACGCTGTGGCTTGGAGGGAATCGTCGCTTAGGTACACTATGCCGCTGCCAGAGTGCCGGTAAACTCAAGCTGTGGCTTGGAGGGAATCGTCGCTTAGGTACACTCCCCTTGCGGCGATGACGCGTCGAACAGGCGCTGTGGCTTGGAGGGAATCGTCGCTTAGGTACACTCAGCCATGTAGACAAGTCCCACGAGGGACAGCTGTGGCTTGGAGGGAATCGTCGCTTAGGTACACTTCGTAGCCAAATCCGTTGTCGCCCCAATGCTGTGGCTTGGAGGGAATCGTCGCTTAGGTACACTGCCCCCGCACTGATGCCAGCAGGTCAGGTGGCTGTGGCTTGGAGGGAATCGTCGCTTAGGTACACTCGTCAGGCGAACGCCCGACCAGCTAAACGCGCTGTGGCTTGGAGGGAATCGTCGCTTAGGTACACTGTCGTCTCGCGTGGCTCGTGCCTCTGCTGCGCTGTGGCTTGGAGGGAATCGTCGCTTAGGTACACTGAGGTTGGCTGATGCAGTGCCGCGTAGTAGCTGTGGCTTGGAGGGAATCGTCGCTTAGGTACACTCGCGAGATTTGTGAGGCTTACCCGGGCATCGCTGTGGCTTGGAGGGAATCGTCGCTTAGGTACACTACCCTCGATGGTTATACCGTTGCGAGTTGGGCTGTGGCTTGGAGGGAATCGTCGCTTAGGTACACTGCGAGAAGATGCTTACCGGCTATGTCTACGGCTGTGGCTTGGAGGGAATCGTCGCTTAGGTACACTCAAAGCGGTCTACATCAGCCATGATTCTTGGCTGTGGCTTGGAGGGAATCGTCGCTTAGGTACACTCTGGTTTCGTACCTTTGAAGCGAGGTTCAAGCTGTGGCTTGGAGGGAATCGTCGCTTAGGTACACTTGATCGTTCCCCAAGCCGTTGTGGAGCAATGAGTTAGGCCCTCAGCAACTGTATCAAAACAGCTGCATTTGCTGAGGTGCCTGCTCGGTTTCCGCACGTTTTTTGCCATAGAATACCTTCATTTTGCCGAATTGACGGTCCGTTACGGCCATAAATCTAACCTGCCCGGCGGGCGGCAAGTTCTTTTGTATTTGTCCAACGAACTTTGTTGAAACCTCTTCGCTCACACAATATCGAGAATACACCGAGTATTGCATCATCTGAAAGCCTTCATCAAGCAATTGCTTGCGAAATTTGGCGTAGTTTTTTCGAGCTTTACGTGTGTCGACAGGAAGGTCGAACATGATAAATAGCCACATGCCCTTGTACTCCGATAGCATTCTAAAACTCCGGTAGTTCGAGCTTCCTTGTCTCCCCTTCGATGGCGCGGACTAAGCTTCTAGCTGTCCGACAAGCAATGTCAAATAAAGTGCGTTGTTCTCCCAAATGGGTGAACTTCGAGAGCAAATGCGAAATGATATGTTGTTTCTCAAGCGTACTTAAACTTGATGGAACATGATTCTCCGATACGAAGTTCCATACGGCTTCATCGACAACCGGACGAAACGGTTCCATCAGATCATCTGCCAATGGGTATCCACTGCCGCGATTGTGATGATGGATCCCCAACGAAGGATGCAAGCCGGAAGCACAAATGGCTCTAGCGACAATCGCCCGCAATACGGCATAGCCATAGTTCAGAAGCAGATTCTCGTCCTTAGCATCACGATCCCGTTTAAAAGTCGAATCACCGAACATGGCCGACCAATATCGCCTTGCGGCCTGGGCCTCAACATTGTTCGGATCGCCTGAACGCACCTGAGTAGCCAGATGCTTGAGCCCTCGATCCGAGCCAATTGCACGTTCCAGTGATGTGGCTTGGTTGCGAACTTTTTGTCTAACAACCTGCTGCCATAGAGCTTTCTTCAACGGCAGCTTGATCTTGGCCTGTTGCTCAAACCGGCTCACCTGCCAGTGATGCGCGTTCAACGGAAGCAACATTCCTGTCGGCAGGCTGCTCGAATCACAGACGATCAGCACTGCCCCGTGATCGCATAATTCCGATAATACCGCGTGCGAAAAATGAACCTGCGGGTTCGCGATAACGACGACAGCAATGTCGCTGACGGGAATCTGAACCTGTTGTTCGTCCTCTTTGAAGCGAACATCAAGCTGGCGATTCCGTATGCGTAGTGATGCAGCACGGTTGGAAAAATCTAAGATGCGATCAATCATTAGCCGGAAAGACTTGTCCAATTGGGTCGACAAGAACCTTCCGTGGTTGAATTTCGGTCAGTCGTTTTGCACTTCTTATTCTAATTCGCGAAGCTTTTCGTTCAGTACTTGGCCTAGCATCTTCGGGAAGAATTAACTCTAAATCTCCATCAGAAAAGCTCAGGCATCGAACAACCTGACGTTGCCCAGGCTCGATCTCGACTTCAAGATGCTCTCCAGGCACGAGCGAAAACATAAACTTCGCACCTGGGCCGTGATCTTTCTGAATTACCTCGCACGGGCCTTCCTGGCCCTTTTTAGATCGCAACATCGAATCATACAGCGATACTACCGTGAAATCCCAAACGGCCCTCTCCTTGTCATTGTCGAACTTCAAGAGAAACTCGGCATGATGATTGTTGCCAGGTGCCACATAGCGCCGACTGTCCCCCTTGCCGAGAACGAGTTTTGGCAAAATTCGCGAGCGAATCCGTACCTTCTTAATTGGCACGAACCTTCCATTCCGCCCACGAATGTACGGCAGGTTTGCCTCATCCTTAAATGCTTGGGCAGGTACCCCTCCAATTCGATCAAGTTGAGTCTTCACCGCGTCGCGAACTGCCGGATCAATAATCGCGTCAACTTCGTTTGCACTCAGAGAACTGAGAGGTTTGCGAATGCGGTGATACGTCTTCTTGTTTTCCGGGTCAACGCAAGGAGGACTGAAATTCGATTCATCGTGAATTTGTCCGTTGAGCTTACGATGAACACGGGTTGAGACAATGACTTCATTCACCGCCGTTGTGGCATCCTCGATGAAGTTCTTCCAGGGAAGTTCAACGTCATCGAATTTATGCCGAATACCAAGCTCTTCGGCACGTTTGGCCGCGTCGCTCAACTGCTTTACGGTTCCATTTGTCGAACACGCAACTACCAATGCATCAACCGCGTGATGCCTATGATCAGCACGATTCTTCTGGTTGCCCCCATGAAGTATTCGGTTTACTTGCCAAACGTCCCGCAGGTACGAGACGAGCATGCCTGTCCGCGCCTCAACGCGAAGCTTGCCATCGCTATCCTGTCTACCGCCAAAGAGCAGCCCTACATAGTCAGCGGCCGTCTTGGTGACAAACTGCGTGTCACTTAAAAGGCGTTGCGCGAAGCCTTCTTCGATTGCATGAGCCGAGAAAAGTTCCAATTTCTTGTTGCGAGCGGGACCGATAAAGTTCTTGACTCGCATCAACATCTCATCCCAGGATTCCGTTTCGCCATACGCCTCCCAAGGCGTACGGTTCTTCTTACGACTGCGGTTCTCTTCGTGATAGCAAAGAGTCTTATTCAGGAAGGAATTGTTCAACGAGCGACTGAACGGTTGAATGTGCTCAATGTCAAACTGTGGGTTTTCTCCAACAAGCGTTGCCATTTCCATGCGACGACCTGTGTAAGGACAGTCCCAATTACATTCCTCGGCCAGTCGCACCTTCAAGACATTGCCTGATGTGACATACTTTTCACCCATTTCGGCCAAAAGGCCTTTGATGGCGCGTTCGCGGGATTTTTCGTTCTCACGATTACGTTTGAAGATCGCTTGCTTTTGTCGATTACTCTTTGCCAAATCACGAGCAAGCTCGATACGAATCTTTGTTGGCTGCCCGTATTTACGAATCAGCGCATTGACTACTTTCTTTAATTCGGTCAGCACGCGAACAACGGCTGGGTTGCGAAGACTAGGAAAAACGACATTGACCGGTGGCAGTCGATCATAGATCGCATCCATTTTACGGGCTTCGGGATATTCAGCGTTCTCTGCCTGGTAGTAATTCAATCCTTGGCGCATGTGTGGAAGCAACCGACTGATTGCTTTGCGCGACAGAGATCCGAATCCATCCTCAAAGCGACAATCAACAATCCGTTGAGCGTTTTCGTCCGAGATTCCCCATTTCGATACAAGGTGCTTGCGAAGTGCAGGAGCAGACTGAAAGCTGAGAATTGAATCGACTAGTCCGCCACGCTCGACAGGCGGCATACTGGTCCACTGGGTACCAAGAATCGCGGACAACTTGCTGGCTGTACGATTGCCGGGGATTTTGGAGTCTCCCCCCTCCTCAAAATTGAAAATATGCAGCGAAGGGTTCTGCTTCGAGGTCTTGAGATTTAAGACTTTGCGGATCCCTTTAAACGTAAGATCTCCATTTGCTTCCAATTCTGTGATTAATTCCTCTCGTTGCTGATCGGAGAGTTGTTGCGGTTGGCAATCCTCATCCCAATAGGTGAGGTCGTTGAGTTTTTGGAGGTACCGAAACTCCTGAAATTCGAGGCTTGCCGCAGGTGCCCGCCGTTTAGCTGTTTCTAGTTCGCAGTGTCCGATCAAATGCTTTTGAGAACGCAAGGGACGCTGAAAGAAAATCGCGTGATGGACCTTCTCTTTAAGTTCATTCGTCAATTCGGGATGAGAACCAGCCTGCGTCTTCCATATCAGCTCAAATTCATCCAAGAACATCTGGCGAGACGTCCATCGGCCTCGGATGCGAAGCTGCTCGGGATCAAGCGTAGCGAAGTATTGCCCCAAGGTTTGGCAGTTAGCCCCTTCAATCTCTTGATAGAGCTGGCCAATGCCTTGTTTGACCACTCCATCTTCTTCATCATTCGCTGCTTTGAGGTTGGTCTTAAACCCTCGACGTTGAGCCAAATGATAGAGAGCCCTACCAATTTCCAGCAGCGACAAGTCTTGATTGGAATCAGTTGCAGATGCCCGTAAATAGTAGGGAACGACATGAGCATTGCAGCGATCGGTAAACTTTTTCCCTAATTCTGCATCCATTCGCTGCAATATCGCGTGCCTTTCTTCAGGCTTCTTAGAAGGCCCAGCGGGTAGCATGCCATTTTGCTGAAACAAATAGAATAAGTTCGCCAGGCGCCGAGCACGGCGAAAGCCTTGTCGTCGGACCTGGCGTTTATCTCGCCGTACCTTTGCTCGACTGGTGGCCTTGCCTTCTTCAATCTTCGCGGCGCCGCCTTCAACACCGGCTTCAAACCGCCGCACTCCCATCGCCGCAATAGGCCGCTTCTTGTTCTGTGGTGCAATCAGTGCCCATCCAATAGATGCCACGCCTAGGTCTAAACCAAGAATCAATTCGTCTTTTGAACTTTTCGCGTCAGTAATCACTCTCGCGAACTCCTTGACATGGCTCGATGGGTGGGTATCCTTACACATGTACCTAAGCGACGATTGCTTCGCAAGTCATAGTAAAGCAATAGTCAGCGAAAGGTTTGCTCACGGAGCATTCCGTCGAGTACCCTTTGACGCCTCCCAGCGGGGCGTCTTTTTTTGCGCAGGTCTGGAAATCAAATATTGCCTGTTCGCGAAAAGAAATATTACTTGATGTTAAGTGCCAGGAGGGCCTGACAAAGTCGATGTCAGCCTGATTGGCTGCTATTAACACCATCAAGGTTTAGTTGAGGTTCTCGGAAGAGGACGCGAAGGATGCCTTGATGACGTTGCTTTTCCGCAAATTACGTGTTCAAAAGAACTTGCGCATCTGTCACAAGGTTCTACAATAAAACGAGAGTGTGGACGGTGCCATCACACTGTCGGGATATAACGGAACTAAACGTATAGGCCACGTCTATCGGTGATAACGTCCCCACGCCCCTTTGACCTCATGCAGCCGACACGCGGTGAGTCTCCCCAAAGGAGTATCTCATCGATCCCTCAAAAGGAACCTCGTCCTTCTTGCAACAAGACCAGCGGCCGTATCTTGCCGATCAAATACGCCGGCCAGGCAGCGCTCAGCGTTGCCAGAATTATCAATCCCACAAGGCCGATGGTGACGGCTTCCCACGGGATTACAAGATCGGGCTGCATGCCACCAAAGAAGCTCATGTATTGGGCGATGCCACATCCACACCAGCCGCACATAATGCCAAAGCCGACACTCAATATGCCAGCGACAATTCCAATCAAAATGCCTTCGGCCAACACGGCACGGATGATCGTCGAACTGGTGATTCCAATGCCTCTCAACACACCGAATTCCCAACGGCGAGCACGTACCGATGCCAGAAAAACGTTGAGCACACCGATACTGGCGATCAGAGACGCTATCAGAGGTACCTGACTGACGAGCCAGATCCAGCGTCGGGCAGCTCCTCGCGTTCTCTCTCTGATTTGGTTGACAGGGATAACGCTTACCTCGGCCTCTTCCATTGGCGTCGTGCCGGTACCCTGCATCTGGACACGCTTTGTATAGAACTGGCTGGCTAGATTCTGAATCTGTTGGGGATCGGCGTCCGATGAGGCGAAATCAAACCAGACATGCGATGCCTGGGGAAGGTCGAAGTCCCGCGCGACGGGGTCATAGTTTGCAAAAACGAGCGCGGCGGCGCGATGCGTCCGGGTGCGGAAACCAGTCAGCTTGGTTTGCCAATGCCAGCCCGGAAGCTTGACGGCCCCTGCGATTTCATAAGCGACAACCTTCTTCGCGTTCTCAGGAGGTACCAAAGCAAATGTATCGCCGATCTTCAGCCCCGTTTCCCGTAGAAAGTGATCCGGTACGATGCAGCCTCTTCCGGAGACCAATTTTTTACTAGCCTCTTCGGGATTCCCTTCCACCCACTCGAACTTTAGAAAAGGGTCGCTTCCCGAAAATGCTCGGGAGGCATCGATGCCGACAAGAACAATATTATCCTGGCGTATGACGGAGGCTCGCTCGGCGCTGTTGGTCAGGTCTTCCCGCATCCGAGGCTGTTCGACGACAATCGGAAAGCTTCGCTCGGGGTTGATTCCTGGAATATCCACCACAGCGTTGGCTTCCGAGCGGGAAAGGCCGCCTGAATTGAATTGTACGAGGGCATTGGGCGCCCATGGCCCTGGGATAAACCCTTCCAGCATCGTAAATCCCCAAACCTGAATTCCAATAAACAGCCCAACGCCGACGGCCAGGGAAATCGAGGCCCCGACCGTTCGCCATAAATGGCTGGTTATCTGGCAAGCCAGCAGCTTCGGATCAATTCCCATCCAACGAGCCAAGACGGGGCTTATCCATCGGTCAACTCCAGCCACAATCGCTGGAGAAATCAGAATGAAACCGATTGCCATCGAGGCGAAGCCGATGGTCATCAGGACCGGGATCCCTGCCTCGAAGGGCGGCGGAACCAGAAATGTTAGAACCGGGTTCACGGCAATCAATACGAGCCCGACAAGGAACCCGATTCGAGAAAACTGCTCTTCTCCCGCGTCTTCGACCCGTGGTGACATCGCATCGATCGGCTTCACGCGGGTTGCTCCATAGGCAGGGATGATTGACGCGATGAACGCGCCCCCCAGCGTTGCCGCCATCCCCAGCAACACACTGTGCCGCCCCAGCGTTACGCCATGGTCAAGCACTCGCGATGCTGCCATACCGACGGCCAATAGTGCCAGATAGCTTATGCCGAGCCCTGTCAGGAAACCAAGACCACCCAGAAACAGACCTTCCAGCGTGATTAATTGAGCAATCTGAAAACGGGTGAATGAGAGCGATCTCAGAATGGCGTACTGTCGGATACGTTCGTTCACCCCCATGCTCAACGTGCAAAGCACCACCAGAAATGCGACCAACATCGAAACCCCCGTTGCGGCGAACGATTGAAGACGAACATTTGCCGCGGAGGAGCTCTGATCCAGTGCCTCTTCCACCTCGAAAGCTTGCTGAAACTGGACAGGCGTCGCATACGACGAAAGTTTCGGCGCCCATCCAAAACGGAAAGTGTTGATATCGGTCTCTTCCTTCAAAGAGACGGCAATCAGGCTGATTTTAGGCGTATCCGTAAGAATGCGTTCCACCGCGGATTGAGTCAGAAAGATCTCGCCTTTGCTGGGGGCGAGAATTGGCAAAGCGGAATCCCCTGCACCTCGAAGCTTCGGGGCATCCAGAATTCCAATCACCTGCAGTTTATGGTCTTGATCGTTCTGCTTCAGCGTCAGCATGTCGCCTACATCGATCCCCATCCGCTGGGCTGTTTCCGTTCGCACGACAACTTGCGGAACGTCCGATTCTTCTGTCGATAGCCAATCGCCTCGCAGCATCTCGAACGGGGCTTCAGGGGCGTCTGTGATCATCAGCAATGTGCCCGGCAGGCTACCGGGGCGCCGGATGTTTGGCCCGCCGCCATATCCAGTGGGTGGACCATTGTTATCGGAGTTATCCTTATCGCGCGCTGCCGGACTGGCCGATTTTGGCGGGATTACTTCAGCGCGAACGGCCCACATCGGATCCGCATTCGCCACGACCGGGTCGGACCTAAGATCGTCCAACACTTCCGGGGGGACGAACTTCTCTTCCTTTTGTTCGATGGGAGCAACGGCCAACTCGTAACGTCCCATGGCAAGATTGGCATAGTCGTCGAACGTCTTTTCTAACGCGTCGTAACCACTGGCGATCCAAATCACCAGGCAGGTCGCCGCGGCCGTGGCGGTAATAGTCAGAGCGACGCGAACGGGAGACTCCCAGAGGAACGACCAGGCCAGACGCAAAACCTTCCTCATTAAACGGCCTCCATGGGACGACGCAGTAGACTTTGATACTGCATGGCCACCTCCTGCGGATCGCGAGACCCGTCAGGCGTGAATTCAGCAACGTTCTTCCCGTCCCGCATCACGACCACACGATCGGCCCACATGGCCACATTCGGCTCATGCGTGACTGCGATGATGGTTCGCCCCTGCTCTCTCGACAGCTCGTGAAGAAGTTGGCAGATCTGTTGTCCCGCGTCGTAGTCCAAGCTTCCCGTCGGTTCGTCCGCCAAAAGAATGGCCGGATCGCAGATCAGAGCCCGAGCGATGGCGACACGCTGTTGTTCTCCGCCCGACAAAGCTCCAGGTTTATGCAGCCGTCGATCTTGCAGGTTAAGCCGCTTTAGCAGCTGATCGACACGCTCGGAAAGATGGCTGCTGGCAGGGGCTGGCAGACGAATGTTGTCTTCGGCGGTCAGACTGGGAATCAAATTGAAAGCCTGAAAGACCAGTCCGATTTCCTTTCCGCGAAATTTGGTCAATCGAACGTCGCTGAGCTCGGAGAGGTCCTGCCCGTTCACCAGAACTTTTCCTGCGTCCACATCGGTCAGGCCGGCGATTGCGTGCAGCAAGGTACTCTTGCCGGATCCGGAGGCACCCATGATGACGATGAACTGGCCCGCTTCAGCCGTCAGGTCGACTTCGTTGAGGGCGGTGATGGCCGTCTGACTTCGCCTGAACTGTTTACGGACTCCCTCAACCACCAAGGGCGGAGACGTCTGGGACGAGGAATTCATCGGCTCAACTTCCAAAGTAGCTGGACGTGGTTCTAAGTGGATGCGCGACCGGCCTGCAGGAGCGACAGCGGTTCGGCCCTGCCGGACGAGATCGCCGGCCACAGCGCCGCCAGAAAGCAAAGCACAAACGTGAGAACATAACCAAATACGAGCGAGGACCAAGGCACCACCAACGGAGTGCTCACTCCCTCAAACCATTGATTGCTGACATAACGAACCAGCCCCAGGCAGGTCCACCCGGTCAAGATACCAAAGGCCAGGCTTAGCCCGCTGGCCACCAGGCCAATCATAATCGCTTCCGAAATGACAAGCTTGACCAGACCGAATCGCCTTAATCCCACCGCTCGTAATATGCCAAACTCCCAACGGCGTGCGCGGACGGACGCGGCCATCGTATTCACGATACCCAGTGAGACCACCAGCAGCGTGATCAACGGAAGCCATCCCATTGCCCCAACCGCGGCGCCGCCCCGGCGGCGCATGCTGTTGCGAACGTTCTCAAGAGACGTGACCTGCAATTCATCGCGTCCAAATCCTCCGACGCGGCGTCCTGGCCCGATGCCTCCCGGCCCGCTTGCTTCGGGCCTGGCAGCGGGACCTACGGCAACGATCGACTTGAGGTTCTCCCGAAGCTGCTCGCCTGTCACATCCGACTTGGGATCCAGCCACAGATACTCAAGCGTCGGCAAGGCGAAATCTTCCCGAACTTCGGTTTCAGGAGCCAACACAATGCCTGCCGTCCGAACGAAATGGCGTCGAATGCCGGTTGTTTTCGTTATCCAGTTGGAACCCGGCATCGAAACGATACCGGCGATTGTGTATTCGACAGGATCTTTGGGGCGGTTCGGGGGAATCATGGTAATCCGGTCTCCCACCTTCAGCCCTGCCAGTCGATCGAACGTATCAGGAACCAGGCAGAAGCGTCCTTCCTTCAGTTTCGCGAGTGCCTCCTCTCGGCTGCCTTGGACGAAGCTGAGTTGAAACAGGGGATCGTCGCCGGAGAACGCCTTTTCGCAATCGACTCCAATCAGAGACACATTGTCTTGTCGCACGGCGGAATCGCGTTCCGCGGCATTCAACGGATCCCCAGCGAGCTTGGTTTGCTCCACCGCGACTTTCAGACAACGCTTCGAATCGATTCCGTCGACCTGGTGAATCCGTTCAAACTGATCCAGCGGCAGACCGCTGGGGAATTTAACGATCGTGTCAGGCGTCCAACGTCCCGGCATAAAACCACCCAGCATGGAATGCCCCCAAACCTGGGTTGCCGTATAGAGCCCCAGCCCCAGCATCAGCGAAGCGGCAATGCCTGTAGTCCGCCACATGTTGGTACTCAACTGGCTTTTAACGAGTCCCGCTTGAAGCCGCATCATCAAGGCGATCAGCGGACTTAACAGCCGTTCGACACCAAGAACGACTAGCGGGGCCAGAAGTGCAAAACCAAGGACGGTAGCCGGGGCACCCAACAGCAGAATCAATACGAACCTAAGCCGCTCGGGCAGCGTCACGGCATAAACCAACAACGGATTGACGGCGATCAGCAGCAAGCTGACCACCGTAGCTAACATATACCACCGCGAAGTCCTGGGACGCATCGGCGTGGGAGCCATCGCTTCCAGCGGACTGATGCGAGTTGCTTTCCAGATGGGAAAAATTGAGGCCAATAACGCTCCGAGAAATGAACAAAGTCCCGTCAACAGAATGCTTGCCACTCCCAGTTGCACGCCGTTTGGGAACAGTGCCGGCGTGGCATTGGCAAGTATCTGCAGCAAGATCCAGCCACCTGCCAGGCCGCCAACCCAGCCGAAGATGGCAAAAACCAGTGCCTCGACCAATACCAGCCAGGCAACCTGCGATCGGCGAAGCCCCACCGCGCGAAGCACGGCCATCTGTCGGGCACGTTCGTTAACTCCCATGCTGAGCGTCGTGAAGATTATGAACGCTGATGCCAGGATGGACAGGGCCGTTACAAAATAGGCCTGGTTCCGCGCCCCTTCCGCTGCAAACCCGGACGATATCTTCGAGCGGATGTCCTCCATGCGAAGCAATTCCAAGGCAGGGCTGGCGGATGCAATCGTGTCCCCCAGAACGTCCGCGGTTTTGGCTGGCCGCAAGCGAACTTCAATCAAGTTCGTGGCATCCGCCGAGCCGGTTAAACGAGGAACAATCCGTCTAGGAACGTATGCCGCCAGTGACGCTGGTCCCCGGTTAACCCCACCTGGAGCTCCCCCTTTGGTTCGCGTCATCGCGAATTCTACCCCGGCTTCCGCTTGTTGAACGATACCGACAACGTTCAACTGGACCACTTCTCGATTCTCGGTGCGGAACTGAATCGCATCTCCCGGTGTTAACGAGAGCGCGTCCGCAACGCCGCTGCTGACCACGGCCTCGGTTTCCGTAGTCGGATCGAGCCATCTCCCTTCCAGAAGCGGGTGCCGTGATTCCGTCGCGTTGGTTCCTACGACGCTAGGCCCCAATCGCCCCAGACCTCGACGCGATCGATTCTCACCTTCTGGTAATTCTTCAGCACGACGAAACATCATGCGGAATTGCATCACCGGATTGGCGGACTCAACGTCCGGATGACTCGCGACGGCATTGATCACGTCGGAGGAAATATGCTGGTCAGCATCTTTCGGCACGACGAAAACGGAATAGTTTCCAACGAAACCTTCGGTCTGTTCGTCAAATTGCGAGGCAATGGCTTCATAGGCGGAGACCACCCACAGAACGACGCCGATTGCGAAGATCATCGCCAAGGCCGTCAGAAGGAAACGAACCTTTTGCTGCCTCGTGTGAGCGATGAAAAGTTTCCAAGTCAGGTTCATACGGCCCCCATGGCGGCTTGGCCGGAGACGATCTCTTGATAACGGAGTGCCAGGGACTGGGCATCCGGAAATTGGTCGGCGTTCCAGTCCGAACACACGGCACCATCTTTCATGACAACAACGCGACCGGCCCAAGCCGCAACCGCAGGCTCATGGGTCACCATCACAATGCTTCGCCCTTCCTCCTGGTTAAGTTCCCGTAGCAAAGAGCAAATCGCATTGCCATTACCGGAATCGAGACTTCCGGTTGGCTCGTCCGCCAAGATAATCGCAGGGTCCGTAACCAGTGCCCGGGCGATCGCGACGCGTTGTTGTTCGCCGCCACTCATGGCATCGGGCCGATGCCCAAGCCGATCGCCAAGGCCGAGCCGGTCCAGCAAATGCCTGGCTCTATCTTGCGCGTCTGCACTACCGCGTCCCCCTTCCGCCATCAGAGGCAGCATCACATTCTCGAGAGCGGTGAGCGCGGTAACCAGGTTGAACTGTTGGAAGACCAGTCCAATCCTGCGGCGACGGAAATCGGTCAGCTTTGCGTCGGACAAACTCGATAGCTTTTCGCCTTCGACCCAAACCGCACCGGAATCAGGCCGAGTCAGGCCCGCCATCACGTGCAGCAGCGTGCTCTTGCCGCAGCCACTAGGCCCCATAATCGCGGTGAACTCACCTTTTTGAATGGAGAGAGAAACGCCGTTTAAGGCCTTTACCAAATTGGATCCTTGTCGGAAAGTCTTAACGAGTTCGTCGGCACGCAAAGGTGTCGACTGGTTCGTTTCTTCCGGGGGGGTTGTCTCGCTCAACATTCGTCTTCCTTCGATCAATCAAGACTTCTGTGGAACTGCTTGGAAGACATCTCTTGAACGTGGGAACCGTTTCGATTCCGACTGTTGGAATCAACGAACGGATATTCGAGGTGATCTTCCTGGCGAGTAGTTTGAATTTCGTGAAGCCCCAAGTCTGCACTAAGGGAGAATCACGGCAGCGACTGAAGTGAAACGTTTCGTGACAAAAGCGATCCGAAACGCACGTTCAGAAATTGCCAAATGGCTAAGCCTGGCTAATAGATATGGCTTGGCAGTCGCTATGAGAAACAGGAATGTACCTACTTAAGATATCGGCCAGGGAATTAGTTCGCAAGACAGTCGTTAGCCCGTTAAGGATGTGAGGCTTTTATCGCGATCACTTGGACTAAATAGCCTTTCGGTGTCCATCCATGATTTGGGTGAATGCAAAATCTGTAGACGTTTCAATCGCTCGCTAACCGGCCCCCAAGCTGTTCAAACATTGAAATCCGTCGGAATAGCAATCCGTTGAGTAAGAATATTTTGCTGATGAAAGCCTCTTCGATGTCAATCAAGGCCCTCCACTTTTTGAAATATCTTTGGATCACGCTAGGCCAGACATTAAACACTAGGGGCACATGAGCATGGCAGATCGGCCCGGCTGTGTCGCTCCAGCCGACGTAAGTGTCACTACAATCGACACGAGATCTCAATGATGTTAGTTCGATACGGCAGTTCACGGGCTAACTCGTTATTCTCAGAGACTTGGCATTCTGATTGCACGTTGGTTGTGTCCTTCCTTTGCGTTGTTTTCATCGACTTGACGTGACCATCGATGAGCAGGAAGCGGAGAGGGATGCATTTAGCATTTTCAACACGTAAACCCCTCCCGAGACGTACCGATATTTTGAGAATTTTATTCAATGCTCCATCGCCGTACTGCGTTCACGCTTGTCGAGCTTCTGGTTGTGATTGCCATCATTGGGATTTTGATTGCTCTTTTACTACCTGCGGTACAGCAGGCCCGGGAGGCCGCTCGCCGGATGCAATGCGCCAACAACCTGAAACAAATCTGTCTAGCATTTCACAACTATGCCGACGTCAATAAAGGGTTTCCCCAGGCGCGAATTACGGGCGTTTATGATGGGGCAAATTCCGTCTTTTCCGGATGGCCGACTGCTATCTTACCCTACATCGAGCAAGGCAATTTAGCTGAGCTTTACAACGACAATCTGCCCCACTTCCATGAAGACAATCAGGAACTGGTGCGAACAAAAATTGATTTGTTCGTCTGTCCTTCCACTCCGAACGGAGACCGCCAAGTACAACTCTCGACCGGCCCCGTGGAATCGACGCTGATACCGGACCGCTATGGTGCTCCTGGTGACTATTATGTCCGCCTGCAAACGTGGGTATGGCCTAGCGGTCCCACGCTCGATGTCGGCCTCGATTCGAATGCGGCTACCCCTTTGGCCAAATTTACCGACGGCCTGTCCAATACCGTCTTGCTAGGAGAGGTGTGTGCCCGCCCTGTTTTGTATATTAATGGCAAACCACAATCGAGCCCAATGACCGCTCAACCTGGTTGGTCAGCTTGGGCTGGCCCCCAAGCTTTACGGCTTAGAAGTTACAACTCCGATTGCTCTGCCGAATCGGACAGCTCGAATGTTTATCAGCAGGCGATCAATGTTTGCAACCAACAAGGTCTATACAGCTTCCATCCTGGTGGAGCAATGGTCTCATTGGGTGATGGCAGTGTCCGATTTCTTGCCGAGACGACTGACATCGAGACGGTCGTTGCCATGCACTCTCGCTCAGGGGGAGAAGTCTTCGAGATGCCTTAGGCGGTCTCGCCGTTGATCTGAAAGGCATCTCGGATCTCTTCACTGCGGCGATCTTCGGGTACATTCGTCATCGTCAGTCCTTGGTTCTGGTTGGTTGATGTTTGGTAATCAAATCCATACCAGAGCCAGGGCTGGATCTCAAATTTGCGCAATAATTAGGACGTCATCCGTTCTTTGGCGGTAGGCACATACTTTTGCACCTTAATGCGTAGCAAGCTGACAACCTACATCATTCGATGACAGCAAGTGCCCTGGAAGTTCTCTGAGCGAGCTTGGGATTTGGGGTTGAAGTCTTACCGTTAATAAGCCTTTGAGCCCGGTCATAATTGATCAGGAATTCGATCCAATCAAACCATGGAATTGGGAGCGATATATCTGGGCCGTTGAGAGAGGACTCCAGCCATAATTCCATCTGTTGTTCTGCCTGCTTAAGTATCATTTGAGCATCAGTTGATCGTCCTTGTTCGTGATATGCAATAGCGATCAACGGATAGCCTATCCCATGACCTGCCCAGGTTTGGCTATCATCACTAGATTGCTGAAGGCGGAAGATTGCTTGTTTTAGATTGCCTGCTTTTAAGTGTGCCCATCCGGCTACATACAATCGAACTCCCATGGGAATACGAGAATGCTTTCGTTGAGTCAGTGATTCCTCTTCATTCTTTTCACTATCTAACGATGTCAGTTGCCCTTCAAAAGCTTCAGCGATTTTGCTCGCTTCTACAGGAGAAACATCCTGGCTGATCAACACTCCGCGGGAAACAGCCCCACCTGTCATTTCTCCGACTTGCGCGAGTTGCTGGCGGAGTACGGAATACTGTGATCGCTTATCCGTATAAAGGAATAGCTGCGGAACACCAAGGAATTCAACGCGATCCAACGGGCTTCCAAGCTCGAACGCCTGTTGATAGTCATCGGCGGCTAGTTCCCAAAGTCCCAACTTCGCATAAAGCGACCCTCGTCCTATCCAAACAGGAAAGTAGCGAGGTTGCACCTTTATTGCCTGCGTATATGCATCGTGAGCTTCGGCCCAGTTTCCAGCATCAACGTGGGCATATCCCGAAGTCAGCAATGAATTGGCTTGTTTCAATCGTTCGGTGAACTGCTCCAGTTCTTCCTTGGCCGAAGTCGCTTCTGTTTCAGCACGGCGAGCATCACGTAAAGCAATCGTCGCAACGCTTGCCTGCCAAGCACTGACAACAAGCCCGAGGATCAATGCCAATGCAACCATCGACGTGGCAAGAATTGCAATCTTGTGTCGCCTCGCATATTTGGAGAAGCGATATAGTGACGAAGGTGGCCGCGCTTCGATAGGCTGTTGATTCAAGTAACATGTCACGTCTTTGGCCAAGGCCCCAGCCGTCGCGTAACGACGGTTTCGATCCTTATTAAGAGCCTTCATAACGATCCAATCGAGATCGCCTTTGACAGTGGAAGTTAACCGAGCAGGCTCCATTCGCCGATTCGCAGATATAGTACTTGCGAGTTCATTGTTAAGCGTACTAAGTCGATAACTAGGACGTTGGGCCTCCTCTTCTCGAATGATCCGGCGAAGTTCGTCAAGCCCGACATTGGCTACACGATCTTGAACCAAAGGTGTTGAACCGGTGAGTATCTCATAGAGCAATACCCCCAGGGAATAGATGTCGCTCCGCGTATCGATATCCAGGTTGCTCATCTCTGCCTGTTCAGGACTCATGTATGCTGGTGTTCCAATCATCGAAGCATACCGTGTATAGATCGTCCGATCGGTCAGGGTTTGATTGATCGCCTTGGCCACCCCAAAGTCAATGATCTTAGGAACTGGTTTGCCATTCTCTAGCGAAACAAGAATATTCGACGGTTTCAGATCGCGATGAATAATCCCCTTTTGGTGCGCATATTGGACTGCATGGCAGATTAATACGAAAAGGTCCAACCTTTCGTTTGTCGTCAGTTTGTGCCGATCACAAAAATCGATTAGCGGCACGCCACGTACGAGTTCCATCACAAAATATGGGTGGCCTCTAAACGTCATTCCGGCATCGTAAACGCGAGCAATATTGGCATGATCCATTAGAGCGAGCGCTTGACGCTCGGCCTCGAAGCGGGCGATCACTTCCGGAGAATCCATACCCGGCTTAATAATTTTAAGTGCTACTCGACGCCGAAACGGCTTTTCCTGGTCGGCCACGAATACTAGCCCAAAACCACCTTCGCCGATCTGTTCTCGAAGTTTGAACGGACCGACATCAGCCCCAGGCTCATAGGGAAAAGAGAACGCCTTTTGCATTGGATAGCCGACGGTGCTTTCAAGATCCCAAATTGCCAGCCGATCGACGGGATTCTCTTCTCGGAAGTGCTCATAAACCAATGCCTGGACGGACGCCAGCAATTCTTGATCACTCCCACACGCCTTTTGTAGAAATACATTGCGAACTGGCTCTGACTCGATTTCAATCGCTTCAAAGAAGATCGACTTTTCCTGACCTTTAGACATGTTGTGGTGGCCCTTGGTTTTAAGCAGAAGAAGCAATGGGCTAAGACGATTATTGAATCAGCCATCCTTCCAGGTCATGCGAGATCTGACCATATTCTGGGCCAAAATCTTTAATCCGCGGAAATACTTCCCCCCAATTCCCTGCCTAGCCAGGCTCGCGCATAAGACCACTGCCTTTTGACCGTTGAAGGGGAAATATTCAACGCGTCAGCTGCTTCATCGATTGTTAAACCTACGAAGTAACGTAACTCAACTAACTTGGCTAATTCTGGCTCAACATGACTCAATTTACTCAGAGCTGCATCCAAATCGAGCAGTTCATCAACGTCCTTTCCCGAATCGATGGCATCGGCCTCATCGATTTCAAACTGATGGCGTTCGCCTCCACGTTTTAGGCTCTTTCTACGTCGAGCACTCTCGATCAGAATTCGCCTCATCGCCTCGGCCGCGGCTCCAAAGAAATGGGCACGTCCATCCCACCCATCGTGCAAGTTTCCAACCAGGCGAAGATAGGCCTCATGCACCAGAGCGGTGGGTTGAAGAGTTTGACCGGGAAGTTCATTTCGTATTTTTTGTGCCGCAATATGCCTGAGTTCAGCATATACCAAGGGTAACAACTCGCTTGTGGCCGAGCGGTTTCCGTTCTGAATCTGCTGAATGATGCGGGTCACTTCCGACAAGCGATGACTCCCAGTCGGTGGCTAACGTCTTTCATGCTTACATTATCGGCCACCAATTCCTGAATTACTAGCGATACCAGCTTTAGTTTTGACCACTATCGGGCAAGTACAGTCGAACAATCTGACTACGGTCCTGCACCCTCTCCCTAGAAGAACTCTGGACTACTACCACTTATAGACTGGTTTCCTTCATGGGGCAGGTCATGTCTGCGTTCAAACAATCTTCTGAAACATCTTCGCTTTCTCTAGCATTCGTTGGAAACGAACGGCTGGAAATACCAACGCTTGACGGCAACTAGAGCCTTCCTTAGATCATCGGTGGCAAGTAGAGCACACGGAATCAAGAACAACGTTACTAGCGTGGCAAACATAACGCCGAATGCCAGCGATGCGGCCATTGGGATTAAAAACTGAGCCTGCAACGATTTGTCCATCAACAAGGGCACGAGCCCGACAAAGGTAGTGATCGATGTCAGCATGATCGGACGAAAACGTCTAGCCCCCGCTTGGAGCGCTGCTTCGCGAAGTGAGGCCCCTTCCGCGCGACGTTGATTCACATAATCGACCATTACAAGTGTGTCGTTAACGGCAACACCAGCAAGGGCAAGCATTCCGAAGATTGATAGATACGAAGGAGTGATATCCATCGCGATGTGTCCCAGAAGTGCGCCAATAATCGCAAAAGGAACGGCCAATAAGACGAAGAATGGCTGCCCCAGCGACTTCAATGCAACTGCCAGCAATCCATAAAGGACAAAGGCCAGTAAACATGCTCCAAGTATCGTCTTCCGCTGTGCATCTTCTGCTTCGGCAACGTAGCCTACATACTCGAAACTAAGATTATGCTGCTGGCACAATTCTTGGATCTCTGGAGAGAGTTCCTCGGCGATTCCTAGGATATCAACAGTCGCGTCAACCGGTTGAGCCCCACAGCGAAGTATCTCTGCTCCGTTTTTACGTTCCACGGAAGACGGTGCTTTGGTGAAGACGACCTCCGCAACAGTCGAAAGAGGAACGTCCGCACCACGTGGTGTCCGAACCCGCATTCGTTCAAGAGTATGTAGGGTCTCCCGCTGCTCTAATGGTAGCCTGACCATGACGCGGATGCTGTCGATTCCGCGTTGCAGCCGTTGCGCTTCTTCTCCAAAGAAGGACTGGCGAACCTGCTGAGCTAGAAGTTGTTGGGTCAGGCCAAGCTCAGCCGCCTGGGGTTTGAGCCGTAATTCTAATTCATCTTGCCCATAGTTGATGTTCGCCCAAGCAGAGCTGAATTCTTTATATTCTTCCAACATAACCTTTATTTGGCGGGCAACTTCAGCCTTCTCAGGGGACATCGGTCCTCGCAATTCAATATTTAGATTCTCATTGTCGACATTGCGATCTCGATTGATGCTTGAGTCAGACCGAATACGGAACTCTGTTGCCTCTGGAATTGGGCCAATCAGTTCATTCCATCTAGCCGCGAGATCGCTATTTCTGGGGCCAGTGGAACTGCGTAGCGACGGTGCCAAAACCTCGAAAGTGATGGCTCCACGTGACTTGTCAAAATCTCGATGAATTCTTGCAGCACCCACCAGCTTCGAGATGTTTCGGACCAACGACTCCCCAGTCTCAGGGTCAATGAATTCCTTTTGAACTTGAAGTAATCCCGCTTCGATCCTATTCATGTATCGTGCGGTAGTTTCCAAGGAGGTATCGTCAGGCATATCCAGCTCAGCTGAGATACGCTGTTTTTCCACGGAAGGATAGGCAATGAATTCCATTCGGCCACTTAGGCAGTATCCCGCCATCAAGAGCATCGCTGAGACAAACATCGCCAAAACCGATATGCGATATCGTACGGAGAATTCAAGACACGGCTGATAGATCCGCTCAATAAAGTACTCCAAACCGTCGGCAATCGATGTCTGAATCCGCGTGATCGGGTTATTGTGGGGAACCGGCCGCAAATGCTTAAGGTGGGCTGGCAGAATAAACTTAGATTCAATCAAGGAAAAAAGGAGCACTGGTGCCACGACTGGTGGTACCTGAGATGCAAAATCTCCCCAGCTTCCCTCAAAGAATAACAGTGGGATGAATGCGACCATCGTGGTCAAAGCACCAAAGGTGACAGGGACAGTAACTTCCTGGGTACCTTGAACGGCTGCTTCCAAAGGAGAAAGCCCTTCCTTCATTTTTAAATAGACGTTCTCACCCGTCACGATCGCATCGTCGACGACAATTCCCACGACAATAATGAATCCAAACAGGCTCATGACGTTGGCGGTAACCCCAAACCAAGGCATCAGCATCACCCCACCGGCAAAACCAACTGGAATGCCAGCCACGATCCAGAAAGCAAGACCAGGGCGAAGGAATATCCCTAGTAATAACATCACTAGCAGACTGCCTTGGACCATTGATTCAATAAGTGTTGTCAAGCGACCGCGGATCTCGACCGATTCATCATCCCAGATGAACAACTCAATTCCCTCGGGAAAACGACTTCGGGTATTACGGACGTACTCGTGTACCTTGTCGGAAATGTCGATCGCGTTTTCTTTTCCGGTACGCATTACTTCGACAAATAAGGCTGGCCGTCCATTAAACTCAACAATCTTTTCCCCTTCTTCAAAGCCGTCATTGATCGTCGCGACTTCTCCGAGAAGTATGTCGGCACCGTTAGCTGCACGAATGGGGATCTTGCTAAACTCTTGCTCGGAGTAGGCCTGACCACGGGTTCGGACGATGAAGGTGCCACTGTCGCTCTCGATTGAACCTGCAGGTAAATCGATTGAGAATTGCTGGATAGCATCGGTCAGATCTTGCAAACTTAGTCCATAGGCCAGGAGCTTGGTTGTATTGACTTCTACGCTAATTTCGTATTCACGGTCGCCCTGTACTTGTGCCCTGCTGATTCCTGGTAGTGCAATGACATCTTCCTGAACTTGGCGAGCAACCTCACGCAGTTCGTGCGGGCTCAGGTGTCCGGTCACCGCGATGCTAAGTACTTCCCACCAATTGGATGAATCAGGAATCGAAATCTGTGGGCGTTCGGTCTCATCTGGGAACGTGGTGATGGTGTCAATTCGTGATGAGACGTCTTCCAAGAGCACACGCAAATCTGTCCCAGGTTCGGCTTCAACAGTAATTCTTCCGCTACCTTGACGCCCATCGGAAATGATATCCCGAATCCCCTCGACCCCTTCGAGCGATTCTTCAATCGGGATAAGTATCGCTTGTTCAACATCCTTCGCGGTTCCTCCGCGATAAGTCATGTCGATTCGAACCTCTTCCATGCTCCTTTCGGGAGACACTTCTAGTGGGATTTTGTAGAAGGCCGTGTATATACCCGCAATCAATATCGCGAGCATCAAAAAATTTGCGGCGATGCCATTGGTAGTAAACCAGCGAATCATAAGGTCGTCGTCAGTTGGTGACGCTCTCGTCAGTTTCTAAGGAAGTAGACTCGGCAATCGTAATTGTTGGGTTTGCCGGTGGTATGATTTCGATCTTTGCCCCCTTGGGAGTGAAAACCATCGGAGTCGTAGCCAACCACATTCCCTTGGGGACTGACTTCGACGGAACGATCACTTTTTCCGCGTCAGACCAAAGGGGCTCTACCATCAAGGGTAATAGTGTTTGATTCTCTTGGTTCACCAGTACAATTTGGTCCAATTGGCGGACGGCGGCCCTTGGCAGTGCAATCACATCTCGAAGTAACGTCCCCTCAATGGAAGCGATAACCGGTTGACCAATTCTTAGTGGCTTTGTGCCTGATGTACGGCCAAACGGATCCTCGATTCGTGCGATGGCGAACAAGTCACGGGAGTCGGCATCTAAAACCCCTTCCGTACGAACAATCCTCCCATTCCAAATGGAATCGTTCGCTTGCCGGATGCCGTCTTGTAGCTGTACGGCGATCGGGGCGTCATCAGCAAACTCGGGGAGTTCAAGAAATTCTCTTTGTTCGCCCGAAATAGGCAATCGGACCTCGACGTAGTCGATGGCAAACACTTCACCCAACGGAGTATTTGTCCCTGCCAATTGGCCGATGCCGATCAACTTCGACATGACTCGACCGTCGAACGGAGCAACGATCTTCGTTCTCCCAAGATTTAATCTCGCCTGCTCTACTTGTGTTTCAGCTAACGCGACATTGGCTTCAGCCTGCTCTCGGCTCGCAGAAGCCGTTTCCACTTCTCCCTGAGAAACGGCATTTGATTCCACAAGTCTGAGTTTGCGTTCTTCAACAAGCTTGGCAAGCTTAAGTTCCGATTTGGCGACCTCTAACTCAGACTCAGAGACCGAAAGCGCCGTTTGGTAGTCGCTAGGGTCGATCTCAACAAGAACATCCCCCTTGTTAAAGTAAGCCCCCACTTCAAACGAAGCGTTAATACTAGCAACCGTGCCAGAGACCTGCGAAGTCAGTGTTACTTGGTTATGCGGTTGCACGACTGCATGTGTCTTGACCACGACAGGATAGTCGACCACCTCAATTTCCTCGACCCGAGAGCGGAGTAGAACCTTTCGGGGCTCGGGCCGCGAGGGACGCTCGACTTTCTCGGCCAATAGTTGAAAGCCGAACCAGCCTGCGGCTAGAATTCCGCATGGAATTGCGAGTCTAAGCAGAAGTCCAGCCAGATACCTAGGTTTTGATGAATTCGTTGTCATATCTAAATTTCAAGTTATTTGGTTAAATCGAGCAGGATAGCATCGGGAGCATGCCTTCTTAAATTGAGATTCAACACCATTCCGTTCTCGATGGGTCGAACCTACTGAGGTTGGACTTGCTATTCTCCGGATATCGCTCGCCACTTCGGCCCAAAGTTCTGTTGTGCCGCCCCAACTCTTGAGGGACACGCACGACAAGTGGATGAAACGGTTGTTCGGATGACGGCGACTTTAACGCTGACGGTCGGGGTTTGGCGTTAAGCTTTTCGGCCTGACGTGGTTTGATTCTTCCAGTTGCATCAAATTCTCCGATGATAAGACAGGTGCGGTTCGTTCCTATCTTGCTGGTTTTCCGAGAAATTCGATGCGATATGCACTTAAATTGCCTGCAGCCTACCCGTTTCGGAAGGGGCTGGTCTTGTTGCTTGCCTTGTTCGGTGTTGGTGGTGTGGGCTGCACCAGTCCGCAGGACTGGTTTGCGAACGGCTTTAAGGTGGGACCTAACTATTGCACACCGTCCGCTCCGGTAGCACAAGACTGGATCGATGCCAACGACAAGCGGGTGATTAATGACCCGGTTAATGCCACGGCTTGGTGGGCTACTGCTTTCAACGACCCCGTTTTGAACCAACTTGTTACCGAGGCATACACTCAGAATTTGACGGTTCGACAGGCTGGTGCCCGCATTATGCAGGCACGGGCACTTCGACAGATTGCCGTGGGGAACTTCTTCCCTCAGCAACAAGCATTGTCGGCGGAGTACTCTCACAATCTCACCACGGGCTCTGGCTTTGATCGACACTTCAGCGTCTGGCGAGGGTCCTTCGCGCTCGCTTGGGAAATTGATTTCTGGGGCCGGTATCGCCGAGCGATCGAATCGGCAGACGCTGATCTCGACGCTGCAATCTACGACTACGGTGATGTCGTCGTCACACTTGTGGCCGACGTCGCGGCAACCTACATCGATATCCGCACGCTTCAAACACGGTTGGAACTCGTCAAACTCAATGTGGAAAATCAACGGAAGACCTATGAGTTAACTGAAATTCGTTTTCGAAATGGCGAATCGAGTGAGGTCGACGTGCAGCAGGCAAAGTCAAGCCTAGTCCAAACGGAATCCCTCGTTCCCCAAGTGGAGACATCCCTTCGACAATCACAGAACCAACTTTGTATTTTGCTTGGCATGCCGCCCGAGTTGATCCTGGAAATGCTCGGGGATGGTAAAATTCCTGACGTCAAATCAGAGATCGCCCTGGGCATCCCGGCAGCAACCCTGCTGCAGCGCCCCGACGTTCGCCGCGCAGAGCGGGATTTGGCGTCGCAAAGTGCTGTGATAGGCGTGGCTGAGTCTGAGCTATATCCGCACATTACTTTGGTTGGGACTGTGGGAAGAAGTGCAAATCAGTTTAAGGATCTATTTCGCGCTGGTTCGGGTTTTGGATCGGTGGGGCCAAACCTTGACTGGAATATCTTGAACTACGGACGCATCGTCGGGAACATCCAGTTCCAGGATGCCCGATTCCAGGAGCTGTTGGCTGCCTATCAGCAAACGGTTCTCAACGCCAATCTGGAAGCTGAAAACGCCATCATCCAATTCCTAAAGGCTCAGGAACAACTCCGGCTGCAACTAGAAGCTGCCGAGGCTGCGGATAAAACCAATGAGCTTATTACCTTGCAATTCGAGGAAGGTGAGGAAATTGACTTCAATCGTGTGTTTAGTGTCCAAAATACTAAGACACAGCAGGAAGTCGCCGCGGCGGGAGCCAAAGGTGACGTCGCCCAAAGTGTGGTGGCGATTTACCGTGCCCTTGGCGGCGGTTGGCCTTCTCCTTACTTGACACAACCAATAGGAGAGCCAGATGAGCCATCCGAGGTTCCCAATAATGCGGAAGAAATCGAGGCCCCGCCTGGTAACAATCCACTGTCAATCGACGAGGTTTTGGAGAACCCCGTTGATGATTAGTTGTATCTCGCTGCATCATTTCCAACTTTGAATAGCTAAGAGGGAAATTTGAAGACCCTGCATCGACGAAAACCCCACTAGTACTAGCAACTCCATGTCTAGTTGTGCCTCGGGTCGGAATACTTCTGGTTACCACCGATGGCCATGAATACTCTCATCATCGCTGACAACATTGCTCTATTGCTTAGCTGGTACGAAGACGGCCATCGAGTCCTCCCAGAGGCTGTCGGAAAGTGCTCGCTTTTCCGAACCATCTGCGTTCATGATGAACTGTTGGCCATAGGGCTGGAACGTTTTTTCATACAAGGAGGCCTCCTCGCGCCAGCCGTACATGGCACTGTTATAAAAAATTTGCTTCCCGTCTGTTGTCCATGTGGCATGGCCATCGACGCCCTTGGAGGTCGTTAGACGGTTCAGATCACTTCCATCAGGGCGGATTGAGAAGACGTCGAAATTCATTTCCTTGTCACCCCGGGTGAAGACGATTCGCGTCCCGTCTGGCGACCACTGCGGTAACGTATCATGCCCCAATGTAAGTTGCCGGACCGATTGGTCCTTCAGATTGACTATCTGAAGTCCCATCGCCTTATTGCCCCAGGCCCGAAAAACAATTTCTTTCCCATCGGGTGACCAACTTGGGAAGCCAGCGTTTGAGACGCCCGTTGGATTCTTGATAGCCTTCAATCCAGTTCCATCCGGGCGGATCAGCATCAACTCGGCCGGGCGCTGACTGCGTCCCTTAAGGAAGCTCCCATATCCGAAAACGATCCACTCGCCGTCAGGTGACCAGCAGGGAGCGAACGCTTGAAGCCCTTCTTCCGCCTGAAAGATTTCTCTCCGATTTAAACCGTCAGGATCCATGACTGAAAGGCCCGAGTTCCCATCGCCACGCCCAACAATAAGCTTTCGTTCGCCATCCTTACGAGTCAGCAATAACTGCCGACCATTCTTGGACATGACAGGAAATACATCGGTATATCGATATTCGTAGTCTGGATCCCAGCTATACAACTTTTGATTTTGCTTTCTCGGCTGAAAACTCACCTTCTCGTAGACCATGGATTTACCATCGGGTGACCACGACGGACATCGCATTTGGCCTGGTACGCGGCTTGAAACGTCGACATAAGCAACTCCTTGGTTGGGTCCTGCCTTGACGAGATATCCGATATTTCCATCGTTTAGGAACTGTGGTCCAACCTTTAGGCCAGGGCCAGTGGTATGTTCTTTGCGTTGGCCTGTTTCTACGTCAATCGACACAATTTGGGATGTGGTTGTCTCAGAAGCTCCAGGCCAATGAGCTTTCCATGTTTCTTCTACGGTAATTTCGTAGAACACGATTCGCCTACCATCGTAAGACCATTTCGGCGAACCCGTGGCACTTCCGGATTTAGTGAGCCGACGAAGCCCTGTACCGTCCGGCCTGACAACATAGATACTAAGATCCTGAACATGCTCCCAACCAGCACCGCTACTATGCCCCTGCCACTCCGTATTTCGATCGGAGGAAAACGCAATCCATTTCCCATCGGGCGACCAAGCAGGACGAAAGAAGCCGTTGGGCTTTTCAGGATCACCCTGTAATTCTTTCACTCCTGTCAGGTTGCGAAACGTACGTGACTTGAGATCGAGCAACCAAATGTTCGCGAAATGAGAATCTCTGGTCGATACGAACGCGAGCGTGTTACCGTCGGGTGAAAGGGCCCCCTGGTCATCCACCGCAGGATCCTCTGTTAGTCGCTGACAGTCGGTTCCATCGGGTCGCGTCCGATAGATATCAGCCTGTCCTAAGCCATTGCGTTCCGAGGTGAAGACAATCCACTGCCCGTCGCACGAGAACGTAGCATGGTAATCGAAGGTCGACTCCTCAAAGAGCCTCCGTTCTTCGCCCCCATACGAGCTAGCCAAGTACAAGGTGGAAGCCGACGGGCCGATCCGGTTCATCAACATAACCCCCTTTTGAGTACTGCTTGAAGCGGGTGGATTAGGTTCAGCCCCGCCGGCTTGTAGCGTCAAAAAGTTGGCGAGCAGAAAAATCAACAATTGGGGAATTCGAAAGGTCAGTAACCAACCTTTCAAGAAGTAGTCGATGCACATGGACTATTACTGCATAGTAACTCGAATAACTCGGAAAACGACCTGACTTCTGGTCGATGCAAGAGGTTTGCTTCTAAGAAATGCGTAAACCAACTGACCAGAAGGCCAGAATTTATTGAATTACTACGGATAAACTCAAGAAAACAAGATTGAATCAACTTGCAAAGTCAGTTTCTTCGTTTGGACTTGAAAAATAAGACTCATTCGATCGCGGAAGTTGCTCTAGCACGATGTTGATCCACTAGGAAATTATGTGGGGACACCCTACCGTTTATGAGCAACTGAGCTTGTTCGTAGTGAATTAAGAACTCAATCCAGTCATACCAGGGGATTGGAAGTGAAACGTCTGGACCATCTAAAGACTGGATGAGCCAAGCATTTAACTTTGTCTGTGACGCTTGGAGCATCACTTGAGCATCGTCCGGTCTCTCCATTTTGTGATACGCGATCGCTAACAGCGGATAGGCGGTTCCACTTGCCACCCAGCTTTTGCCATCTTCGGCTCTGTCCTGCTCTAGCCAATTCACAGCCTGGTCAAAATTGCCAGCTCTAAGATGAGCCCATCCGGTGATATAGGCGCGAACAGCTCGCGGCATACCGGAACGTTTTTTTCGTGGGTTCGTATTTACTTGTAGGGTACCGTCTTGCAGAAACACCTCATTCGCCTCGGCTATGCGTCTAGCCTCCTCACGAGAAAGATCATCACCGATTAGTATTCCACGGGAAACAGCTCCGCCGGAAATCTCTCCGAACTGCGTGAGCTGTTTACATAACTCGCCGTATGCCACTTTGCGATCCGTATAAAGAAATAGCTGGGGAACACCGAGATATTCGATATCTTCGAATGGGCTTCCCAATTCCAATGTGCGCTCATAGTCGGCCGCAGCCTGCTCCCACAGCCCCAACTTCGCATAGACCGTCCCCCGACTGATCCAAACGGGAAAATATCGTGGCTGAACCTTGGTCGCCTGGGAATAGGCTTCGAGTCCTTCAGCCCAATTCCTTGCATCAATATGGGCATGGCCCGACGTTAGTAGCAGGTTTGCCTGCTTTAAACGCTCCGTGAAGTGCTGCAATTCTTCCTTCGCATTCGTGGCGTCGGTCTCGGCAATTCGCGCATCATGCAAAGCCGTTGTCGCCACTGTGGCTTGCCATATACTTACCACAAACCCGCACAACAGGGCTGCGGTAACGACCGAGGCAGTCAGAATGAATCCCTTATGACGACGAACAAACATGGAAAACCGATAATAGGTAGATGGCGGGCGGGCCATGATCGGTTCTTCGTTGAGAAGACTTTTGATGTCTTTAGCAAACGCGTCGGCGGTCGAATACCGCCGGTTTCGATCCTTATCGAGCGCCTTCATGACGATCCAATCGAGATCGCCTTTGACAGTTGATTTCAACTGCGCAGGTTCGATCTGCCGATTGAGAGAGACGGTACTTGCCATCTTATTGCTGAGCGTACTCAATCGCTGACTGGGTCGCTCTGCCTCTTCCTCTCTGATAATTCGACGTAATTCGTCGAAGCCTACCTTCGAGGCGCGATCCTTGGACAATGGCGTAGCCCCAGTAAGCATCTCATACAGCAAAACGCCCAGAGAAAAGATATCGGTCCTGGTATCGATATCCAGGTTACTCATCTCCGCCTGCTCAGGGCTCATGTAGGAAGGGGTTCCAATCATGGCGCTGAAGCGAGTGTAGATTGTCCTATCGGTCAGGTTGTGGCCAATCGCCTTAGCCACTCCAAAATCGATGATCTTGGGAACCGGCTTGCCATTGTCCATTGATACAAGGATGTTAGAAGGCTTGAGATCACGATGGATAATGCCCTTTTGATGGGCGTATTGGACTGCGCAGCAAATGGAAATGAATAGTTCTAATCGGTCGGAGGTTGACATCTTGTGCCGATCACAGAAGGAGATCAGCGGCTCGCCTGGGACCAGTTCCATGACGAAATAAGGATGCCCCGATTCCGTCATCCCGGCGTCATAAACTCTCGCGATATTCGCGTGATCCATCAGCGCGAGAGCCTGTCGCTCGGCTTCAAAGCGGGCAATCACTTCCGGAGAATCCATACCAGGCTTGATAATCTTTAAAGCAACACGCCGGCGAATTGGGCCTTCCTGATCTGCAATAAATACCAGCCCAAAACCGCCTTCACCGATTTGCTCATGAAGCTTGTAAGGCCCGATAACGGTGTTGGTCCCATAGGAAGACTGCGGTGAATGTTGGAGTGCTGCCTTATCGAGTGATCCCACAAGTTCGAGAGAGGCAACGCGATCGACGATCGACTTGGTCCGAAAATGCGAACGAAGTAAACCTCGCACGGAGGCCAAGAGATCTTCGTTCGCACCACAAACTTCTAACAAGAACTGGTTGCGTTCAAACTCTGATTCGATTTCGATCGCATCGAGGAAGATCGTTTTCTCCTGAGTTTCGGTCATCGGTAAATGGCCCACCGAGTTTATGAAGTACTAGAATTGAAGTATTTTATTCGAGTGACTCTCGTTTCGTTGCCAGCCAAGCCTACTTTGGCGCACCAATGCAGCAGGTCTCATACGATAAAATCATTTCCTTCCAACTCACGACCAAGCCAAGCGCGCGCATAGGTCCAATTCCTCTTGATTGTTCGAGGAGATACGCCCATCGCTTCGGCTGCTTCGTCGATCGTCATCCCTGCGAAGTAACGAAGCTTTACCAGCCTTGCCAGATCTGAATCAAACTGTTCCAGCTTAGTCAAGGCTTCGTCCAAATCGAGTACTTCTTCCAGGTCCCTGCCATTTTCGATCGCATCTGCCTCGTCAACTTCAAAGCGTTCCAGATCTCCTCCGCGTTTAATGCTGTTCTTTCTTCGCGCATATTCGATCAAGATGCGCCGCATTGCTTCCGCGGCAGCACCAAAAAAATGACCGCGCCCATTCCACCCCTGGTCTAATTCACCTACGAGGCGCAGGTAGGCTTCATGCACCAAGGCAGTGGGCTGGAGAGTTTGCCCTGGACGCTCATGCCGAAGCTTCTCTGCCGCGAGACGCTTTAGTTCGGAATAAACCAAAGGGAGCAAATCGTTTGCAGCGGTGAGATTCCCTTCCTGAATCCCTTGAATGATCCGCGTGACCTCGGACAAACGTGCACTCCCAAGTATCTAGCATTCATCAGCAAAACAGTACCTGGGCTTTCCCAACCGACCGGACTCAATGTCCCCATGGCAGGATGGCTGAGTAACGGGCCTTTACTTCTTTTTCAGTGTGATGGACATTCCACCTCGAACAACCGTTTCCAGATCGGGGTTGGTCGTGATCGCTTTCATGAAATCTGGGTCAGCCATGCGTGGATTAATGTTGTGAGCTAAAACCAAACCGTTGGGACGTAACATCGGTAGCAACTTGTTCAGATAGTCGACGTAACCTTCTTTGTCCGCATCCAGGAAAATAATATCAATAGTACCCGTTAGTTTTTTGACCTCTTCGTGAGCATCACCCTCGACGAGTGTGATCAAATCTTCCATTCCAGCTCGTTTATAGTTTGCCCGAGCTGTCGCCGCACGTTCCGCATCGATTTCATAAGTGGTGAGTTTGCCGCCTGTTTCCTTAAGTGCCAACCCGAACCAGATGCCCGAATAGCCAGTGGATGATCCGAGTTCCACGACATGTTTTGCACCAAGTGATTGCGTCAAAATTCGAAGTAGGCGACCGTCATGTTGCGGGACATTCCGGAATCGTTGATTTTGGTAGACATCTTCCAGAACGGAGAGGGCTTTTTTCTCAAAGGCATTGGCTGCCAACGGAGACTTTTCTAACTCTGCATCTCCCGAATCCCGTCCGAAGCCACGGCCAGGACTTCGCTGCCCATAAGCGCTATCAAAAGTGAAACCAACAAACATAGCAATGAGAGCCAAAAGAATGGTTGATCGTATAGACATGTGAGGTCTTCCAACGAAATGGGGGTGAAAATATCCAAACCGCGGCTTCATTGCGATATGCGCAACTGGCGACAATGCAGGGTCAAACAACATCAAAAACTCTTTCTTGCCTTTGCATATGAACAGCAATCCGCGATTAATCCTTGTTTGCTGCGAAATCCGGAACGTTCTGATTCCCTGGAGATACTTTCGCTATTAGTCGTGCGATTGAGTAGGCCAATGCGCCAACAACAAACGTGATGGAAGTTCCCAGGAGTTGCCAAGGGTTGTAAGCAGCCATCAGCCCCGCCGTTATCACAGTACAGACTATAAACACAGTGGGCACAAGGAATATGGGATGCCACAGCGGCTTGGTGCGCACCGATGGCAGAAAGAGACAAAGTACCGAGCAGGCAGCTGAGATCGAAAGGGTCAGCCCTAGATAAGACAGCAGCCCCTGGAGACTCGTTGCATAGATCAAAATAGCGGCCAGAACGACTTGCGTTCCAGTTGCTACCATGGGTCTTTCTCCCTGAAAACTCAAAGCCTCCGGCATCAGTCCGTCATCAGCCATTTTGGCGTATACTCGTGGTGCGGCCATCATCATGCTGAACACTGAAGTGAGCAGACAGGCGGCAATCGTCCAGCGAACAAAACTCTCAAAAGCGGGACCTCCCAGGGAGCGGGCCGCAACAGCGGCAACGTCTGCCTTCCCCTCGATTACCTCACCGGGTCCGGCGTAGACAAACACCGCGTTGAGTAACAGATACAGGATAACCACGGTTAGTGTTCCGGCAAGAAGTGCCTTGGGAACTAGCTGTTTGGCACCACTAACTTCGCCAGCGATGTATACGGCAGCGTTAAAGCCCGAGTAGCTCAGGGAGATCCACACCAGGCTCGCGGCAAATGTCACGGTCATCGACCAATTCAATGACATGTTGGGACTGATGAAAGATTGTGATATCTCGTTTTCCTCCGACAAAGCCACCGCAGAAAAACACAAGATCGTAACAAGTAGGATGAGTTTTAAGACTACTGTGACATTCTGCAAGACTGCTCCAGCACGAGGACGCATGCCATGAAACAGTCCTGCTAATACGACAGAGACAATCGCCAACAGTCCAGCAGGCAGCCACTGAGGCCTAAGGCTTTCCGGCATAGCGTATTCCTCAAATGCAGTCGCCGCAAAAGCAATTGCGCCCGAAAATCCTGCGATTAGTGAGACCCACCCAGCAATAAAACCCAACAGGGGGTGCGTTGCTCGCGAGAGAAAAAGATATTCACCGCCAGACTCAGGCATTGCCTTAATCAACATACCGTAGCTGAATGCCCCTGCGGCAGCGATTACCCCACCAACTACCCAGGCGAGCAAAACGAGTTCTGGCGATTTCAAATCCTGGATAGCGAACCCAGATGTTGTGAAGACACCTGCTCCGATCATATTCGCGATGACGATGAACGTGAGCGTCCAAAATCCAAAGTTATTGGTCATGCCAAACTGACGACTCCTGGGCTATTTCACTGCAACAAAAAACCATGCTCAATAGGGCAGTGCGAAAAAGAGATTCATATTGGGCCAAATTTTTTGGCGGAGCAAGAAACTCATAAAAACTGCCTGTTTTTCAGGCTCAAACGAGATTAGCAGATTGACGAAGTTCGGGATTGCTTACTACCTTCTTGCAGATACCGAGTCTCAAAAAGAAGCAAGCCAGACCTCCCTCCTCACCCCTGGAGTTCGTGCCAGCCTCTGTCACTTAACTATGTTTTTTGACCAGAACTGAAGGGAGTTTCTTATGCGCGGGAAAAAGGCTTTTACCCTCGTCGAGTTACTAGTTGTTATTGCAATTATTGGAATTCTCATTGCCTTGTTATTGCCAGCCGTACAGCAGGCACGCGAGGCAGCGCGGCGAATGAGCTGTTCCAACAATCTCAAACAGATGGGGCTGGCGATGCACAACTATGCCAGCACATTCAGCGAACAATTGCCCGGTTGCGGTGCGGGCGACAGCGACTTCTCTCCCTTGGCCAGGATGTTGCCGTATTGCGAACAGACAAACGTGTCTAACCTGATTGACTTCAAAATCCCGGTGCGCAATGAATTTGGCCCAGAGCTATGGGAAGCGGCCGGAACTCCAATTTCGATGTATCTTTGCCCGAGTGATCCGGAACCTGTCATGGGGACGCGGGAGGCGACCGGCTACGAAAGTGAAGCCACAGACCAGTTCGGTTCGGAAAATGTACCTGTCGCTGGCGCAAACTACTTCATGAATAAAGGGAGCGGGGTTGGGGGCAAGTCTGAAACCCACCTAAGTAGCGGCCCATCGAATGGAATGGCTTCGTTTGGCGACGAGTTTCGTCTTCGGGATGTTACCGATGGCCTCAGCAATACCATTGTGTTTTCGGAGTCACGTCGACGCTCGAATCATGGCGTCGTCCCCAGCACGCCCACCGCTCAAGACAATATTGCACGCGCTAGTGGAAACAGTCCAAGTGCATGGGCGGAGGCATTTGAGAATGGAACATCAAGTATTGACGATCCTGCCTTTCTCTCCTCTGTCTCCGATTGGTCCTACGGCCGAATGGTCAGTTGGATGCGAGCGAGAGATGTTAGTGGGGTTGTATTCCCACCTCGTTTTACACCCAACTTCAAAGCAGGCCCCGATTTGTATGTGCGAAGTGGAATTGCTTATGGGGCGCGGAGTTATCACACAGGCGGAGTCAATGCCGGTTTGTGTGACGGTTCCGTCCGTTTCGTCAGCGATAGCATCGACAGAGAAGTTTGGTGGGCACTGCTCACTCGAAATGGTGGTGAGGTAATCGGCGAATACTAATCGTCACGATTCCTAGTAAAACTTCTCGACCTGCCTGCATTTTGTAACGCATGTAGGTCTCATGGCCGCGAAACGGAAGGCTCTATGATTCTCGAAATGAACACGAAGCCCTTTCGGCCACAAATGGTCTTCGGCGAATGGATCGCCACAGAATGTAATTAAATCACAGCCTATTGGGATTTCACGTCCCGAGAAGGTTACCGGTTGACGCAAGGCCATAGCTTACCGTCATCTCCGTTCGCTTCCTTTGCATGAACTTCTACGGCCGTTGCAACGAAAAGCAATTGCCCCATATGTCCTTTGTATTCCCGGCGCGGTTTCTTAGTTTATTCATCTACATTCAGGATCCAGCTATGTCCACCACGGAACTACCTTCTGAGGCCAAGCAAGAAGGCCAAGACACGGCGTCAATTTTAGCCGCGGCCCGTGCAAAGTCGGGTACCAAAAGCAAGCAGACACCGAAGCCGAAGAAATTCGCCGACAAGGCCTGGAACAGCAGTATGAAGTTTATTCGCCGAGTGCATTTGTACTCCGGGATTTTCATGCTGCCATGGGTTTTGCTGTATGGATTTACCGGTTGGTTCTTTAACCATCCAGGCTACTTTCGAGGCGATCAGGTTACGTCATTCAGCGCCAGCGATGTTGCTGATGGGCAACTTGCTTCACTGCCGAAACCAGATACCATGGCGGCGTCGATTGTCGACGAATTGAATATCGAGTCGTTCATGGTGGACGGCCCGGAAATCAAGCTCACCAATATTCGTCCCGCTGAATTTACTGGGTTCCTGACGTACTCCGTACGTGCCGAAGATGCGGAACACAGTATTGAAATCGATCCAGTCTCCGGCAATGGGGAAATTCGCACGACCTTCCAATCGCAGGAAGAGGAGCACGAAGAAGTTGCCCCTCCTTCCAATCCTCTAGAGAACTTTCGTCCCGTGGAAATCACCGAGAATGCCATGGCGATGGGACAAGCAGCCGCCCCGCGCGTGCTGAGCGATTTGGGTCTATCTTCAGGCGAGGCGAGAACTGGCCGGCGCTCGGCTAATCTGAAGTTCTCGGCCGAAGTAGATGGTACGCCTTGTATCGTGACATACAACCTGAGCAATGGCAGCGTAACCGCGCTCCGGGAAGACTCCAAACCGACAACCGACACCAAACGCTTTCTTGAACGGCTTCACTTAGCCCGTCAGTATTCGCCCCACTGGAATGTGCAGTGGTTTTGGGCTCTGACAGTTGACTTAATGTTCGTCTCGATGGTGTTCTGGGGGCTTTCTGGCATCTTGATGTGGTGGCAAATCAAACGAACCCGACTACTCGGTGGTGGCTTCTTCGTCGCCAGCGTGATCTGCGCCGTTCTGCTAATGGTTGGCATGTATGACAATATGGCAACTTCAGGACGTGGTCGTGGTGGCGGCGGAGGAGGTGGAGGTGGCGGCCGCCCTGCTCCTGCTCCTGTCGAGACGCAGGCCAATGTTCCCAAAATCGCGGTAGCCGACTAGCAATTACGTTTTCTTTTTTATGTTTCTACAGCTCGCTCTACCAGGAATCCATCCATGCGTTACCGATTTGTTTTCGCTTTGGCAATGTTGGCAGTCACAACGGCCGTGACATCTGCTGCTGAAAAAGAAGTGCCAACCGTCAACGATATGACGACAGCACTTGCAATGGGATTTGAATCATTGGATGAAGACAAGGATGGCAAGATACCATTGCTCGATGTCATCCGTGCCGTCCGTCCACTCGGATTCGGCGCAATCAAGTCGGCAGAGGCGCCTGGCAGAGGAATGCGTAGACGAGGTGACCAGGGTGAAAGAACACGTGTTCTGAGTTCTGAATCATCCGAAGGGGCGAATCGGGGCGATGGGCGTGCAGTGCAACGCCCTCAGGAAGGGAGTTCCGAGGGGGCAGGCCAGCGTAGGCAAAGCCGTCAAATGGGATCTCGTGATGGAGGCAATCATCGGGGCGAAGGTGAACACAGCCATGACGACCACGAACATAGCCATGGTGACGAAGGGCACGATCATGGTGAAGGTGGTCGAGGAGGTACCGGCGTAGTTACTTCTGACGATGCCGTATTGCTGGTTACATTTGACATCAATCGTGATCGGCTAATTGATCTCGACGAAATAAAAAAAGCATTGCAAATCGAAGTTGAACGCCAAACGAAGGGACGTTTGACCCTAGATCAGGATTTGGATGGCCTAATCTCGAAACGCGAATTTGCCGCCCAGTTTGCAGCAGTGGATCAGTCAGACGTTGACGAGGATGGTCTCGACCGTCGGACCCGGATGATGTTTGGCCGCGAGGACACTGATCAAGATGGCACGATTACCAAAGAAGAGATCACCCAACAGATTGTACGTCAAACAAACGCACGGATAAAAGCATTGGGATACTGCCTATTGCTGGCCAAAGTTGATGCCGACCATGACAAAAAGATCACCTCAGAGGAACTCGCTAAAATCGCACAACCTGATGTCCTTGAATTGCTCGACTTCTCCTCGGAAGAGGCAATTCCTGCGGACGCTTTTTACGGTACAGTTCGACGCCAACTGTCACGCCGAAAGTAGTAGCTTGGCTGGGATCTTGCGCGAATAGAACAGCTTACTGCCTATCGCTATCGAAGCAGTTTTTCAGCAACCTGCTAGTCAACCACCACCTGAAACGGTTGAAGCAGACTCAATGCCTCGGGGAGAGAAAACCTAGCTCCCTTTAACGTATTTTGCGTGGGATCAATGCAGTACGCTTCAGCGTTGCGGAGATTCGCATTGGAAAGATCAGTTCCGAAAAATCTCGCGTCTTTGAGATCGCAACCCGATAAATCGGCGTAGGGCATTTTCGTATGAGAGAAGTCCGCTTCTCGTAGGCGACACCGTTTCATCTGGATCTTGGTAAGTCGCATACGAGCAAATGACGAGTTAGACAGGTCGGAATTTTCAAAACTGACGCGAAATGGCATTCGCGTGCCCGCAGCCCAATTTACTCCGAGGAGCTTTGATCCGTAAAAACGACAGTCTACAAATCCTGCCCCCTTAAGCACGGTCACACTCAGATTGCAACTTTTCCAAAAACAGTCTTCGAAGTTACATTCGACCAATTCAGTCTCGAAAAAGTGACATGATTCCCAACGGCAGTTAGAAAATTCCTTGTTGCGCAGTTGCGCCCCTGACAAATCAAGCCCCGTAAAAGTAACGTCATGAAAAACATTTTCACCATTTATTACTTCACGGCTTTCGATGATCTTGCCTGAACTCATTTCTATCTCCTACTTTCCTTGGCCGTGTCCCCTTTAATGTCGGTGAAACGACTTGCGAAGCTTTCATATCCCGGTCAGGAAGAGCTTGTCAGTGAATCGCACAAATAATAGACCCCGATCAATAGAACTCCAGCCGATCCCAATCGCTGCATTTTAATTGCCAACTGCTCGCGTTGAAGGGCATCACGTCGAAACCGTATAGCTAACAGCAGACCATACAGCGGTACCAACACCGTCAGATGCCCCGCTTCGACGCCTAAGCTAAAACCGAGGATCGCAAACACGATTGTACCACTTGGCATCGTGTGCATCAGATCCAATAGACCGCCAGCAAAACCTAGCCCGTGAAATAGACCGAAGGAAAATGCTGCAACGAGGCGACCAATACCCCGAGCGGATTCCGGCCAGAAAACGTTTTGCAAGGCCACAAAAACAATGCTTGCCGCAATAACCGGCTCGACTATCCATCCCGGCAACGAGACAAGTTTCAGTGTCGCGAGCGTCAAGGTTATCGAGTGCGCGAACGTGAAGGCCGTGACCACCTTGACGAGATCCCAAAGGGTGGTTGCTGCCAGGGCAAGAAGACTGACGAACAACAAATGGTCGTAGCCGGTAAGAATATGATGAATGCCGTGGGCGAAATAGGTCACGCCTACCGATAGGCCGCCAGTGCGACTTAGCCATTGTGTTAGTCCCGACGAAGTGACTGGTTGGGTCTGGTTTACGCTGTCGGAATCGAAATCCAATTGATAAGAAGACTGGCTGTAGTTCCTCTTCTGAGCGATGATGTGGATGCTGGAATCGCTCGGTTTCAAGCAGTTTACTAGGTAAACGGCCATCTCGGTTCGGTGGCGATTTTCGAGATTCATCCGACGCGTTCCACTCCCAGCGGAGAAGTTGGCGAAGAACGTAAGCCCGATGTCGTGCATTCCCGACGTTAGCTCCTGGGCATCAGGAAAGGACACTTCGAGTAAGCGAAGGGCTTTGGGGCTGCCGTCAACCATCAGTGACAGATCACGCCGCACCTGCTCGGCGTACGCATGTTGTTCCTGACTCGAAATCGTCCCGTCGTGATCGACATCGATGTCTCCGAGAAGTTTCGGGGCCACCTCGACGCCAGGAGTCAAGCGTATCTGTAGCCCGATGCGGTTGCTCTCTACCGTCACGATTGTGGCCTGCAAATACTCATCGATTTGATGGGCGAAGGCAGGCCTCAACAACAATGGCAATATAAATAAGAACAGGGCGAGCCTAGGATGCATGCGGTACCTGAGGCTATTTGAGTGTATAGAGTGTTCCATATTCGTTCGTCGGATCACGGTAGATCGTATGGACATGCATAGTTGGTCCACTCATTCCAGGCCCTCCCGGCCCTCCGCCTTGCGGTGCATATTCGATAATCACTTTCGGCCCCTGAATGCGATAATACGCCGAACCGTTCTGTCCTTCCTCACATGTGATTGGACCGCTCCAGGCGAAGTAAGTTTCATCAAGGCCTGCCTTAATCTCCTCCAGGCGGGGATTCGCGTAGGCATCGTTGATAATTCCGGCCCACTCCGAAATAAGATCCAGCAGCTTCTTCCGTTGGTTTTCGTCCATTGCAGAGGCGTTCAAACCTTCGGGGACAATCTTTTCCCCTTGATAGCCAGGACCAAGAATTAGATTGCCAACGCGATACTCCAAGATGGCCTGCTTGCGCTGCTGTTCATTTAAAGAGTTTAACAGTTCAAACGCCTTATCGTTCTCCTCAGCGAGAACACGAACTCTCCTATTATCTTTCGTTTTGTAGACCGCCGGCTGGGTTCCCGTCAGACTAGGCGTCATCGTGCCATGCACTCCCACGATGACAATATTAAGCGCGAGGTGGTGACCACCGAATTGGAGCATCCACGGATCGGTAGAGCTAGGCGCACCAAAGACGGCCAATGTGTAGACGTCGTTACCCGACGCGTAGTTGGTGCCTTTCTCATGGAGCACCTGATCGGATCCCATAATATCGACAACTTTTTGATAGCCCTTGGGACTCAATACTGTTTCGAGTAATTTAGTCGCGGCCGCACGTTGTTTGGTCGTTAGACTTCCTAACTGCAGACCTGGGCGAGGCACGTCGTCTACCGGGAAATTCGACCAGACGGCTTCGCCGTACTTTTCACCAATGAAGCCTCTCATACCACCGCCAGAACCGCCTTTCCGGGCGAAGCGAGCAGCCGTTGATGATGGTTGCGGTTTGAATTCAAACTGTGTTTTCTTACGTTGGTCACCAGTGAGGGACTCCAGAAAGGCTGTTGCTGCATCAACGACTGCTTGAGTTTGAGACTCTGTCACGGTTTGCGCGGCGACTTCCTGTCCCGTGCCGCTCGAATACGCGAAGATTGTCGCTAGGGTCAAGGTCGGTGCCGAAACGAGCAGTATAAGTTTAGAAGTGTTCATAAGTTCTAGGTTGTATTCCCAACAAATGCCGTATATGCACAACTCGCCGTGACCGATTCGCGAGAAGCAAAAGTTAACGTTTCAAACCCCGCACATGCGATTATGTTTCCCACAACCGACATGCCGCCAATCAGACAAGCTTCTCGTGCAAGCAGGCAACGGACGGTCGTTCGAGAATAAACTCACGCGATGAACGAACTACGCGAGATGCGTCGATGCCAGCGAAACCGAATTACCATCAAACCGAAAATAAAGAGCAATCCCAAAGCAACAATCGCTCCCCAATAAGCGTCTTCGCTAGGAGGAGGATGATAGGCAAAGCATATTTCACTTTGAGTTTGCTCTTCGCTACGAATCTGCTCCAAGATTTCAATCGTTTCTAGTTCCGGCCGTGCTGCATTCACAATGTAAACACTGCCATTGAACGAATGTCGGTTTTCAAATATCAGTCGATGCTCGCCAGGACTCAGTGTGAATAGAGGCGTCGCCAGTTCGATTTGGGCCATCCCCCAACCGGTGCGAAGTTCCGCTGGATCAGGGATTTGAAATTCAGCGACACGAATCTCGAGATCTTGACCATCCAGGGAGACGGAAAGATCGCGGAGGAAAGAGTCGGCGTATTCGGCTCCTTCTTCACGCAAAATCTCGCCGTTCTTATTACGGTCAACCCGCTGAATGAACTGCTCGGCGACTTCGACCCCTGGCGTCAAATTCACGTAGAGCCGAACTTCCTTTGGACTGATGGAGATGAGCGTCGCTTGAGTAAATTCGTCCAGTTCATGACCCGAAACGGAAATTGCGAGGCATGCCAAGACCACTTGCAAAAGAATCACGATACCAATCACTCGGGTCATTTTCGCCACCACTTCGCTCCGTATTCATTCGTCGGATCGCGATAGATCGTATGAATATGGTTTAGAGCCGATTCCCCTTGGCCTTGCGGGGCGAACTCGATGAAGACGGTTGGACCATGGATGCGGAAATAAGCCGGGCTCCCTTTTTCGGTCGAACCGCTCCAGGCGAACCAAGTCTCACTGATTCCCTTTTTCATCTCTTCCAACTTGGCCGCTGCAACCAACTCGTTAGCTATGCCTGTCCACTCGGTGGCCAAGTCAATCAGCATCGCGCGCTGTTTTTCGCTCAATTGATCAGCCTTCAATCCTTCTGGCTCGATCATCTGACCATCGCGGCCAGGGCCGAGTACTAGATTGCGAACTTGATAGCCAAGAACGGCCTTTGTTCGCTGCTCTGCATTGAGGGACGCCATCAATGCTTCGGCTTTCTCGACTTCTTTTCCCAGCGGCTTAATCGTCTTCCCTTCGATTTGATAAACGGCTGGCTGCGCGGCAGTATGGCTAGGGGCGAGCGTGCCGTTCTCGCCGACAAAGGTAATGTTGATAGCCAAATGATGACCGCCAAATTGCATCATCCATGGTTCGGTGGCTGAAGGTTTGCCGAGAAAGGAAATGAAATAATTATCGCGGCCGAATCCCGGTCCGCCCCCCCTTCCACCTCGGCCCCCGGGACCACCGCGTCCTCCCCCTTGATTGTTCTTCAGAACCTCGTCCGCCTCAACGATCTGTAAAACCTTCTGGTATCCTCCCTCGCTGAGAACTGCCTTGAGTACTTCCATCGCAGTAGAGCGTTGCTCTTGGCTAAGTTCTCCCATGCTTATCCCACCGCGTGGAAACGCACCCACTGGGAAATTCGACCAACGTTTGCGTTGTTCGTCGTCGCTAAACTTGTAGATGACTTTGCTTCGTTTTGCTTCGTCGAGCGTATTGAGAAAAGCCTGGGCACTGGTCGCAATTTCTGCGGTCGTTACTTGATTGGAGGCATCGGCCTGTCCGAATGCGACGCTATTCCATGAGTAGACAAATAACAACGCGGCCATCTTCCATGCCATGTCGATCTTGATCATCTAATGGTCTCCTAAACTGAATTTGCAAAGGTGAGTCACTACGTCTCGTCCCTCCTCTTGTCTTAACCACCAGTCAAATTGCTTTTGAAGAACTGAAGGGTTCTCCCCCAGGCAACTTTGGCGGCTTCTTCGTTGAAGCGGGGAGTGCTATCGTTGTGAAAGCCGTGGTTGACGTTCATATAGACGTAGGCGGTAAACTTCTTGTTGCTCTTCTTCAAAGCCTCTTCAAAAGCAGACTGGCCGGAGAGAATTCGTTCGTCAAGTCCAGCGTTATTGATCAACAGCGGCGCCTTGATCTTGGAGACATCCGCCAAGTCAGGCTGTCGTCCATAGAAGGGGACGCCTGCGTCGAGGATGTCGGGCGCGAAGATCGCCAGCTGATAAACCATTCCGCCACCAAAGCAAAATCCAACAGCCCCCACTTTGCCATTGCAGTTGGGGTGTTCGTCGAGCCACTTTAGCGCCGCCAAAAAATCTTGCTTCATCTCCTCACCGTCACGCTTGGCCTGCATGGTTCGGCCTTCGTCGTCGTTACCAGGGTAGCCACCCAGCGGGGTTAGCGCGTCAGGGGCAAACGCCACGTAGCCTTCGACGGCCAGACGACGAACAACATCTTCAATGTAAGGATTCAAGCCGCGATTCTCGTGGATCACCAAGACACCCGGAAATTTATCTCCTTCCGTCGGCCGGGCCAGCAGTCCTTTGATCTCGCCGCCACCTTGGGGAGAAGCATAGGTGGCGATCACCGTTTTAATGCGTGGATCGTCAGGCTTGACCTGCTCGGCCCAGGCATAGTTGGGCGAAAGGCTTGACAACAAGCTTTCGACCGTAATACCACCGACTGCAAATGCGCTAAGCCGTTTAATGTAATCGCGCCGAGTTAGCCGACCATGGGCATAGTCGTCGTAGAGGTTGAGCACCTCTTGATCAAATTGTTTGGCGTCTTTTCGATTCATATCGACCACCCCAAAGTAAGGGAATTTCTTGGCAACGACTGGTTGACTTATGATCTTCGTGGATCAGTTTGCTAAACCCCTTGTCGTTATCTGGTTCACGACAACGCTCAACGAAATAGCAGAACTTATTTTGTATTGGAGGCGAAAATCGCTCCCACTAAGAAGTCTTCCTGAGTAACAATGCGTCGTCTGGACTGCCGCTGGGTCAAAAATCTCGAAGATATTGGCAGTCGGTATCATTAGGAGTGGAAACCGATGCCAGCAGGGGTATCGGTCAGTTCGACTCCAAACCCATTGCGATACGTTTGACAAAGATTCACTTCTCCAAGCTTGACTCCGCCTGTTTGAGAGTGAAAGTAATTTGCTGAATCGCAAACCAAGGCTTATTCACGGCGAATCTCTCCTCGAAAAGATTCGCCTGATTTCACCTCAATCTCCTAACTGAAAGCTGGCATGGGAAAGGGTGTCGGGGTCGGGCAAATCGAATCGAAATTCGCTAGTGAATTGAGAGAGTAGCCCCAGGCCAGTAGTCCGCAAAGCGTCGACTGAGTCAATCCAAGACATCAGGTAAGCCGTTCTTCCAAAACCTTGACGAACGCCTCCAGACTAATTTCAAGCGCTTGGCAAACATCCCAGAGTTCCAAAATATCGAGCCGTCGTTCACCACTCTCATATTTCGAGACAAAAGATTGAGGCCGCTCTAATCGTGCCGCAACCTCTTCTTGCGTTAGGTTCGCGTTTTGCCGAAGTTCACGTAGTAATTCTTGTAGGCGTAACTGACGCTGCGTGTAGAGATTCTTTTCCATTCGACGACCGCTCCAGGGGGATACGAAGCAGGCGACGATAGAATCCAGTTGCAAATATCCCATTTTGGGATATTTTGAAGGTTTGGCTGGATGAACATCCTATTGCTTGAGGAACCTTATGTTCGGAGTATTGAAACCTGACCGAAGCCTACTTCCTCCAGAAGCCCGGCATCGGCACGCTTCTGCCTATTGCGGGCTTTGCGGTTTAATTGGGAGCCAATACGGCTTCACATCGCGGACGATGGTCGTTCATGATATATCCACACTTTGGTGGTTCTTGGATAACCGCCTACAGGACGAAGAAGGACGGCTACCAGTAGTCAATTGTTTGAGAGGCGGGACTCGTCGACTTCGGAACCATGGGGTGACCGAGTTACAACAATTACTGGCTGGAATCAGCATTTTCACGCTAAGCACGAAGGTAAAGGATGACCTGAATGACCAACCCTCGTGGAAGACTAAGGCAATTGATGCCTACTATGGCAACAGTTTCCAGTGTGCCCGTCATAGACTGATCGACATTGGATTGGATGTGGGCCAACTGGAGGAGATCATTCAACAGCAGCAATCCATTGAGAAGCAGGCTGTCACCGACCTTGATATCGCTTCAGAGTTGACTGGCAAGGCGTACTGCCAGGTGGCTGGAGAAATTGCAGCGAGAAGCGACTCTTCTTTCACCAAGAGCCAAGCAGAAAATCTCGGAGAAGTCCTTGGCCGTGTGGTTTATATCGTTGACGCAGTTCGAGACTTTAAGAAGGATCAAGGACGCCAGTATAACCCTCTCTGTCTGCGCGACGAATCTTCCAACTCTAACGAGATTCCCTATGAAATACGAAAAGAGGCACTTCATTTCATAGGAAACCAATTGAACCGAGGGCGCGAGATCGTCCACGAGGCTTCTGAGAGTTTGGCGTCCGCATGGTATTCCCTGGAACGCAGCCTATTCGCTTCCGTTGGAGTAAACGACCACGAAAGCGTAATTTTATATTCAGCATGCTGTGTCCCATGTGGGAATGCCTTCGTTGTGATCGATGAAAAGGCGATCTCTGGCTGTGCGATGACGCTTTGTTGCTGTTACGGAGTTTCTTTTTGCGGTTGCACAAATTGGTGCTGCTAAATGTCGTAAATCTTTTCGCCGGATAGCTAAAAAGAAATAGAGGAAGGGCCGCCCCATTGGGCGGCCCTTCTGGATTAGGGAGTTGACTGGACCTCTACCGTCGCGAGGAACGTCCACGTCGACGACCGGCGCTGAATCCCTTTCTACTTCCCAATTGCTTTCCGGTTCTGTAGCACGCCCAGGCGACGACGGCCCAGAATGCAGCCTGCACGATGGTCTCCATAGATCCTCCCAATTCTCGAAGTAACAAACACTACCTGTCCGAGCGTCGAAAATTCACACAACGAGGATGATATCGGTGCTGACGCCGCCCCCGCTGCTGACCACCTCGGATCAAACGCAGATCGACTTTATCCGCTGCATTCCGAGGTTGCTTTGTTCGCGACGAGAGTGCTGTTTCCGAAGCGTGGGAGTTAGGCTGCTTTCGGTTCATAAGACTCGCTCCCCGAAGACTCCCGTGCTCTCAAAAATTCGACTTCGTCCCAGTCGATGACGTTCGGGCCGTAACAGACTTCGTCGTCCGAGTCGATTGAAGGTTCTTCTACGAGCGAAAATCCGAGTTGACGGATCGTAGAAACACTCTCGCCAGTTGCCTCGGCAACGGCTCGATAAAAATCTGAAGCTTGCATGGATTTATTTCTCCTTTGGTCAAGAAACAGAAACAGCCCTTGCCGGATCGCAATCCAGCAAGGGCTTTTGAAGGTTTGTGATAAAAAGGGTGAGTTAGTCGTTGCTTGAAGAGAGCCAATGCTCTTCCAACCAACGGACCTCAGCGGTCAGCGCGGCACTACGACTACCGAAAGGTCCGAGTTGTGGACCGCCGACGGGCGAAAGATCCGCGAACCACTGACCATCGTCGTTCGGCTCGACATGGGAGCCACGCGAGATCGACAGTTTTCCGAACGTTCGGAGGTCAAGCGTCTCGTCATAGAGACAGCGAATTGTCCCGGTGGATGAGATGACAAGTTGCATCCGGCACCTCACTTTGGGGAGCGGATAATCCGCCGACGTGGCCGATCAACCAATAATTCGTCCAACGTGGCCTGAACGCTAGATAGTTCGCGATTGAACGTCTGTCGTACCTGAGCGTCGTCTCGTAGCGTCTGAGGCTGCACGCCCTGAACAATGTTCTGGCACTGCGAAACGAGCTCGTCGAGTTGGTCATTCGACCGAACATTCAAGGAACGAAATCGTTCAAAG